>CAYPUR010000313.1:0-4936 GCA_964413865.1 uncultured Verrucomicrobiota bacterium
ACGCACGGGACTTAAAATCCCGGGGCCTTCAACAGCCGTGCGGGTTCGAGTCCCGCCACCGGCACCAATCCCGCGATATGATGCGCCAACTGTGCCTGCGGGAGGCGGGAGAACTGGCAGCCCATTCATAATGCCTCAGTCGGATCAGGACCCGGAAGCGCCGGCTGCAGGCCTGTCATCGATTGCAGCGCATAGAACAGACCTGAGAGCCTGTCTGAGGATTGCGGGGGGCGCCCCGGCGGGGGATTCTCGCGGGGGACAAGGCGGCGAGCCCCGAGGCTCCCCGTCCCGCCGCGGCAGGATAGGGGCCAAGCCAACGCTGGCCCCGGCCAGGAGAGCCGCCGCCCGGAGAGTTTTCGCAAGAAGGGCCGTCTGGCTTCGTTGCTCCTCGGTCAACCACCAAAGTCCGCTGTTCCATTCTTTCGCGTGGTTCGCGAGGGTTCGCGGTTGATCCTTGCTCCGCACTTCAACAGAAGATGCCGAAGAAACGGGTGGCAGGTTTTCCCTTCTTTGCGTTCCTTTGCGATCTTCTGTTGAACACCTTCCAGTCGGGTCATTTTTCACAGAAGGTCGCAAAGAACCGCAAAGGGCTGGACTTCGTGTTTCCCCCCTTTCTTCTCTGTGTTCTCTGTGGTGGTTCAATCCGGGACGGTGACGGTCCGCAATGGGTTGATGGTTGATGGTTGGGAGTTGAGCGTTGAACGTTGAACGTTGAGCGTTACCCCCCCACCGCCCACCGACGCACCGACCTCCGAACTCCGCACGCTACAAGCCGGCGCTCCGGCGCCCGATCTCCGAACGCCTTAAGCCGGCTACAAGCCGGCGCTCCGATCCCCCACGCACCGACGCACTGACGCACCCCTGCAATCCCAACCCGGACCCGTTCACGGTTTCACGAAGTCAGGAGAAGCGATTACGATTACGATTACGAGCAGCCTCCCATCGCTGCTCCACCGACGCACTGACGCACCGCCTCCCCATCTCCGATCCCCGATCTCCGATCTCCCAAAGCCGGCTGCAAGCCGGCGCTCCGACGTACCGGCTTGCCTTTGTAATTGACCGGGCGTTTGCCGCGGATCACCTTCAGATCACGCATTTCCATCCCCAACTGAATCGGCCCGAATTCGGATTCGGTGTCGGGTCATGTGCCTTTGTCGGCGGGGAGGCCCAAGAAGGGGCGGAACTGCGAGGCGGCAACCAGACCTTAGCCCGGTTATTTCTTAGCGCTTCGCGAGGAAGCGTAACCGGGCTAGCTGCAATCGAACCTGAACACACAACACACCCTATGAAACATACGTCTCACAGACCACACTGGTGGCTTTGGCTGGCCGTCGCGGCGATCGGCGCATCCGGGCCGATCCAAGCGGCTTCTCCGATTCCGGCGCTCGAGACCAAGGACACGGTCCAGGCTCGGGTGGGGGTCTTTCGCAACGGGGCCGGTTTCACGGCGCCCGGCGGAGGGCACACCGGGCAGGCGGCAGATTACGCGGCGGATTTCGCGACGGGGGCCGGGCCGGTTGTTGTGCAGGATGGGGCTTTTCTCAACGAAGCCGCCGCGAATGACGAGATGTCATTCGCCTTTTGGATCAAGAATTTCAGCACGTCGGGCAATTCCGCGTTTTGGGGCGTGTCGCCCTCGAGCATCGATGGCGAGCGCGGGTGGCAGGCGCATGTGCCGTGGGCCGACAACACCATCTACTTCGACACCGCGGGCTGCTGCGGCGCGGACACGCAGCGGATCAACGGCAGCATCGAGAACTTCTCCGAGTACACGTGGGATCTGACCTGGTGGACGGAGAACTGGCATTTCTTCGTCTTCTCGAAGAAGGCCGAGATCAAGCAAGTCTGGATTGACGGTCTGTTGTTTCTTGAAGGAAGCAACACGAGCCCGCTGCCCACGGACTTCACCGCGCTTTACATCGGGGCGCGCCCCGAGGCCCAAAACGTCGTCCACGGGCTGATCGACGACTTCGCGGTGTTTGGCACGGCGCTCGACGAAGCGACGATTGGCCAGCTCCACACCGGGACGCTGCCGACGGCGTTGCCTGCTGGCGCCAAGCTGATGGCCTTCTGGGATTTCAACGATTATCCGGCTGAAGGGGTGTTCCTCTCGCTGATGCCTGCCGCGGACGCGCCGGCGGCGCCGCCGGACTTGATCGAGGTGGTCCACCTCGATGGCGTGACCCCCTGGGCCGAAGGCAACGTGAGCCTGACCGTGGACGGCGCGGACGCGCCGATCACACTCATCCGCGACGGAACGAAAGTAACCGTCCGGCACGTGCCGAGCCCGCTGCTCGCGATGGAATCCAAGCACAAGGCTGTGCTGACGTATCCGGGCACCGCCGGCCCAAAGACCATCGAGTGGGAGTTCACTGTCGGGACATACGTCAGCGATGCGGTCGCGTCGCGCTTCGGCGTGTTGATGGGGGGCTCGAGCCTGACGGGGGACGCGGGCGGGCACACGGGACAGAGCGGCGATCGCGCGGTTGATTTCGGGCGGGGGACGGGTCCGGTTCATATCGCCAATGCGGCGTTCCTGAACGAGGCGACGGCGAACGACGAGATGACGTTTGCCCTCTGGATCAAGCTCTACGACAACGCGAACAACTCGGCGTTTTGGGCCAACTCGCCATCGAGCAGCGGCACGCGGCGCGGCTGGCAGGCCCATATCCCCAATGGAAATAACATTTACTTCGACACCGCGGGCTGCTGCGACGCGAACAACCAGCGCATCAATGCCAGCATCACGACCTTCTCGGGCTACACCGACCTGACCTGGTGGAACGGCTGGCATTTCTTCGTCTTTTCCAAGAAAGCCGAGGTCAAACAGATCTGGATCGACGGCCTCTGGTTCCTCGAAGGCTACAATTACGGCGTCCTGCCGACGGACATCACGGATCTGTTTCTCGGATCCGACGGCGGCGGCACGAGCCTGATGCACGGGTTGATCGATGACTTCGCCGTGTTCGGAACGGCCTTGAGCGACACCACGATCAATGAGCTGTACACAGGCACCCTGCCGACCGCATTGCCGGCCGCCGACAAACTCGTCGCCTACTGGAACTTCAACGACGTCTCGCCCGACGGCATCTTCGTGTCGTTTACGCCGGCGCCTGACGCGACCGATGGCGCGCCCAACCTGGTCGAGGCGGTCCACGCGCAGGGCAGTTCGCCGTGGGATCTGGACAAGGTCGGCCTCAGGATCGACGGCGTGGCGGTGGCGCCCCAGGTCGTGCGAGACGCCGGCCGCGTCACGGTCCGCTACGTGCCCAGCCCGATCTTCGCCCAGAAGTCGGTCCACACCGCCACCCTCGTCTATCCGAAAGCCGACGGGACATTGGCCGAGCGCTCGTGGCAGTTCGCCGTGGCCGCGTATACTCTGGACACACTGCACCAGCACCTCGGGGTCCTCAGCGAACCGGCCCAATTCACCGCGGACGGCGGTGGCCGGACCGGCCAGGTGGGCGACTACGGCATCGACTTCGGGCAGGTCAACGCCGGGCAGTCGGTGCATGTCGCGGATGCCACATTCCTGAACGCCGCGACCGCCAACGACGAGATGGCTGTGGGCGCCTGGCAGAAGCTCTATTCGATCGCGAATTCGTCGCTTTTCTGGGGTGTGTCGCCCTCTTCGAGCGGGACGCAGCGCGGCTGGACCATGCAAGCGCCGTGGAGCAACAACACGTTGTACTTCGATACCGCGGGGTGTTGCGATGCCGCCACCCAGCGCATCTCGCAGGCCATGACCACCGATCTGTTTCCGCCCTACTCGGGCGATGTCTCGTGGTGGCAGGATTGGCACTATCTCCTGTTCCAGAAGAAACTCTCGACCAAGGAGATCTGGATTGACGGCGAGCTGTTTCTGACTGCCGACAACACCGCCCCGCTGCCCACCGACTTCACCGAAGCGTATTTCGGCTACGATGCCCCCGACAACGCGTCGATGCTCGGGATCATCGATGACATGGCCATCTTCAAGACCGCCCTCGACGAAACGACCGTGAAGGCGATCTTCAACGGCACAAAACCGACAGCCTTGCCCGCCGAAGCCGGTCTGATCGCTTTCTGGGACTTCAACGATCCCCCGCCCGCGGTTCGCCCCACCCTGATTGTCACCCGTTCTGAGAACCAGTTGACGATCACATCCGATCCGCAACCGCTTCCGGCTGGATTCGTCTTGCAGACAGCGCCGTCGGTTCTGGGTCCGTGGACAACCCAGCAAGGCGCGAACACGCCGATCACGGTGCCGATTGGCAACGAGCAGGCCGTGTTCCTTCGAGCCGCGGTGCCATAGCCCTGGACAGGCGATACAGCCAATCGCCGCATTCCGAATTTCAATTCGCCGACTGGCGGCGCAGCGGCTACGCTGCGCCGCCAGAACGTGGCCTCGACAAATACAAACTCAGTCCAAAGTCGGCGGCTTTGGCTGGCATTGATCCCGGCCCTGGTCGTGCCCTGTCTGGGTGCGGTGGCCTACTTCGTCCTGCTCAAGGAATCCGCGCTGGTCAAGACCCTCTACGGCGGCACAAAGGCATTCACAGTGGCCTGGCCGATCCTGGCCCTGACACTTATCCTGCGTCAGCGGTTCCAGTTTCCGCAACCGCACCGCCGCGATCTCGAGTCCATGCCGCTCGGGATCGCGAGCGGCTTCCTGATCGGACTCGCTTTGGTCGGGCTTGCACGGACCGCGTTGAGCGGCGTCATGGCGTCTGGCGTTCCCGCCATTCGCGCGCAGGCCGAGCGATTCGATCTGATCGATCATTACTGGCTGTTTGCCCTGCTGCTCTCGATCGTCCATGCGTTCGTCGAGGAGTATTACTGGCGCTGGTTCGTCTACGGGCAGTTGCGGCAGTTGTTGCCCCTGCCGGGCGCGCACGCTGTAGCAGGCGCGGCGTTCGCGGCGCACCACGTGGTCATTACGGGCGTCTACTTCGGA
>CAYPUR010000314.1:0-4933 GCA_964413865.1 uncultured Verrucomicrobiota bacterium
GGGCGCAATGCCGCCCATTCCGCCCGGATGGCGCGGCGCCCCGGTCAGCCCCTCTTAAGAAGGAGAGTTCTGAGAGGCACGGGCTCCCAGCCCGGGACGACGCTCGAGGCGGCGCCCCCCGCGGCGGAACTGAAGCGCTTCGCGCCATTCCATCCGCACCCAAATCGGCTTCGGATATAAACAGTGTTTGTAATTCTTTGCATTATGCAATCAAATGTGCAAGAATTCCATCGTACGATGCGGGACAAATCCTTGCGCCCCGCAACGGACAGAGACATCAAATGAAAAACACCAATGAAAACAGACACGCCGACCAAACTCGGGCGGCTTGTTCGTTCGTGCCTCGCGGGCGCGAGCGTTCTCGCCTGCCTTCACACCGATGCGGATGTGGCCGTCCTCGAAATGGAGCGGTCTCTCGACGCCAAGACCTGGGAAAAGGTGGCGCTCGACCCCACGCTCCTGACAACAACTGGCGGGCTGCTGCAGAACACGCATGATCCACAGGCGTTCTATCGCCTGAGAATCAACGACGGCCAGCAAGCCGGCTTTGTCACGGCCTTGCCCCTGGAGCAGGCACCGGCTCTGGCGGTGAACATTGCCCAACAGTTCCTCCGCGACCTCCTGATCGAAGACGATGAGAGCGAGGGCGGGGATCCCGAGAATGCCTGGATCGACGCCAGGCTTGGGCCCGTCTGCTATCCCGTTTACGATCCGGCCTTCGAGGACGGAAAGGCCCCGGCCTACATCGAGTTCAAGGTCCTGCGGGCACAGCGCGCTTCCGTGGATCCCAAAGACCCTTTTGGGATGAGCCCGCCCGACACCGCGAACGACGACTGCGATTTCGGCCATCTGCTGGTGTCTTTGACCACGGGCGATTTTCCCGTGCCGAGCTTTTCACAAAGCGGCGCCACGCCGGTGGAACGTCTGTTGCGCACAGCGCGAACCAGTGGTCCGATCAAGCCCTTGCGTTTCGACGACGGGCTGCTGGCAGCCGAAGACAGCCAAGGCGCGCTCGTCGGCAGCATCGGCAACGAACCCTTCTATCTGGACCCGAAGGTCCTCGAGATCTCGGGCAAGGAATTCGAAGGGCTGGACAATGAGAACGGAACGCAGGACGACGGCGCGCCAGAGTTTCCGGCCCGGAGGTATCAGTCTTACCGCGAGTTCAAGGCGGACTTCGCGCAGAACCCGCTCTACATCGAACTGAGGCGGTTGCGAGCCGAACTGGCCGCGCAGGAATGGGAAGCGGCGCTTGGCAAGGAACCGGAGGTCCTCAAGGTGCCACTCAAAGAACGACAACTCGTTCTTCCCAATCAGCGCATCCGAACGACCGCTGTGGCGGATCCGACCATCGCGGTCGTCGAACTGCCAACGACCGGCACGGGCCTCTGGATCACAGGGCAGCGCGACGGCGGGACGACGCTCGAAGTCACCTATGACAACGACAGCAAACAGAAGTTCCTGTTGCTCGTTGGAACCGGCCCGGGACAAGGCGCCGGCCCCAACCTCGCCACCAGCGGCTGGACTTCCTGGAAATACTGGTATGCGGGCAACTGGAGCGATCAGCGGCGTTACAGGCAGTTCTCGAACGACCCGCAGATGTGCCCGGATGGCGCCAGCGGCTGCGGCCCCGCGGCATGGGCCATGCTCTACGGCTGGTGGGACCGCAAAGGATCGCCTCGATTGATCAAGAATACGGCGCTGGCCGACGCCCCGTTGTCCAACGACGACAGCGTGCGCGATTGCAATCGCTACGTCTTCAACCAGGTGGGGCCATTCTGCGTGAACGGCCAGGCGGCCACCATGCCGTGGAACATGAAACTGGGCTACAAGTGGGCCCAGCATCGGGGCGCCGGTCGTGAGATCACCTGGACCTGGGGCGTCCCTTACTTGAGTCCGGGCTCACGCAACAACGCAGTCAACTCGATCAAAGCCGGACGCCCCTCGATTGTCGGCCTCGGCTTCTATTGGCATTACCCTTTGGCCTACGGCTACAAAGTGCGCGAGTACCGAAGCCTCGGCATCACGTGGGACACCCAGCGCTATTTCAAATGCAACATGGGCTGGGGCGGAAGCGAGCCGCAGTGGCACAACGCGTCGAGCACCTGGTTCGGAACCCATGGCCGCTATTGGTAATCCGAGCGAGGCGCGCCTCCGGGCTCGGCGCTCCACGGCACCCCATCCTGAAACACGGGCAGCATGACCCGACCTGACAACACACCGCGCCGGAAACTCTGGCGTGGTGTGTTGTTGTTCATCCCGCTGCTGCTGGCTATCTGCCAGAGCGGGCTGGTCCTCTTGGAACTGCTCGGTGAGCAGAAACCCGTGTCGGAGGGACGATCTCCGCGAGTCCCTGCCTCCAAAGAACCCCAATCACCAATCGGGGCCTCTGCCCCGACGGCGGCATCCGCCCTTGTCGAGGGCAGGCCCAAAGAGAGCCCCCGGCCCGTGAATCCCACCGCGCATCCGCCCTCCGCCCCAACCAGCCCGGGATTGCGGTTCAATGGACACATGTTCGGATTCGACCCGGACGCCGCCGCGGCTTTGGCTCGCCACCAGCACCTCCTGGACGACGGAGGCAGCGATCTTGTCTTGCTCGGGCTGACCGCGAGGGCCGAGCGAACAGTTCGGAGCGATCTCGCTGCGCAGGGCGTGGACTTGCTCGATTATGTGCCGGACAACGGCTGGATCGCCCGGCTGCATCCGAATCGCGAGGCTTCGCCCCTCCCAGGGATCTTCTCCGTTCAGCCCCTGACCCCGTCCCTGCGCGTTCACGCCGGGCTGCACGCACTCGCATCGCGCCACGGCGACGTCCCGGTCTATGTCCATGCCGTGCGCGATCGACCCGTCACGGACCTCGCCGCCACCTTGGCAGCAGCCGGTTTCGAATCGCTGGCCCCGCTCTCCGTAGGAAATCGCGCGCATCTGGCCGGCACCATCGCGGCCCATCGGTTGCCCGATTTCCTTCGTCTGGCCGCGACGCATCGCGACGTGCAATGGATCGAACCCGGCGGCCGGGCGCGCCTGGCGAACGACAGCGCCCGTCGCATCACGCAGAGCGGACACGCCCTGGGGACAATCCCGTTCCATGACCGTGACATTTACGGCACCGACCAGGTGATTGCCATCTGCGACACGGGCCTGGACATCGACTCGTGTTACTTTCGCGATGCCCGGGCAACCTGGCCCGCCATCAATTCCATCGCAGGGACCGCCACGGACTGGACTGCGCGAAAGGTGATCGCGGTCAACTTCCTCGATCCCACCGACGATCCCAACAATCCGCTCGCGTGGGACAATCACGGTCACGGAACTGCCGTGGCCGGGTGCGCGGCGGGTTCCCCCCTCGGCGCGCCTTGGGACATCTCGGCAGACAACGGCATGGCCCCAGGCGCCCGCCTGATCATTCAGGATGCGGGATTCGACGCGGGAAACAATTGTGCGGATCTCCCAGGATTGGGATGCCCGGTGACGAACTTCTATCCGGTCTTGCAGCAGGCGGTGGCTCAGGGCGCCACCATCCACAACAACAGTTGGGGCGATCAGGAACAGAGCCTGATCCAGAACATCTATTCGCAAGTGTGTCGGGAACTTGACCTCGTCACCTGGTCCAACAGGCATTTCCTCGTCGTCTGCGCAGCCGGGAACAACGCTCTCGACGACACGGTGGGCAGCCCTTCGACGGCGAAAAACTGCCTGAGCGTCGCGGCGTCGATGTCCGGTTCGAACCAGGAGCGTGTCGCGGGCTTTTCGAGCCGCGGCTGGGCGAGCGATGGGCGCTACAAACCCGATCTGACCGCCCCGGGACAGGATATCCGAACAGCCGCCAGTGACGGCGACACGACCACGCAGAATTGCTACCGCACCACCCGATCCGGCACCAGCTTCTCCACCCCGATCGTGGCCGGTCTTGCGGCACTCGCACGGGACTATTTTGCGCAGGGATTCTACCCGACCGGAAATCCGGTGATGGCGGACCGCCGACTCGACCTGAGCGCGGCTCTGGTGAAAGCGGTCCTGATCAACGCCGCGGTCTCCATGTCGAACGCCCTCGCGTCACCCCCCACACGGGATCAAGGCTGGGGCCGGGTCAACCTGTCGCGAACCCTGCCCCTGCATCCCAACACCTTCGCACTGCGCGTGGTCGATCAGTCCCCGGCCTTTGCCGAGACCCCGGCGTTTCCATACCGGAAGCATGTGCGCCTGACCTCGACAGACCAACCGATCAGAATCACTCTCGTATGGACTGACTACCCGGCCACTCCCGGAGCGGACCGGCATCTGGTCAACGATCTGGATCTGCGCATGCGCACCCCTCGCCACTCTTTCAGAGGCAATCATCGTGTGGACGGGCAATCGGTGCCTGGCGGCGCTTTCGACCGGCTCAACAACGTCGAGCAGATCCACTGGACACCCGACCGAACCGGCGTGGTCGAGATCAGTGTTTGGGCACACCGGATCGTTGTTGGCCCCCAGGATTTCGCCTTGGTTATCGCAGGACCTTTCGAGGAAGTCTCGACGCTGACGGACACAGACCAGGACGGTCTGCCGGACTACTGGGAACAGTGGCATTTCGACAATCTGGAGCCTTTGCCCGGCAACGATGATGACGCTGATGGGATTGCCAACCGGGATGAGATGGCTGCCGGCACCGACCCCAACGACCCCCATTCCCAGGCGCACCTCCAATTCGTCAGCCTCCATGGGGGCACCGCCACCCTCGAAATAAACGTCACCGAAGCGCTTCAATACACTCTGGAACGTTCGGCCGGTCCCTGGCCTTTCACAGCCTGGTCGCCCGTGTCCGCGCCGGTGCTTGTTGGCGAGCCCGTCGGTGAGACCAGGGTGCGGTTCACAGACTGCCCCCCGGCGGGACAGGAGGCCCCAGTCCAACACTATTACCGCGTCCGCATCATGGCCCCTCCCTAGCCTG
>CAYPUR010000315.1:0-4925 GCA_964413865.1 uncultured Verrucomicrobiota bacterium
GTTTGGGGCGGCCTGGGATGGCGTCCGGGACCGGCTTTCTGGCTGAAGACGAGGACATCCTGTCGGTTTTGCAGGGTGACGGTGTTGATCACCTCGACGCGATGTTGCCACACCGGCGCTGGCGGCGCATGATGGTGCTCGCATCGGCTTCGACGGACCAAACATGCGTTGCACCCTATCCATAATGCTTGCCGGGCTGGCCTTGGTATCCGGGGGCTGGCCGGTTACCGCGGCGGCGCCGACGCCCCTTCGCCTGGCTGGGAGTTTCGTGCAGTATCAGAATGAGCTTCAAACCTGGGCGCCGGAGACGTGGCACGCCGCTCTTGACCGGATGCGGGATCTCCGGATGAACACCATCATTATCCAGATGATCGAGCGGGAGAATCATGATGGCACGACGCATTCGTTCATTGGCTCCTCCGGCCCGCGTGACGCGACCGAGATCATTCTCGACTACGCCGACGCCCATGATTTCGAGGTCTACCTCGGGCTGTACCTGCCGAATTGGAACCACGACATGACGGAGGGCGAGTTTCTGGCCGAAACCCAGGGGAGAATGGCGTCGACCGCACAACGCGCCTGGGCCCGCTACCAGGCCAACATCCCGCACCGATCGTTTGCCGGCTGGTACATTCCTTATGAACCGTGGACCGGGGACTACCAACCGGCGGAAATCGCGCGGCTGAAGTCGTTTTTCCGCGGCATCGCCGCCGCCTGCGCGGTCATTTCGGGGGACGCGCCGCTGGCGATCTCGCCATTCATCAGCAGCCAGCGCCCGTCTCCCTGCCGGGTCGAGGAGATCTACCGGGAGCTGCTCGACCAAACCGGCATCGGTCTCCTCCTGTTGCAGGACAGCGTGGGCGCACAGCAATGGGAGACCGACATTGTGCAGCGCGTGGCGCCCTATGCCCAGGCCTTCAAGAACGCCTGCGACGACGCCGGCGTCCGGTTCTGGGCCAATCTCGAATCCTTCCGAATCTCGGCCGGCGTGTACATGCCATGCGATGCGCCCCGCCTGCGAAGGCAATTCGACGCCACCGCCCCTTACGTCGAGCGCTTCGTGACGTTTGACTTCCTGCACTACATGAACCCGGTTGCTTTTCTCAGCCACTGGAACCAGGCGAGGCGCGAGGGCATGCAGAAGTTGTACGCGGATTACCAGGCCGCCTTTGTGAGTGCGGACTACGATCCCTGGGCGTCTCCGGCAATCGGCGCCCGCCTCCGCGGCGAGCAGTTGACGCTGAGCTGGGGGGGAAACGCCGGGGATCGGTTTCAACTGCAGTCCATGACCGATCTTCTCGGTGTGTGGACGCCGGTCGATGCGGCGATCACGACGGATGAGACGGGCGCCTTCCTGGTGGACACATCTTCCGCGCTGCACCGAACCCGTTTCTACCGGGTGCAGCGATTGTCGCGTCTGGACATGGCCGATTCCATGCGCTGGGTGCCGCCCGGGGAGTTCGTCATGGGCACACCCGCAGGAGACACGAATCGCACAGCGGGCGAGTTGGGCCAGTTTCGGGCGGGCTTCACACGCGGCTTTTGGATCAGCCGCCACGAGGTCACGCAGTCCGAATACCAAAACCTGATTTGCACCAATCCCGCCGCGTACCACGCGAATCTCGACTGTCCTGTCGAGCGGGTTTCGTGGCATGAGGCGATGGATTACTGCGCACGGCTCACGCACCAGGAGCGGCAGGCC
Organism: uncultured Verrucomicrobiota bacterium; assembly: GCA_964413865.1. Lineage (GTDB taxonomy): Bacteria > Verrucomicrobiota > Verrucomicrobiia > Limisphaerales > J093 > MWFF01. Next base: position 1,703 of record CAYPUR010000315.1, read on the forward strand.
GGGCGCTTGCCAGACGGCTACACCTACCGGCTGCCTTCCGAGCCGGAATGGGAGTACGCCGCGCGCGCCGGCACGAGCAGTGCGTTCTGCTATGGCGACGACCCGGCGCTGCTTGGCGCGTACGGCTGGCACATCGGCAGCAGCGGATTGCGCCCGCACCCGGTTGGAGAACTCGCCCCCAATTCCTGGGGGCTCGAGGACGTTCACGGAAACGTCTTCGAATGGTGTTGGGACTGGATCGAAGCCGCGCCCTCTGAGCCGGTGGCGGACCTGACCGGCACGACCACTGGTCCGACTCGCGCCGTCCGCGGAGGCGCATGGTCTTTTCCGTGGGTGAACTGCCGCTGCAGTTGGCGCGCCGGCTATCCGCCGGTGGCACGCCATTCATTTCTCGGTTTTCGCGTGGTCTTGGCCCCGCCATCCTTGTGAACGCGGCGCGCCGCTGCCCATGCACGGACGCGAAGAGCGGACCGGGGCCGGGAGGTTGATATCCCGGCCCGGCGGTTCTCGGTTTCTCGATAGGGACTACTCGATTCGCACGCGATAGTACCTGGCGGTCCCGCTGATGGCGACCGTCCAGGGGGAAGTCGCCGTTGTCAGATCAGCGAACGCGCCGTCGATGCGGTCGGCCTGTTGCAGCGTGCCAAAGGGCCAGGCGAGGACGATGCTGTCTGCGGCTCTCTTAGTGCTGAGCTTTACGCTGGCGCTCGAGTGGGCCCGGATCTGGTCGGGCGAGAGCGCCTCGCGGTAGAAGGCCACCTCGTCGATCGCGCCTTCAAAACCGGCGCCGTTGCCGTCGAAGCGGAAGCCGAGGCTGGTGAAGCCATCCCCGTTCGGAACGAAAGCCGGGTAGGCCTGCGTCGCGATGGGATCTCCGTTCAGATACGCGTGAAAGAGAGCGCCGTCGCAAGTCAAGGCGGCATGGTACCAGGTGCCGGCCTCGACCGGGCCGCCGCCGCCCAGCCACGCCCCGTTCCACCCCTGACTGAACAGCACCCAGGAAAGCGTGTTGTCGGGCATGTGATAAAGCAGCCAGCCGTTCGGACCGCTCCAACTGGGGCCGGCGCCCTCGGACGAAATGACGTTGCGAAAATCGGGGCCCGGGTTGGGCGACGCGGGTTGGAACCAGAACTCGACGCTGAACGCCCCGTGCGGATTGAGTTCGAGCGCCCAGGGAATCTGGACATGGGCCTTGCCGGTGACGGCGACGGCTGGGTTGGTCTCCTGCGGGATGCCCGAGGCAACCCCGTACGTGATCGCCCCCGACCCGAGCGTGTACTGCCCGTCGAAGCTGCCCGCGGCGTCCACCGCCGTGACACTCGCATCGGCCTCGCCCAGGCGCCAGAATGCGACCGGGTCATCCGCCATCACCACTCGGGCATAGCCGTCCACGGGAACCGGCACAGCCCGCGCAACAACGGTGAGGACGGCCGGGTCCGTCTCGACGCTCATCCAGGGGTTGGTGATCTTGACCGAGTATGTCGTCTGGTCATCGGCGAGCTGGATGTTCGACAGCCACAGGACCTGGTCCGTCGCGCCCGGAATCGGGTCTGCCGCCTTGTACCACTGGTAAGTGACGGGCAGCGCGCCGCCGGACACGGCGATGAAAGCCGCCTTGCTCCCGGCCGTGCGGGTGATCGAGGCGGGGGGCGACTCGACGGTCAGATCCGTCATCACCGCGAGTGTGGCGGGGGCGCTTGTGGCTGAGCCGTAGGGGTTGGTGACCACCACCTTGTAAGTCGCGCCGTTGTCGGCATACGCGCAGGTAAAGGAAAGGATGTCGCTGGTCGCCCCGTCGATCGGCGTGTCGTTCCTATGCCATTGATAGGTCAGAGGCGAGGTTCCATCGGCGTTGACGGCAAAGGTGGCGATGCGGCCGGCATGGGCGGAGGTGGACGCGGGACCTTGAACGACCGACGCCGGAACCGGCGGGAGGGCGATATTGGCGCGGCCCACCTCGTGATGCAGCCTGACCTGGTCCGCCGTGAGGGCGCTGGCGTAGATGGCGACTTCGTCAATGTTGCCATCGAAGAACTCCTCGCTGATGGCGGGGTTGCCACCCAGGCACAAGGGCCCTCCGAGGTTGATCGACGGGACGCTGCCGGTCGATGTCCATTGCTGTTCGCCATTGCCATAGAATCGAACCGTTGTGCCGTCGTAGGTGACCACCAGGTGCGCCCATTCGTTCTTGGCGATGTCGCCGCCGGCCATGTAGATGCCGCCTCCGTTCTGGACGTAAATCCAGCGAGGCGTTGTCCCGGCCTCCTGCCGGAACCACCAGCCATCGGAGAAGCTGCTGATATTGCCGGCGATGCACCGCACCCCGGTGGCCCAACTGGTCGCGCGCGCCCAAAGCTCCACCGTGAATAGGCCTTCCGGATTCAGCTCTGGCGCGTAGGGCACCTGGATATGCGATTTCTGGGGCGTTCCGCCGTCGGGGGTGTAGACGTGAAAGCCAGCCGAACGGGTGTCGATGCCGGCCTGCTCGAACTTCGGGAAAGCGGCGAAATCATCGTAGATCACATCTCCCTGATAGGCATCGGGGCTGACGGCATTGGCGACGGTGTACGTGTCGGCCGGATCTTCGAGCCGATAATAGACGACGGGGTTGTCGGCCAGGACGGTCTCGGCGTACGAGCCGGCCTGTGCTGTGGGACTGTGCAGCAGCGCGCCGGCGGCGACCAACGCCAGGATGGCGCGCTGAACGAGGGAAGGACAGTGAGTTTTCATGGGATCCGTGTGGTGCGTTGTTGTTGCGGCTCTGCCGATCATGGCATGTCTTTTGAGGAAACAGTAGGGCGCGCCGGAGGAGCGTCAACGAAATACCCGGCGGTTTCGGGCTTGTTTTGGCACGGGGCTTTGATACCAAGGCGTCCGCATGACACAGGCGACGCGATTCAAATTGGGCGTTTTGGGTTCGGGCAAGGGCTCGAACTTCGTGGCGATTGCCGGCGCCTGTGCTGCGGGGCGCGTCCCGGCCACGATCGCGCTGGTGCTCAGCGACGTGCCGAGCGCGGCCATTCTCGATCGGGCGCGCGAACGGGGGATTCGCGCCGAGCACCTCGCCCCGGGGCCCTATCGGACGCGCCTGGACGAAGCGGCCGAGCGGGCGTACGTGGCGGCCTTGCGGGAAGCCGGTGTGGACGTGGTTGTGCTGGCCGGTTTCATGCGCATCCTCAAAGGCGATTTTCTCGGCGCTTTTCCGGGCCGGATCATCAATATT
>CAYPUR010000316.1:0-4891 GCA_964413865.1 uncultured Verrucomicrobiota bacterium
AAATCGGAAGTAATTTTTGCACAGACCCTAAGATGCCGGCCTTGCACGGCAGCCGCACTGGCACGAACGCGTCCAACACCGCGAAGTCCCGAGTCGGGGGAGAGTGCTGTGGCCCCGCTTTGGAATGGGAACGCACGCAAGACCATCCTCGGAAAGGGGGTCAACTCACGTTCGCCATCGAGAGGAGGAACATGATGTTACTCTGGGTCTTCTTGAGCTTGCCGAGCAGCAGTTCCATCGCCTCGACGGGCGGAACGCCGGTCAAGGCGCGGCGCAGAAGCACAATGCGCGAGAGTTCATCGGGATGATAGAGCAACTCCTCCTTGCGCGTGCCCGACCGCTCGATGTTGATCGACGGGAAGATGCGGCGGTCGACCAGCGCCCGGTCGAGATGGACCTCCATATTGCCGGTGCCCTTGAACTCCTCGAAGATGACCTCGTCCATGCGCGACCCGGTGTCGACCAGGGCGGTGGCCATGATGGTGAGGGACCCGCCTTCCTCGATGTTGCGCGCGGCGCCGAAGAACCGTTTGGGCTTGTGGAGGGCGTTGGCGTCGACGCCGCCGGAGAGGATCTTGCCCGAGTGGGGTTGGACGGTGTTGTAGGCGCGGGCCAGGCGGGTGATCGAATCGAGCAGGATGACGACATCCTTCTTGTGTTCGATCATGCGGCGGGCCTTCTCGATCACCATCTCGGCCACCTGCACATGGCGCTCGGGCGGCTCATCGAACGTCGAGCTGATCACCTCGGCGCCTTTGCAGGTCCGCTCCATGTCGGTGACCTCCTCGGGCCGTTCGTCGATCAGCAGGATGATGAGGTAGATCTCGGGATTGTTCTTGAGGATGGCGTTGGCCAGCTTCTGCATCAACACGGTCTTGCCCGTGCGCGGCGGCGCCACGATCAGGCCCCGGGTGCCCTTGCCGATCGGACAGACCAGGTCGACGACGCGCGTCGAGAGCTCGTCGGCGCTCGTTTCGAGAATGACCCGCTTGTTCGGGAAGAGCGGGGTCAGGTTGTCGAAGTGCGTCTTCTCCTTGGCGCTGTCGGGATCCTCGTGGGCCACGGCCTCGACCTTGAGCAGCGCGAAGAACTTCTCCTTCTCCTTGGGCGGCCGGATCTGGCCGGCCACCACATCGCCGGTTTGGAGGTCGAAGCGGCGGATCTGGGACGGGGAGACGTAGACGTCTTCCGGGCACGGCAGGTAATTGAACGACTGGGATCGGAGGAATCCGAAGCCTTCGCTGAGGATTTCGAGCACGCCTTCGGCGAACAGGACGCCATTGCGCTCGGCGTTCTTCTTGAGGATCTCGAAGATGACTTCGTGCTTCTTCATCGTGCCGAAGTTCTCGATCCCCCATTCCTTGGCCATATGCGTCAGGTCGACCATCGACATCGACTGCAGCTTGGCGATGTTGATCATCGTGCCGGTCGGCAGGGCGGGGCGGGAGGAAGGCGCGGGCCGCGCGGGTGCGGCTTCGACCGACGGTTCGCCGGCTGTCTCGGACGCAACTGGCGAGGGCGCCGCCGGGGCCGATTCCTTCGTCGGCTCGGATCGCATCTCATCGCGTGTGGCGTCGCCAGGCGTTCGGTCGGGCGGCGGGGACGGCTTCTCCGGCGCGACCTGGGGAGCATTCGACTCTGAAGCGGCGGTGGTTTTGCCGCGACGCATCGGTTTGGGTCGGGGCCGTTCGGACTTCTTTGGGCGTGGCATAATCTAATCAGTTGGCAACGAGTTGACAGTCCATTGATCGTGAACCCGGATCTTCACCGTCAACGGGGAGAACGTGACACCCTTCCGGAAAGGACGGACCCAACGTATAAAGCTGAGGATAAATAAGGTTTGGCCAGCCTTTGCCGCCTGAGTTCCGGTGAATTCTAGTCTAGTACGGCAAGGGGAATTTCGCGGTCAATTCGCGGACACGATCACGCACTTGGTGGGCGACGTCAAGGTTTTTGATGTCCATAAGCACCTCGCTGATCATATCGGCGATCGCGGCCATTTCGGCTTCGGCCATTCCGCGCGTCGTGACCGCCGGAGAGCCCACCCGGATGCCGCTGGCCTGGAATGGGGACCGGGTTTCGAAGGGGATGGTGTTTTTGTTGACGGTGATGCCGGCTTCATCGAGCGCCATCTGGCACTCTTTGCCGGTCATCCCGCGCGCGCCCACATCGATCAACGCCAGGTGGTTGTCGGTGCCGCCGCTGACCAGCCGGAATCCGTTGCGCCGCAGGCCGGCCGCCAGCGCGGCGGCGTTGCGAACCACGCGCTCCTGATACGCCTTGAACTCGGGCCGGGACGCCTCGTGCAGGCAGACGGCCTTGGCGGCAATCACGTGCATCAAAGGCCCTCCCTGGATGCCCGGAAACACCTGCGAATCGATCTCCTTGGCGTACTGGCCACGGCACAGGATCAGCCCGCCGCGCGGCCCCCGCATCGTCTTGTGCGTGGTGGTCGTCACAAAATCCGCATGAGGCACGGGGCTCGGGTGCAGCCCCGTCGCAACCAGCCCTGCAATGTGCGCAATGTCCGCCAGCAGGAGAGCGCCCACCTCGCGCGCAATCTCGCCCATCCGGGCGAAATCGATCGTCCGGGGATAAGCGCTGGCGCCGACCGTGATCATCCGGGGACGGTGCTCTCGCGCCAGCCCGGCCAGTTGCTCGTAATCGATCCGCTCGTCGTCCTTGCGGACCCCGTAGTGGACGATCTCGAAGAAGCGGCCCGAGAAATTGGCTCGATTGCCATGGGTGAGATGCCCTCCGTGACTCAGATCCATCGTGAGCATCTTGTCGCCCGGCTTGAGAAAGGCGAAATAGACCGCCATGTTCGCCCCGCTCCCCGAGTGAGGCTGCACGTTCGCGTGCTCGGCGCCGAAGAGCTCCCTGGCGCGATCGATGGCCAACTGCTCGACGACATCCACATTCTCGCATCCGCCGTACCAGCGCTTCCTGGGATATCCCTCGGCGTACTTGTTGGTCAGCACCGACCCCTGGGCCTCGAGAACAGCCGGGCTGGCGAAGTTCTCGCTGGCGATCAGCTCGATGTTCTCCTGCTGACGCTGCACTTCACGCCGAATCGCCCCGTGAACCGCCGGATCCAGCCGGGCCAGGCGCGGGGCGCCCGACTCGCCCGGCTCGAGCTTGCTCACCCGGCGCTGATGGCGTCCCCCCTCAAATTCCGCGCCCAAAAACGCCGTCAGAATCCGCCGCGCCTGCTCCTCGTTGACAAAACGCGCGCCCAGGCAGAGAACGTTGGCGTCGTTGTGCTGCCGGACGAGGGCCGCCATCACATCGTCCCGCGCCACCGCGGCGCGTATCCCCGGCACCTTGTTGGCCGCAATGCTCATCCCCACCCCCGACGCGCAGACCAGCAAGCCAAAGGTCGATTGCCCGGAAACCACCTGCCTGGCCACCGCCTGCGCGTAGTCCGGGTAGTCGGTCGATTCCGCCGAATGCGCGCCGACGTCGTTGACCTCGTAGCCGTGAAGGGCCAGGTGCTGTTTGAGAAGTTCTTTCAGGGCATACCCCGCGTGGTCGGCGCCGACAGTGATGGTCATAGGACGGTGTGGAATGGGAGGGGCATCGCCGCCTCCCGCGGTTTGTTCAATGAAAGCCAGCAGGGAATGCAGCCCCTGCTCGATCTGATCCCGGCAGTCGCGGTAGACGCAAAGACCCTCGCCAATCGGATCGGGAATGTCCTTCTCGTAAATCGCAAGCGTCTCGTCGAATTCCCGCAACAGGAAGGTCTTCTCCGCCGCATGCGGGTGGAGCAGGGTCACGGTATCCAGATGCCCGTGAGTCATCACGAAAATGTAATCGGCCCGCTGCGCCAACTCGGCCGTCAGCGCCCGGCTCCGCTGGCCCGCAATGTCAATCCCAAGCTCGCGCATGACCTCGATTGCATGCGCGCTCGGAGGCTGGCCGTCGATGGCCCCCACCCCCGCCGACAGGACCTCGTATTTGTCCCCATGACGCGTCTGATGGCGGAAGAGGCCTTCCGCCATCGGGCTGCGGCATACGTTGCCTGTGCAAACAAAAAGGACTGTCTTCTTCATCCTGACGCAAACAGGCAGAAATTGCGGTGCGCGCCAAGAATCGTCAACGGAGAAACCGAGCCCGCCGCCCTCAATTCGGTGCATCGGATTGTTGTCGGTGTTCTGTCGCCCGGTGAGGGCACCGGGCCTGCAACGGATCGAGACTCCTGGTGGAGCCCGCGTGCACCCCCGCGGCGCACACTCGATTCCCACCAACAACTTACAGATGCACCCCCCTCAATTCTCCGCTTGGAGGCGGATGCATTTCATGCCACGTTCGGGACATGTCCACGCGGCGCGCAGTCTTCTATGGCCTCTCGAGCGTCGTCGTGCTGGTCATCGTCCTGTCCGGCACGACGGCGTCCGCACTTTGGTGGTACTTCCACCCTTCGCACGTCCGGACGCACGGCATCGTCTATGGACAACGGCACGGGCAGCCCCTGGTCATCGACGTGGCGCGGCCGGCGCGGCCGAACGGATTGGGTGTCGCGCTGATGGTCAGCGGAGGCTGGAAATCGGGCACGAACGCATTTCAACCGTTCATGGCCGCGCCGATCTTGCGCCGCGGCTACACGGTCTTTGCCGTCACCCACCTGCCCCAGCCGGATGCCACGGTCATGGAGATCTTCGACGACGTGAGCCGGGCGGTCCGGTTTATCCGACACCATGCGGACGAGTATGGGATCGACCCGGACCGCATTGGAGTCACCGGCGGCAGCGCGGGCGGCCATTTGAGCCTGATGCTGGCCACGCGCGGCGGCCCCGGACCCGCCGATGCGCCCGATCCCGTGGATCGCGCCAGCAGCGCCGTCCAGGCGGCCGCCATCTTCTTCCCGGTCACCGATCTGCTCAACCTCGGC
>CAYPUR010000317.1:0-4843 GCA_964413865.1 uncultured Verrucomicrobiota bacterium
GAGGTAGAGGTCGTTCGACGCGGCGCAACCCATGTGGATTTCGGCCCCGCAGGCGCCGGACACAAGCGCCAAAGACAACAGCATGATGCCCAGCCCGGAAATCTCACGCCGGAACGAGCACGCAGATTTCCGGGTGCGCCTCAGCCCCACTCCAATCTTATACCTCATAAACAAATGCGATGGCCCCCCCGTATTCCTCTCCGGCGCGGCTTCAAGGGCTAACCCGCCCGGTGGTGTGGGCCTGGAGCCATTCCAGATCGAGATTGTTGTTCGAGCGCTGGCGCAATTCGAGGAGTTGCCCGCGCTGCAGCTTCGGCCGAATGCGCGGGTCGCGCCACCGGCGAATCTCGCTGTGGCCGTCGGCGAAGTTCAGCGCGCCGGCGTCGTTGTGATAGCTGGCAGGGAAATCAACGATAATCTGCTCCTTCATGTTCACTTCGAAGTAACCGTCATTGATGCTGTCCTCGCGCTCGTCGATCAGCACCCAGGTGTCCGCGGGCCCGGGCGCCACCATGTCGGAGAGAGTGCGGATGACCTTGAATTCGGCGGCGCTGTTGCCAATGGCGACGAACTCGGTGTTGAGCCAGCCGTTCATCGACATGCTCCGCACACGCGGATAGTCCTTGCGGCTGTGGCGCGAAGTGCTCCGGTCGCCAGGACATCTCCAAATGGCGATCGTGTTGTGATACGGATAGAGCAGGCTGTTCTCGAGGTGGAGGGTGTTGGTGTTGTCCGGCGTGCCGCTCCGGTCCAACCAGCCTTTGACCCAGGTATCGGCTGCCGTTCCATGATCACCATGGTTCGGCGGCAACACATCGCGATTGTCCAGGGTGTAGGCCATCCACGAAAGGCTCAGTTGCCGCAGGTTGTTCAGGCATTGGACGTTCTGAGCCTTGCCCTTGGCGCGCCCAAGGGCTGGGAGAAGCATGCCCGCGAGAATCGCGATGATCGCAATCACCACGAGTAGTTCGATCAACGTGAAGCCTCGCGGGCCTTTCATGAGCTCCTCCAGGCGGCCTCCCCGTTAGTTCGGGCGCGCAAGGCGCAAGAAGCGGGCCGCGCCGTCCGCCGCGAGGGTCACCTGCAGCAAGTTGCCGTTCGGCGTGGGGTCGGCATCGACCGCCTGCCACTGCGGGTCGGTCAGCGTGGTCGTTTGCTCCAACCGATAGCCCGTGGCCAGAGCCGGCCACGAGACGGTGATCTGGTTCCCCGAGAGGCTGATCTCCAATGTGAACTCGACCGGGATCGCCACCGCGGCGGCAAAGTGGCGCGCCGCGTAGTCCGCCGCTCTTGCCGTGACCGCAGCCTCGGTGCTGAGGCTGCTCAGGTCGTAAAGAGCGATCTCGTCGATGCGCCCCTCGAAACCGTCGCCTGCCGCGAACTGGGGCGCCGAAGTTCCCACGACGAAGCGGGAATCGACGATGAGCGCCGCGCCAAACGTATTGCGCGCGTCACTCCCCGCCAGCACCCCATCGAGGTAGATGTCCAGATTGTCCGCGACCCCAGTGGTCCCGTCGCCGTAATACACGAACAGCGCGTGATGCCAGGCCGCGTCGCCGACGACCGGTCCGGCCCCTGTGCGCCCGCCCGCGTACAACTCCAAACCGTTGTCGGGGTTCAATCCGCCGACATAATCGAACAAAACGGCAGGCTGATTGCCCCCGCCTCCTCCGAAGTTCATAAGGTAATCGCTGCGCAAGCCCTCGTTCGCGCCCTGGACTTGAAGCCAGAACTCGAGCATCCACGGCGCGGTGAGCGAGAGTTTGGGTGCGTTCAGATCCTCCGCGATGAAGTAGGTCGCCCCGTTGAATTGGGCCGCGTGGCCGAGATCCAACCCGCTGCCAATGTCGGCGTGCGACGCGCGTTCCGCCCCCTCCGAAACAAGGGAATTCTCGGGGGCGGGTTCGGGCGGTGCACCCACGGGCGCGCGCTGGATCGCGTTCCCCTCCGTCTCCTCGAAGTTGTAGTACAGAATCGGTTTGTCGGCCAGCACGGTCGCCGTGTAGGCGGCGGTCGTGTCCCGCGCTGCCTGGACGCGGCGCGCGGCCAGATCCGCAACCTTGTCCTGCAGTTCCGTCTCGGTGGCGACCGCCGCAAAGCTGTAGACGGCGACTTCATCCATTCGGCCCTCGAAGCCGTCGGCGGGCACGGGCGAGTTCCCGACGATGAACTGCGTGTCGAGATTAAGCCCGTGCGTGAAGGTGTTGCGGATATTGCTGCCTTGGGACGCACCGTCGAGGAACATCTCGATGCGATCCGCCACGCCCACCGTGCCGTTTCCATACGAGACAATCAGGATGTGATGCCAGTCGCTGTCATTGATCGAGGGCCCGGAGCCGGTCCGCCCTCCCAGGTGGAAGAGTTCGATCGCGTTGTCTTCCTCCGCTCCCATGTAATCGAAGATCACCGCCGGCTCGTTCCCGCCGCTCTGGCCCATGCTCAACACGTAATCGCTGCGACGCCCGTCATCCGGCCCGAGCGCCTGCATCCAGAACTCAATGGCCCAGGGGGCCTCGAGCGCGGTCACCCCGAGAGCGAGATCCTCCGCGCGCATCATGCCGGTGCCGTCCAAATCGATCAGCCGGCCCAGATTCAAGCCGGTGTCGAGTTCGGCGTGCGAGTATCGCAATAGATCGCCCGTCGGAACCAAATCGTTGCTGGTCTCCGTGCCGTCCGGCGTCACCGGCGCGAGTTGGCGCGCGCTCCCGTCGGCCTCGTTGAAGTTCCAGTAGAGAGCAGGCCGATCCGCGAGGACCGCCTGCGTGTAATTGGCCGCTTTTGCCTGCGCGAAGTGCCCGGTCGCGATCGCATCGGCCTTGGCGTTCACGGCAGTCTCGGTTTCCAAACCGCTCAGGTCATAGACCGCCAGTTCGTCCAGCCGCCCTTCGAAGCCGTCGCCGGCGGCGAATTGCGGAGTCGAGGTGCCGACCACCAGCCGCGCCGCAAGATTGAGCGAAGAGACGAATGTGTCCCTGACGTACGGCGCGACGTTCACGCCGTCGATGTAGATATCGAGCCTGTCGGCGACTCCGACGATGCCATTGCCGTAATAGACGAAGGCCACATGATGCCACTGCACGTCCGCAGCCTCGGCTCCTGCCCCCGTGCGGCTGCCGGCATACAGTTCGAGGCCAAAGCGCCCCTGCGCGCTGCCGATGTAATCGTAGATGACCGCCGGCGCGTTGCCGCCTCCTGCGCCGAAATTCACCAGGTAGTCGTTGCGCTGATCTTCGATCGAACCTTGCACCTGCATCCAGAACTCGATGAGGTAAGGCCCGGCGATCGAACTGGTGTGCGCCTCCAAGTTCTCCGCCATGAAATAGCTGGCGCCATCCAAATCGGCCGCGTTTCCGAGGTTCAGGCCGCTGCTGACGGAGGCGTGGCTCACGCGCGTCGCCCCAAATGGAACCAGGTCATTGGGCGAGGGTTCGTCGTTTTCCAGAGGGGCTTTCTGCAGGGCGTCGCCCTCTGTCTCGTCGAAACTCCAGTACAAGAACGGCTGGTCTGTCAGAATGACGTGAGAGTATGAAGTCTCCGCCGCGAAGGCGGCACCGGTCATGATGGATGCTCCCAGGAGCGCCGCGCCACGCCACGTATGTTTGTTCACGCAGTTTCCTTTCGTTGGTTCGCCCCCAACGTAGTTTCGGCATCCGATCCTGGACAAGTGACGCAAACGCGTCAATGGGTGCGAACCAGTCCGCGAGGTTCGCCCGCGCAAATTCCATAAGCTGTGCGGATTCTCGATGCGCCTTGCTGGTCGTGAGCCAGCCGGGATAACATCCCACGGCGCATGTCACTTGCTGCACAAGTCAGCCGCGTCTGGTTCCTCGCTTTGGAGTCCGACGCGGAATGGCCGGAGGTTCGGCGGCTCTCCCGTTCGGCGCCACTCCTCTCACTCAAGCAAGCCCTCGCTTTGCTGCGACGCAGGATCACCCCTGATCTCATCGTCATCCTGGCCCCGCCGGGTGCGGAAGCGCGCGACGCCCTGGCCGCCCTCCGGGAACTGGCCCCGGCTGTCGTTATTGGCACCCTCTCCTTTTGGTCGGACGAACTCGCTCTTCGTCAATGGGTTAACCAGGAGGTCAGGGACTCACTCCGCTGGCGCCGTCCCAGGGAGGACCGGCCACCCAACCCGTACGGGCTTTCGGCTCGCGAATCGGAAATCCTGCGACTCATGGTCAAGGGCCTGATCAAAAAGGAAATCGCGGTCGAACTCTCGCTCAGCTTTCATACCGTCGACAATCATCAGCGCCGCATCTTTCAAAAGCTCAACGTCCACACCCGCAGCGCAGCCGTGGCCAAGGCCATCCTGGATCGCCTTTGTTAAGGCGTTCTCGGGAACTTCAATCCGATCACCATCGCGAAGGCAGTGGGGCGCAGTCGAGGCGCCTGAAGAAGCCCCCTGCTCGATAATCCAGGCTCGCATCCATCAGGTCGGTGTTCAGTGCCCAAGCTTGGCTTCATAGCCTAAAACGAGAAACGGAAAAAACGGGTCAAACTAAAACAATGGCTTGACTTGGTATCGAGTGGGGGGGGGCTCCGATGCCACGCCAACTGCGCATCGAGTATCCGGGCGCGATCGACCGACCATCCGCCTTCGCCTCAGCTACGGCGTGACAAGCGTCATGAGCGATGGGGACCGCCGGGAAGACATCTACCGCGATGAGGAATCGCAGCGTCGCGGAGTAGTTGGAACTGGCGGCACGTTTACGCCGGGCAACGACGCTGACGATGAGAGAGATTGCCCGGCGGCTGCACCTGGGGAGTTGGAAGAGTGCCAGCACCCGGCTGCACAGCCTCAAGCAGAAACGAGAGCCACAGGGTGCGCAGTCATTGTTATAGT
>CAYPUR010000318.1:0-4843 GCA_964413865.1 uncultured Verrucomicrobiota bacterium
GTTCTGCCGGTTCTCCGGTTCGACACTCCAGAAGCCCAGGTAGCCGTCCGGATCGCGCGACTTGGCCAGTTCATCGACGATGGACTGCGTGCGCGCGGCGACTTCCGGATCACCCGTGTACGCGGCGAAAAGACTGCCGGCATCAAGGACCTTGCCGATGCCGTAGTAGACGTGCGAGCGGGAGCCGCGATCCGTGCGGTTTCGAAAATAATCGAGCCACTTGCCGTCCAGATCCAGAACCATGTAGTTGCTGCGTATCAGGTTTCGAAGACGCCGGTCAATCTCGCCGCTCAGTTCCCGCCCGTTCAACGGCACCGGACAGAGCCGGTCCGGCACCTTGAAATCGACAACATCAAACGGCGCCTGACACCACGGGCCGGCCGCCGCGGCAATGAACGCGCAGAGACAACCCCCGAGCACGGATATGGTTCTTTTCATCGTTGAATGCAAACAGCATGACAGAATCCCCATTCTTCGGCCAGGATGAAATGGGGTCACATCTTCATTTTTGACAATTACTTGTCGAATCCGCATTGAGCGAGCCACGTTTGGCCGTTGTTGTTTCATCACTTCCGAGTCGAAGCACTATGCGGAGCGACACAAAAGACGCGGACTGCTCCGCGCTCGAAGGGCATGACCGCGTCGGCTGAGTGAGTGGGAATGTGCAAAGTTTATCATCCCAATTCGCTCTTAAAAGAGTATCCTCGCCGCCTGTGAAATCTCGTACGATCTGCGAATGCCTTCCCGGGGCCCTCCGAGGCGCCGGCAGCCCGGCCGACGCGATAGTCCTCCTCGGCGCGGCGTTGGCACTTGTGCTTTGGCCCCCCTGCGCGGGCGCAGCGGACCAGGCGCCGAACAGCGAGCCGGCCCGCGCGCATGTCTCGGTCGAGCCCCGGCGGGTCGCGCTGTCGTCTATTGAGGCGTTTGACGCCGGCGGCGACGTGCTTGTGCGATGGGAAACGAGTCTGGAAATGGGGGTTCTCGGGTTCAATCTCTTCCGCGAGACGGGCGGACAATGGGTCAAAGTCAACGCGGGCATCGTGCCCGCGCAGGACGCGATGCCGGGCGGTCGGTACCACCAGCTCGACCGGACCGCGTCGGCACCTGCATCTGACCGTTACCGGCTCGAAGCCCTGTTGGACACCGCACGCACGGTCGACGTCGAGACGGTGACGCTGGAGGCAGCAGAACGAGTCGAGGGGCGGGAGCTCGCGCCGCAGCTTTCGCAGCCGAAGGCTGGTCCCGCCGCTCGAGTTCCGGCAGAACCCGAGGCCAGGGACCATGTCCGTTTGGCGTCGTTGCTGCCCGTCGACCTGGCCGATCCCGCCTGCAATGCGTCGATCAAGATCGTGACTCCCAAGCCATCGGGCATGTGTTTTGTCAGCGCCGCGGGCATCGCGGAGGCGGTGGGCCAACCCGCCGCGGTGGTCGAGTCGTGGATTGGCGCCGGGGCCATGGCCTTGTTCGAGTCCGACAACCGGGAGCAGGTGAACTACATCCCCGGGAACGGGTATTTGAACTCGGCTAATCCGGCGACGCCCGGCTTTTTCTTCTACGCCCAGGCGCACGTCGACAATTACACATACGATAATGTGTATTGGCTCCGCGCCGGCCTCAACGCGTATGCCACGGTGGACAATGGCACTCCCGCCGTCGCCCCCGCAACGGACTACTACTGGGCCGTGTTCGAGAAGGAGGATGACCGGTTTTCGGTCGCTTCGAGCGTCTTTGACGAGGAAGCCGATTTCTGGATGATGGCTTCGGTGCTCTCGGGGAGCGCGAGCGACACCTGGGCCAGCGACGCGTTTCTGCTCTACCGGGTGGTGAAGACGGAGGGCCTGGTTGGCACGCTCAAACTCCGGGTGCACGGAGGGAGCGAAACGCCGCACCGGTTCGAGGTGCGAGTCAATGGAACCGTGGTTGGCGAAGGGAGCTTCTCCGGACGGACGCCCGCGGAGTTCGCCTTCCCGGTGCCCGCCCCCCTGCTGTTGGATCGCCTGGTCGACACAACGTCCTACAACAACCGCGTCACGGTCCAGGAGACCTCGAGCCCGACAATCAGCCGCGTTTACGTCGACGGTTTCGCGTTGACCTACCCGCACAATTATTACTCGAACGCGGGCTTTCTCGAAGCGCCAGCCGACGGACATGACAACATCAGCGCCAGCGGCTTTTACGCTTATGCGCCGACGGTCTACGAGATCACCGACCCGCGGAACATCAAGCTCGTGGGCAACGTCGATCACCAAAGGGCCAGCACAACCACTCCCTACACCACCACCTTCCGAACCAGCGCAGGCGCGCGGTACCTCATTCTCCAGCACCGGTACAGCCTGCTCCCCGTTCCCCCCTTCTCGAAACCGCGATCCCTCACGCTGGTTCATCCCGCGCATCTGGCCGATCCCGCGACGCGCGCCAGCTACCTGATCGTCACGGTGCCCTCGCTCGTGCCGGCCGCGGAGGCCATGGCCGACTATCGTCAGTCGGCCTTCCGAACCAAGATCGTCCTGCTCGACGACATCTACAATGAGTTCAGCCACGGCCTGGCGACACCCCATGCCATTGCCGGGTTCCTGTGCGTGGCGCATCAAACCTGGGCAGTCCCGCCGCGCTACGTCCTGCTGCTGGGCGACGGGACATACGACTATCGCAACCTGATGGGATACGGCGACAATCTTGTGCCGCCCCTGATGCTCACAACCGATTTTGGCTTGCACGCCACCGACAGCCGCTACGGCGATGTGCTGGATGACGGGGTGCCTCGCGTGTTCGTCGGGCGAATCCCCGTGGCCAGCCCCGCCGAGTTCGACGCTGTACTGGGCAAGATCCGCGACTACGAGTCCTCGGTCGTGCACCCGCCGCTTCGAGCTTTGCTGGCGGCGGACCGACCTGACGCCGCCGGCAACTTCGTGGCTGGCATGACCGACATGGGGAGAACTATCGCGCCCGCCTATGACACGAATTGGATGTACTATCCAGCACCCTACCCGGTCGGGCTGAACCCGCCGCCGATCGATCCCGAGCCGGTGCGCGCGGGAATCCGGAACGCCCTCAACGCAGGAGTCGATATCGTGGAGTATGTGGGGCACGGTTCGAGAAGCCAATTGGGCACGGCTGGTTACCTCACGGTGTCGGACGTCGCCGGCTTCGAGCCCAACGACCGCTTGCCGATCATGATTGTGATGACGTGCGTCGCGGGAGACTTCTCCGGACCGAACTTTCCCAGCCTGGCTGAGGTCATGCTGAACACGGCCGGGAAGGGTGCGGTTGCCGCTGTTGCGCCTTCGGGTTTGTCCTACGATGCGGATGCGGAGTGGATCAACCGCCGGCTGCTTCAGGGATTGACAGGCAACACTTCAAGCAGGCTCGGAGATTACATTATCCAGTCATTCGCCCTCTACAACCAAGGCCCCAGGCGGTCCACGCCCGTGTGGATGTACAACATTATCGGAGACCCGGCTCTCAAGATCCGGACCCCTGCGCCCTGACCGGGGGAGAGGCTGCATCCGGCTGGATACCGTCCCGCGGAGAGCGTCTCATGTTGCCTGAGCAGTTCTGCAAGCCGCATGGGTTTACAGGGTCAGGTGCAACGGTAGGGAAGCATCACACTCTGATTTGACCCCAATTTCCAGGGTTGAGGTGGAGCCTCGCTTATGGCTATTCCTGCACCAGCCGATAGAACCGCGCTTGACCATCTCCTGGGGGAGCAACCAGCAGCATTCCTGCTCCTGTCGCAGCCAGGGTCACGTCGCCCATACGTACCCAGGGTCCTTTCACGACGTCTGTGGTCTCATGAACCGACACGCGTGTGTTGGCGGAACCCTGAATCGTCAACTGGAAACCCGCGCCCGTGAACTCAATGCCGGCCTGGATGCCGGGTATGACGACCGTCTCGCCCAGGACCGCCGTTTGCCCATCATCGCCTACCGCCAGCAACCGATACCTGACCTCCTCGAGTCCTGTCACGTTCGCCTCCTCGAAACGATACGTTCTGGGCTCCGTGCCGCTCTGTGAAGCGATGATCGCGGAGGTGACGCGCAGCCAGTCGTCGGCCGCGATCTCACGTTCGATATGGAAACCGAGCAGATTCGATTCCCCGGCCGTGCGCCAGTTGATGACAACCAGACCAGGGCTGGCCCAACCGGCCGCGAACGCTTCGATGACGATGCCAGTCGGCGGTTTCGCCGTCGCGCTGTAAGTCACCGAGATCTGCCCGTGCACGCGGTCATTGCACAGGATGGTGGTGAGTGTTGGCGGCAATGTGGTGACGAACTGCGGATAGTGTGCCGCAAAATCGATGTCGTAGGCGATGCTGCCGTTCCCCGAATAGGCCTCGAGAACCATTGGATCCGTTGAACTAATGGACGACACCGATCCGGACTGCGCGGCAACGACGAGTCTCCCGTCGATTCGGTAGGGGGCCGGGCCCGGAGACATCACCGCAGCCGGCACCAGGGCACTATCGGAAAGCCCCAAGGTCAACCCCGCCGGAACCAACATGTTGGCTCCAGTCGGCGTGGCCAGCACACGGCCGCTTTCAACCGTTCCCTGGGCATTCGCTGCAGTGAAAGCCTCGTTGTAAAACGCCATGCCGCCGCTGAAAGCCGCCTCGAGGGTGAAGGTCACCGACTGGAGAATGGGCGTGGCCTGGTGAACTGCCGGGTCGAACTGCGGCAACTGCACCGCGAAGGCCGTCTCGCCAGGCCCGATTGAAAACGGCTGCGAATAGGAAACGTCAAACGCCTGTGCCGAAACCGCCAGGGCGATCCCCGCCATGATCATCCACGTCGTCATACATGACTCGTTTCTCCCTGTGCGCGCGCGGTTTTGCCACAGCCCGGAT
>CAYPUR010000319.1:0-4838 GCA_964413865.1 uncultured Verrucomicrobiota bacterium
GCTCCCGCCAAAATCGGAAGTAATTTTTGCACAGACCCTAAGCGATCATCTGACCCGATTCGGATGCCATGCGCCCCAGGATGGCCACCATCACGGCGTGGGCGCATCGCTCGGTCTCGTTGTAGGGTTCGTCCCCGCGAATGGCGGCGAAGAAGAGGTCCTGCGCGACCTGGTACGGGTCGGGCTCGGGCCCGCTGTAGCGCCACGTCTCGTTGGCCCGGGTCTGGGCGTGGCCGGCGTAGAGCCGCGGCCTGGGCGACGCCAGGCTCTCCATGATCACCGCCGATCCCCGGGTCCCGCGCGCGAAGTCCGAGAAGATGTCGTAGCACTTGTTGATGTGCCGGCCCTGCGCCAGCAGGCGCGTCCCGTCGGCAAACGCGTACTCGACGAAGTACTGGTCGAAAAGTTAATCCGGTTCGGTGCGCGTCTGGCGTCCGCCCATGCCTTGCCCGGTCACGGGCAGCGCGTTTTTGGCCCAGCAGCAGATGTCGATGTTGTGGATCAGCCAGTCGACGAAAAAGCTGCCGTTGAGCCAGGTGAAGCTGTTGTAGTTGGCGATCTGATGGGCGAGTTCGCTCTGGCCGGGGCGCTTGGGGGCGAACCCCACCGCGGCCCTTGAAACGGCGTTCGGCAGGAACGGCGACTTGTGTCGGGAACTGCTCGGAAAGCGTCTTAAGACTGCTGTTGAGCCGGTCCTCGAAGGCGCCAGATCGCTTGGGCTGGGCCTTCGCAAACACATCACTTAGAGGCGACGCCTCGCTAATCGGTGCTCAGGCTATCAAGGTAGCTTTGCAGCAGGAGCGCCGCGGCGGTCTGATCGACCTTCTCCCTCCGCTTCCGCCCGCGGACGTTGGCCTGGGTGAGGAATCGATTGGCTTGGACCGAGGTCAGGCGCTCGTCCCAGGTGCGGATGGGGATGGCGACGGCGTCGCCCACCAGGGCGGCGAACTCGCGCACGGTCGAGGCGGCCGAGCCGTAACTCCCGTCCATGTTCCGGGGCATGCCGAGGAGAATCGACTCGACGTCGTACTGTCGGATCAACTCCCTGAGCCGTGCGAGAACATCGGGGAGAGAACTGGCTGGAATAAACTCGAGAGGCTGGGCGATCACTTTGAGTTCGTCGCTGACGGCCACGCCGATTCGTTTGCTGCCGTGGTCAAGGGCCAGGATGCGCATAAGAGGGTCAGTTCAGCTTTCGAAACGCGCGGGCGGCGGCCTCAACGGTCCGCTCAATATCCGCCGGCGTGTGCGCGGTGCAGAGGAAACCGGCCTCGAATTGCGAGGGTGCAAGACTTATCCCCCCATCGAGCATGCCGTGAAAGTACCGGGCGAAGCGGTCGCGATCGCTCTTCATGGCATCGGCCAGATCATGCACCGGGAGGTCGGTGAAATAACAGCAGAACATCGAACCGCACCGGAGGAACTGCACCGGCACGCCCGCGGCCCGGGCCGCTTCCCGCATCCCCTCTTCGAGTTGAGCGCCCAGCTTCTCGAGTGTGTTGTAGGTTTCGGGACCGAGCATCTCGATGGCGGCGATGCCCGCCGCCATGGCCAGTGGATTCCCGCTGAGCGTGCCGGCCTGGTAAACCGGGCCCAGCGGCGCCAGGCAGTCCATGATCTCCTTCCGTCCGCCGAACGCGCCCACGGGGAGCCCGCCCCCGATGATCTTGCCGAAGCAAGTGAGATCCGGCTGGACACGGAACCGCTCCTGAGCGCCGCCGCGGGCCAGCCGGAAACCGGTCATGACCTCATCGAAGATCAGGACTGCGCCTTCCTCGCGGGTAATCTCGCGCAGGAAGGTGAGGAAACCGGGCTTGGGCAGGTAGAGGCCGGCGTTGCCGGGCACCGGTTCGAGGATCACGGCGGCGACGTCATTCGAGTTGGCCAGGAACGCCGCCTTCACCGCCTCGATGTCATTGAACCGGATGACCACCGTGTGCTGGGTGAATGCGGGCGGGACACCGGCGCTGTCCGGATGCCCGAACGTGAGGGCGCCCGAGCCGGCGTTGACGAGCAGGGAATCGACGTGCCCGTGGTAACACCCTTCGAACTTGATGATCTTGTTGCGCATCGCATACCCGCGCGCCAGCCGGATGGCCGCCATGCAGGCCTCGGTGCCCGAGTTGCACATCCGCACCTTCTCAATGCTCGGAACCGCCTCGCAAATCAGCGACGCCATCTTCACTTCGAGCGGGTTCGGTATGCCGAAGCTGGTTCCGCGCTCCGCCGCGGTCTGGATCGCCTCGATGATCCGCGGGTGCGCATGGCCGTGAATCGCAGGGCCCCAGGTGCCGATGTAATCGATGTACTCGTTGCCGTCCACATCCCAGACCCGGCATCCGCGGGCCCGATCGACGAAGAACGGCTTGCCGCCCACGGCGCGAAACGCCCGGACAGGCGAGTTGACGCCGCCGGGGATGCGTTCGAGCGCCTCGGCGAACAGGGCCTCAGACTTCTTGCGTGCAAGACCACCCATACTTCAATCCTTCATTCTCTCCCTCACATCGAGCCTCCCCCGCCCGAGACGAAAGACGCCTCCCGATACCGCTGCGCGATGGGCATTCGCCGCCCCACGCCGAAGGCCTTGCTCGTCACCTTCAGCCCCGGCGCGGCCTGGCGCCTCTTGTATTCGCTGCGGTCAATCAACTCGGTCACGCGCCTCACCGTGTTCGCGTCGAAGCCGTCCCCGGCGATTTGGCCGGGCGTCTTGCCCTCGACCACGTAGCCTTCAAGGATGGCATCCAAGACGTCGTAGGGCGGAAGCGAATCCTGATCGGTCTGATTGGGCCGCAGCTCGGCCGAGGGCGCCTTGGTGATGGACGCCGATGGAATCAGGTCCCGTTTCCGGTTGATCCAGCGGGCCAGGCGGTAGACCATCGTCTTGGGGACGTCCCCGAGCACAGCCAGCCCGCCGCACATGTCGCCATACAGAGTGCAGTAGCCTACCGCGACCTCGCTCTTGTTGCCGGTGGTGAGCAGGAGGGATCCGAACTTGTTCGACAGCGCCATCAGCACGACGCCGCGCAGGCGCGCCTGGATGTTCTCCTCGGCGAGATCCGCCGCACGCCCCACAAAGACCCGATCCAGACTCCGCAGGACGGATTCGAAGGCCGGCTGGATCGGGATCACATCGTAGCAAATCCCGAGATTCGAGGCCAGCGCGCGCGCATCCTCGAGGCTGCCGGGCGACGAGAACTGAGAGGGCAATGAAACCCCGTGCACGTTCTCCGGCCCGAGCGCCGCCGCCGCCAGACACGCCGTCACGGCCGAATCGATCCCGCCGCTGAGTCCCAACACCGCCTTGGTGAACCCGCATTTGCGCAGGTAGTCGCCCAGGCCGAGGACAAGCGCGCGATAGAGCTTCTCTTCGTCTGTCGAAGACTCCGGCGGCAGGGGAGCCTGGCTTTCGAGATCCGCCACCACGAAGTCCTCCTCGAAGGCCGCGCCGCCGGCGATCAACGCCCCGTGGCGGTTGAACACCAGGCTGCTGCCGTCGAACACCAGCTCGTCATTGCCGCCCACGAGGTTGCAGTAGACCAGCGGGCGCCGGGCCGCGGTGGCCAGCCGGGCCAGCATCGCGTGCCGCACACGGTTCTTGCCCAGGTGCCACGGCGAGGCCGAAATGTTGAACAGCGCGTCGGCGCCCGCCTGAACCAGCTCCGCGGCCGGGTCGCGTCGGTACCGGCGATCGCGCCAGAACGCCTCGTCATTCCAGAGATCCTCGCAAATCGTCAGGCCCAGCCGAAGCCCGTTGAATTCGACCGGATCGTTCTCGGCGGACGGTTCGAAGTAACGGTCTTCGTCGAAGACATCGTACGTCGGCAACAGCGTCTTCGCGCGCGTCGCCACCACGCGCCCGTGCTGCAACAGCGCGATGGCGTTGGCCGCCTCACGTCCGGGACGCGCCTCGTTCAACTCGACGTATCCCACGAGAAAGCCAGTGCGGCCCGTGCCGGCGGCCAGGCGGCGCATCACCTCGATGTTCCGGCGCACAAAACCGGGGCGCAGCAGCAGATCGCGCGGCGGATATCCCGTGGTCGCCAGCTCCGGCGCCAGCACCAGGTCGACACCGGCCGCCACGCCGCGCTCGTAGGCGGCT
The DNA here is from genome assembly GCA_964413865.1 of uncultured Verrucomicrobiota bacterium. GTDB lineage: Bacteria > Verrucomicrobiota > Verrucomicrobiia > Limisphaerales > J093 > MWFF01. Next base: position 4,100 of record CAYPUR010000319.1, read on the forward strand.
CGCAGCCGGGCCTCATTCCCGGCAAGATCGCCCACGGTCGTGTTGATTTGCGCCAGCGCGACCTTCATCGCTCAGGGCGTTGCGCCCGGCCGCAGCCTGGTCCAATCCATTGCCCGCAACGGGCCGTACTGGGTGCGGACGACCGCGCCTGGTTTGATCTGGTGGCGGTCAAACCAGCCCTGGCTCGTTTCGAGCACATACAGGACGTTTGAAGCCGCGGCCTCGACCGGCTTTTCGTCGAGCGGTTGCAGGGGGTGGATCTCGAGAATCGTGCCCTCGGGATCCAGATAGGCGGCGCTGAGCGGGACGGTGGTGTTGCGCATGTAGAACGAGGCCCTTTGGGGCGCCTGCAACAGGAACAGCATCGCCTCGTTCTCGGCGATGTTCGTGCGGTACATCATGCCCGTCATGATCTCGTGCGGACGGCGCGCCACCTCCGTCACCAATTCCTGATCCCCCAGCCACAGCTTGATGGTCGGCAACTTCGGCAGGGCGCGATCAAGCGGGGCAAGTCCGTCGGCCGATGGCCGGGAGACCGTGCGCGCCGCCGGCGCCCTCCCTGACGACTTCCCATCACAGCCGCCCGCGACCAGCGGCACCAACCCGGCGCAACACGCAAGAATAGCGATACGCATCGGACACACAGTGCGAAGAAATGCCCGCCAATGCAATAGCAGGCAAGGCGCAGCCAGCGGTTCTCGTTTTGAGAGCGCTCAGGGCGCCGGGTCGGGGGACCCGG
>CAYPUR010000320.1:0-4772 GCA_964413865.1 uncultured Verrucomicrobiota bacterium
TTCGCCACAGCGGTGTCGCCACCTCTGGCCGCGGAGTTGTTGTGGATACAGTCCAGATCGAGGCTCTTGCCGGCGGGGAGGAACATGAAGGCGTAGCGGCCCACGAATCGGTTTGTTGCCGAGTGGGGGAAATCGGGATGCTGGAGAACGCCGATCCACTCGGGATCTCCGACCAGGTGTTCGCGGAGGACGTTCGTCCCGGTGCCCACGCGGATCGTCCGGCCATTCTCGTCGAGGATCGGCTGCAACCCGTTGGTCTCGAAACGCCCGTTCCGGTTCAGATCGAGGTAGAATCTGAAGTCCACGTTGGTTCCGTCGCTGACGAACACCGGCGCGCGCGGATCGAGGATCAGGTTGGCGATGTTGCGCAGGCGATCGCGTCCGGTCACCGGGGCCGAGTTGCCGAGGAGGTGGTCGTAATTGACGTTGGTGGGGGTGAGTTGCTGCCAGTCGAGGCTGGGATTGAACCCGACGGGGCTGGTGTAGTTGGTGGACACCATGAGGTCATAGGCGTACGGGCTGCTGTTGGCCTGCATCCGGGCGACCACCTCGGCCTGAGCGCGCGCCAGGGCGGCATCGGCCATCAAACGGGACGTATTCTGTTCTTCCGTGACGGCCACCGCCGACCGTTCGCGTCGGCTGACCGCCAGGAAGGTGATCGCCATGAGGGTGACGACCGCCAGCATGATCAGGGTGATGATCAGGGCGACACCGCGTTGTGAATGAGGCTTCATGGAAAAGCGACCTGAAGGAGATCCGCCTGGCGGATCGGGATGCGCTGGCGGAAGAGGTGGACTTGGGCGGCGCGATTCTGGAGGAATTGACGCGCCATGGTGGACCCGGCGTCAAAGGCACGGTACTGCTCGTACGCTCTGGGTTCGAGCAGTCCCAACTCGATCTCGATATAGGAGGGCAGGGCGTTGGTCAGAAAGAGAAGGGCCGTCTCGCTGGGAAGACGGTCCTGGGCGATGAAGACATTCGTGTTGAGCTTAATCGACGGGTGATAGATGGCATCCAGTCCGGTGAGGAAACCGTCGTTGTTGAAATCGACAAGGCCCATGAACCGGTTGGTCGTGTTCCAGCTCATCGGCAGGCCGGTGGCGTCGTAGGCCTGGATCCGAAAATGGAGAACGCGGTCGACGACCGACGCGTAGGAGAAGGCCGGAGCGGTCAGGATATTCGAGCTGAGCCAGCCGTTCGCCATGTGGCGCGCCAGCATCTCGCCGCTGTGCCGCGCCAGGGTTCCGACTCCGTTTGTGGCATTGATGACGCGGTAGCTGGTGCCGATGACGCGGTCGCCGACGCGATTGAGGAGGTAGACTTCGCCGAGCGTGTTGGTGCGGGTTGCGCCTGCTCCCATGAGTTTCTGGATCACGGGGTTGTAGCCGTCGAAGTCGGGCGGCGGGTTGGTGGTGTAGTAAAGGCGCTTGAGGACCGCTTCGTCATGGGCGAGCAGGGGCAGAGGGCTCATCCCGAGGAGCAGGTTGGTCTCGCCGTCCACATCCGAGGCGGCGAGTTGCTCGAAATCGCGGATGAGAAAGTCCATTGCCGCGCGGCCGGCTTCGAGCACGTCCACCTGAGTCACGTTCGCGCGCAGGGCCTTCTGCGTGTGATGGAACATGCCGTAGAGGGCGCCGACGATGACGGCCATGATGCCCAGGGCCAGCATCAACTCCATGAGCGAGAAGGCCCGCTGGCGCGCAGTCGCCGGGGTGGCCGCGGCCGGGAAGGGTCGAGAGTGCATCTTCATCAGGGCAACACGAATTGCGAGGGTTGCAGGAAGAACAAATGCCGCTGGTCCAGGTAGTCGACGTTTGTCACCGCCAGGCTTCCGCCGACCAGGGTGCGAAAGACCTTGCGATTCCCACCCACCTCGAAACGGTTCTGTCGACGGTATACTGGCCAGTCCACGGTCAGGCGCAGCTCGTAGAGGTTCGCCATGAGTGCGCTCGCGCGCAGGAGGGTGTTGAGGCGCACCTGCTTGTCGGCGTCGCTGAGGCCGCTTTCATTGAGATTGGTGTTCATGCCGGTGATGGCGGAGAACGGGACGATCTCGGTCCGGAGGCGGTACATGAGGGCGAACTCGTTTGCGATCGTCTTCTCAGCCGCCGACCCGGTCAACGCGCGCACATAGGCGGCCGCGGGCAGGGACTCGAATTCCATGCGTGCGTTTGTGGCGCCCCACTGGTAATACTGGGGCAGGCTCAGGAGGCCGATGATATCGCGCCCGTTGCGGAAGCCGACGAGGCTTGAGGCTCCGTCGTAGAGGCGGTAGGTCGAGGCCCGCCAGACCCCCGAATCGCGCACGCGGTTCGTCCGCGTGTTGACTGAGATCTCCTCGACGTAGTTGGTCAGGTCATTCAGTCCGAGCGAGCCGCTGCGGATCGCCTCGAGCCAGAGTTTCCCTTCCTGCGTGATAATGGTGTCCTCGCGGTTCTGCCTCTGGACCTGGAGGCCCGTGGGCATGACGCCGATAATGGCCACCAGGGCGAACGCCACGACCGCGATGCAGATCGCGATCTCGACCATGGTGAAGCCAGCATCGCGACGATCCATGCGCGCCGAACCGGGGGCTTCGGCCGGAGATTGAGGGTTTGGGTTCATTCGACTTTCGCCTCCAGGACGCGCGGGCGGCCCGTAATCCAGTTCACGACGACATCGGTCCGGTTTGCGGGCGGAGTGGTGACAACGTCCGGCGCAGCGTTCAGCAGGTAGCGGTCCTGATTGTCTTTCGCGTAGAACACACTGCCGCGGCTGAGCGTCACGCCCGCGTCCATCTGGATCTTCTGGCTGCCTTGGCTCTCGAATGTCAGCCGCCCCGAAGGATCGAACGCGATGTAAGGCATCCGCATGATCTCGCTCTCGGCGGTCGGGAACGGGAACCAGGCATAGGGCAGCACACGATTCGTGACGACAACCGTGAGCTGGTTGGTCCACGTGGAACCGAGATCCACGAACTTGTTGGTCGCGAAAAACATGCCGTCCGGCAGCAGTTTCCATCCTCCGTTCAGGTAACGGGGTGTTTCACGCCCGGGTTGGTCCCCCACGGTGCGCTTGGCAAACAAGGCGTAGGCACGGTACTGTCCGGCAACCAGGTTGGTGAACTGCCGCAGGGCCTGATCGCGATTGCGGCCCGCCGGCATTGCCTGCAACTCGGTGATGTGGCTTCCCGCGGTGGGCGGCACCAACACCATGTAAACCGTCCGCCTCGAGCTCAGGGCCTGCTGGCGCGCCAGGTTCAGTTCATCCAGGATTTGGCGGCTCCCGGAGGCGAGTGTGTTGGCTTGAGTGAGGCTGCGGATGGCGGGCACGCTGCTGACCGCCAGCACCACGATGATGCCGATGACCACCAGCACCTCCATCAAGGTGAACGCCCCGGTCCTCAGACGGCGCGGCGTGCCAGCTCGAGACACGGTGGTCGGGGCGGCCGGGCCAGCCTGGCCGCGCCCGAGGCGCGACGCCCGGCGGGGTGAATGGAGCAAGTTCACCGGGGTATTGGTTATGGTGCCGGCAATCATGCCAAGCCTCCTATTTCCAACTGCAGACATTGTCCTTGTTCTGCAGCAGATTGGCGCCCGCGTTGCTGTTGATCTTGCCGTCGGGTCCGAACGACCAGACCATGACGGACGTCTTGGCCTCGAACCGGTGCGGGGTGTTGTCGCCAGCGCTGGCCGCGGGCACGCGCCGCAGCCCGTTGTATCCGAGATCCTGGGTCCCGGATTGGGACTTGTCCTGCGACACGGTTTCCGTGCGGTAGAAGGCATCCCGACAACTGTTGTCGTAGTTCAGATCGAGCGTGATGATGAAGGGATTGCCCCACGGATCCCGCAGCACGCCGTCGGGACCGATGCCGCCTCCCTTCGAGATTCCCTGATTGCCGCCTGTCGGCGCCTTCTGGTAATCGACGTCCTTGAAACCATCCAGAAAGTCCTGTTTCTGGGGGTTCATGCTCTGCGGCGGATTGGATTTTGCGGGGTTCCAATTGGCCGGCTGGGTCCCGTCGCGAAACCGGTCAATATCCCGCAGAATAGCGACGACATCGGAGTTGTTGCCCTGGTAATTGGCCCATTGGTTCTGGAGGAGCGGCAGCGCCTGTCCCCGCCGATCGACCAGCGCGGTCCCGCCGCTGGATGCGACGGTGCCGAACGTGAAGTCGGGGGAGTTGTCGTTCACCGAGTTTTGGGCCGGCTTGGGTGCGGGGAGGCGTCCATAGGTCGCATTGTACGAATTGATCGCGCCAATGATCACCTGGAGATCCTTTTTGGCGGTCATGATCTGGGCCTTTTCCTTCGCCTTGCTGACGGCGGGCGTGATCATGGCAGCCAGAACGCCGATAATCGCGATGACCGTCAGCAGTTCGATCAGGGTGAACCCGGGGTCGTGCCAGCGGGTTTGGAGCATGTGCTTCTTCATAATCTGAGAGGACTGGTTTCTTGAGTAAGACATCCAAGGAAGACCAAAGGCGGTCGGGCCCGCGCCCGGCAATCGAGGCCCGGATCGGCGGCCGCGGCCAGCGCGGCGTGCCCCTCGAATCGGGACCGGCCAGGACGGCGCCGACCATCGAACAGCCAGTATCAGGCGGCTTGCCGGAGCGATGTTGAGACCGATGATCATGTCGCGGTTACCAGTTGGCGATTGTCACGCGTTTGCCGCCGATGTATGCCTCGGCCCAAAGGTCGTAGGCCGCCACGTTGTTCGTCGGTTTGGTGCACACGTATCTCCACGGATTCGCAAACCGCTTGTCCGCGGACGCTGAGGTGTTCACCCGCCCG
>CAYPUR010000321.1:0-4741 GCA_964413865.1 uncultured Verrucomicrobiota bacterium
CCCCAGCCCGGATTTCGTTGTCATCTTCCCAGTGGTGAGAAATCCGGGCTAGCGTCCGCAGCAGTGTTTGTACTTCTTGCCGCTGCCGCAGGGGCAGGGGTCGTTGCGGCCGACCTTGGGCATGGCGCGGACGGGCGTGCGGGTGCGGGCGATTTCCTCGGTGGCTTCGGTGACCACGTCGCTGGCGCGCTTGCCGCCGGGGCCGGAGCGGGGGGCGCTTGCGCCCGCGGCGGGGGCTGCGGAGGCTGGGCCGAAGGCGCTGGTCTGGCTATGGACGGTGCGCTGGGGCAGGTTGCGGAAGAACTGTTCGAAGGCGTTGAGGCTCGAGGCGCTGAGGAAGATATTGCGGCAGATCTCGGTCTTGATGTTGAGCATCAGCTCATCAAACATCTTGAAGGCTTCCACTTTGTATTCGATGAGCGGGTCCCGCTGGCCATAGGCGCGCAATCCGATGCTGTTGCGCAGGCTGTCCATGTGGTAGAGATGCTCCTGCCACAGTTTGTCGATGGCGCTGAGGATGGTGTATCGCTCGACCGAGCGCAGATTGTCGGGGTTCTCGAAGCTGATCTTCAGTTCGTACAGGTCCCGGACCGCTTTGGCGATGTGCCGGGCCACGGCGTATTGTCCGGCGCTCAGCCCGTCGAACAGGGATCCGGGCACGGGGACATCCTGGCCCGAGCCGGCGATTTTCAGGATGTCATCCTCGGGCAATCCGATGGGGAAGCTCAAGTTGACCCAATCCGCCAACCCGCGCTTGTTCCAGGTGTCCGGTTCGGTGTCGGCGCTCGTGAACTGCTTGGCCTTGTCGATGACCACCTCCTCCATGATGTCCATGAGGCGGTCGCGGGTGTCGGCGCCGTGGATGATCTCGTTGCGGAAGCCGTAGACGACCTCGCGCTGTTTGTTCATGACGTCGTCGTATTCGAGCGTGCGCTTGCGGATCTGGAAGTTGTGCTGTTCCACCCGCTTTTGCGCCTGCTCGATCGAGCGGTTCAGGAACGGGTGTTCGAGTTCCTGACCTTCCTCGAGACCGACACGTTCCATGACCTTGACGATCTTGTCGGAGCCGAACAGGCGCATGAGGTCGTCTTCGAGCGAGATGAAGAAGTGGGACGAACCGGGGTCGCCCTGGCGGGCGCAGCGTCCGCGGAGCTGGCGGTCGATGCGGCGGGCTTCGTGGCGCTCGGTGCCCATGACGTGCAGGCCGCCCAGATCGGCGACGCCGGGGCCCAGTTTGATGTCGGTGCCGCGTCCGGCCATGTTGGTGGCGATGGTGACCGAGCCGTGCTGGCCGGCGCGGCTGACGATTTCGGCCTCCTGCTGGTGGTACTTGGCGTTGAGGACCGAGTGCACGATGCCGACCTTTTTGAGCATTCGCGAGAGGTTCTCGCTGACCTCGACGGAGATGGTGCCGACGAGGATGGGACGGCCTTGGGCGTGGATGGTCTGGATCTCGCTGACCGCGGCGTTGTACTTCTCGCGTCTCGTCTTGTAGACCGTGTCGTGGGCGTCTTTGCGGACGCACGGTTTGTTGGGCGGAATGACCAGCACGCCGAGTTTGTAGATGTCCCAGAACTCAGAGGCCTCCGTCTCCGCCGTGCCGGTCATCCCGGCCAGCTTCTGGTACATGCGGAAGTAGTTCTGGATCGTGATGGTGGCGAGGGTCTGGTTTTCATCCTCGACGCGAACGCCCTCCTTGGCCTCGACGGCCTGATGCAGACCGTCGCTCCATCGTCGGCCTGTCATGAGGCGTCCCGTGTTTTCGTCCACGATGACGACCTTGTTCTCCTGGACGACGTATTGGACGTCGCGCTGGTAAAGGCCGTAGGCCTTCAGGAGCTGGGAGATGCAGTGGATTCGCTGGGCCTTGGCCTCGAATTCCTTCTGCAGCTTGGCTTTGATCTCGACGCGCTTCCGGACGTCCGGCTCCGGCCCGGTGTCGACCTCGTGGAACGCCGTGATGAGATCGGGCACGACAAAGGCGTCTGGATCCTGCGGGCTGAGGAAGGCCCGGCCTCTCTCGGTCAGATCCGCCTCGTGGCCTTTTTCATCGATGGCGTAGAGGAGTTGCTCCTTTTCTCCGTAAAGCAGCACCTTTTTCTGATCGGCATGCAGCTCGAGCTCGGCCGCGTTCATCATCTGGGCGTTCTCGGGGCTCTCGAGCAGCGCATGCAGGTTGGGCGAGCGCGGGTTGCCCATCTTGACGCGGTAGAGGAGCAGTCCGATTTGGCGCTCAAGATCCTCGGGGTTGACAGGATTGGAGCCGTCCTCGGGGCGCAGTTTTTTGAGGAGCTCCTGCGCCTCGGTCAGAAACCGGTTGCAGAGCTGTTCCTGGGCCCGGACGATCGACTCCACCTGCCCTCTGAACTGCATGTACAACTCGATTCCCGCGCTGACCACGGCGGGACCGCTGATGATGAGCGGCGTGCGCGCTTCATCGATCAGGATGGAGTCCACCTCGTCGACGATCGCGTAATGGTGGCTGCGTTGAACCTGTTCCTCCTTGGTGATGTAGATGCCGTTGTCGCGCAGGTAGTCGAAGCCGAACTCGGCGTTGGTGCCGTAGGTGATGTCGCAGTTGTACTGCTCGCGTCTCACGGCGGGCGGCTGATCGTGCAGGATACACCCGACGGTCAGACCCAGGAACCGGTACACCGCCCCCATCCATTCGCTGTCACGCGCGGCGAGGTAGTCGTTGACGGTCACGAGGTGCACGCCGCGGCCGGTGAGGGCGTTGAGATAAATCGGCAGGGTGGCCACCAGCGTCTTGCCTTCGCCCGTGGCCATCTCGGTGATCCGCCCCTTGTGCAGAGCCCAACCCCCGATCAACTGCACATCGAAGGGGACCATGTCCCACTTGATGACGTGGCCCCGCACGGTGATGTCTTTGCCCAACAGCCTGCGACAGGCGTTCTTGACCACCGCAAAGGCCTCCGGGAGGATCTCGTCGAGGACGGACTGGATCTCCTGTTTGTCCTCGATGGCGGCGAGGCGCGCCTTCCACATGGCGGTTTTCTCGCGCAGGGCGTCGTCGGGCAGCGACTGCAGGGACTGCTCGATCTCGTTAATGCGCGGCACGACCGCGCGACTCATGCGCTTCACCTCGCGATCGTTCTTCGATCCGATGACTTTCTTGATGATGAACCCAAGCATTTGAACAAAACGGTCTGGGGAACCTACGGGAAGGGTGGGGGAGCGTCAAAAGGATTCAGGACGCCCTGTGCGTCTAAAAATGAGGCGAGGGCGCATCCGAGTCATTCAGGGCCGCCAATCAGGCACGCTCCCGCACCCGCGGGAGCGGCCCTGACTCGGGGCAGACGATCATCGTTGCCATGCAGGGCCTCGTGGAGCTCGGCTCCGCGAAAGGGGCGGCCCATTGGAGAGCGCCGCGGGGCTCACCCGAACCGGCGCTTGAGCCTGTCCGCATCGTAGGCGCGGCGTTCGTCGGAGGTCATGGTCGCGAAGTCGGGCGAGCTGTCGGGGCGGACCGGCCAGGCGGGAGCGTTGGCCGATTGGGCGGCTGGAGGTTTCGGAGCGGCCGCGGGCGCGGTTGGCTGGGCGAGCGGATTGGCCGTGATGGGGACGCTGACGCGTGTCGGGTTGCCGCCGTAGCTCATGGCCTGATCGGTCAGCAGGAGATCCTTCTCGAGAGGCCGTTTGGGCTGGAGGCCCAGCTTGCCCAGGATGTTGTGATAGGCGCGGACAGCTTCGTCGGGCGCAATCCGCCCGTCTGTGATGAGGCGGAGCATCTCGATGAACGCGAGCTGGTGTTCGGCGTTGTTGATCTTGCGTCCGAACAGGGCGACGCGCGCGCCGTATTTCTGGGCGTCGTGGATGAGCCGGAAGGCGTCGTGAGTGGTGCCGGCGCTGCCGCCGAGGACTCCAACGATCAGAAGGGGATCGTATTGGGCCAGCTCCTCCATGAGGCGGGGGCCGTGATAGGCGATCTTGAGAAAGAGGGGGCGACCGGCGCTGGTGACGCCGGCGAGACTGCGCACGATGTTGTCGTTGATGAATTCGCCAAGCTTCTCGGGCGGGATGCCGCTTGCGACGTTCGGATCGAAGACTTCGAGGAAATAGCGGAACTTCTTGCGCTCCGCCTCGATGCGAAACTCCTTGAACGCCTGGAGTGAAGCCAGATCCTGCTCGAGATTGTTGACGAAGGTGATCGAGTACAAACCCAGGTTGGCGCCCGGCACATCGTCGGCGCTTCGGTCGCACTGAGCCTGGCCGCATTGAATGTGATCGATGGTCGCGCTGCGGAATGGATGGGAGGGCTCGCGCAGATACGATCCGTGGCGGACGGCCCACACATCCGTCGCGTCGTTGGCCCGGGCGGCGGGGGTGACGTGCGATTTGCCGAAAAGCCCTTCCTTGATCGCCAATTGCTCGTTCACGCTGGCGGACATGAGCATGATGTCGACCAGGCCCTGGCCCACGACCTCGCGGATGATGTCGAGAAACTCGGGCAGATTGCGATGGCCGAATTCCTCACGCGTCCAGACCTCGGGCGAGAACCGGGCCGCCTGGGCTCCGTGCGAGGAGAGGTAATGCCGGGGGCCCATGGCCCGCACGCCGAACGCCATGTCGGCGTCCTTGGCATCCGCGAGAATGAAAGCGCGGGAAGCCGGGTTGGCTTTGATCTCCGCGAGTTTGGCGTCCAATGATTTCATCAACGGTCCTTTCTTTGTGGCGCGCAGGCCGGGCGCGGTTTTGCTTTCCTAGCCTGCATGCTGACTTC
>CAYPUR010000322.1:0-4713 GCA_964413865.1 uncultured Verrucomicrobiota bacterium
CCGTGGGTGAGATTTCCGGGTCTATGAAACCCGCGCCCAGCAAAGGGAATTGGCTCATCGGTTCATCAGAGCCGGGACGCGCCCCTGCCGCGTGGGCGATCCGGGCACGCGGACACAGTGTGGTCGAGATTGGGTCCATCTGTTTGGGGCGCGGGTTTCTCAGAGCCCGCATTTCAGGTGAAATGGGACGGTGACCGGTCAGATGACATCAAGAGTTGGTGAGAAATGCGGGCTAAGAACTCGACCCTCGCGCTCAGTTCCGGCGTGAGGAACTTGTCCGGGTCCTTGATCTGCACCTTGATTTGCAGGGTTCCCTTCTGGCGATTGGCTTCGGGCGCGATTTCGACAACGTACCCGTCGTAGTGGCGTTCGAGGTAAGCTTCCGGCGCAATGCGGCATCGCTGCCCCATGCGGATCTTGGCGAGATCGGATTCGTTCACATCCACTTCGACCTGGAGGTCTTTCGGGTCGGCCACGGCCACCAGGGCTGTGCTTGGGCCGCGGATTCCGCCAAAGCTCTGAGGGGTGACCAGTTCGTTGGCATCGACGAGCTTTTCGAGCACGACGCCGTCGATCGGAGACCGGATGGTGCACCAGTCAAGGTAGGCCCGCGTCTGGGCCATCTGACCCTCGATTTCCTCGACTGCCGCCTGAGCCGCTTCCAGGTTCAAGCGCGCGTCGTCTTCGAGTTGGGCCGACTCGACCCGGTCGCGCGCCAGCCTGCGCGTCCGCTCGAAGGCAAGCCGGGATTTCTCGACGTTGGCCCGGGCGCTGGCGAGCCGGCCTTGCTGCTCGGCGAGGCGGGCGCGAAACTCGGTGTCGTCCAGCCGGACCAGGACTTGGCCGTTGGTGACCATTTCACCCTTGCGCACCCCGATCCACTGGACCAATCCCATGAAGCGCGGGCTCAGCTCGATCCGTTCATGATTCACGATGTAGCCGCTCACGGTGAGCATCACATCGCCGGTCTCGAGGGCGGGAGGCGCGGGGGCATTGGTTGCCGAGGCGGCCAGGGCCCGCGCGCCGGCCCCGAGGGGCGCCGGGCCGGGCGCGGCGTTCGTATCGCCTGAGGCGCGGGGCTGACCGCCCGAGATCACGCGCACGGTGTCCGAAGCCCGCGGGACGGCGTAATAGACCGCCGCACCCGCAACGAGGGCGACGACGCAGAGGATGATCCACAAGGATCGCGCCGACCGCCGCTTCTCGGACGGATGGATCTTGAGTTCTCTCAGTTTGTCTTCATTCATACCGCTTTGAGGGCCATGATCACAGGCAACCGCGAGGCCCGAATTGCGGGGAGCAGACTCCCCATCACGCCCACAATCAAGGCGAACAGCATCCCTTTCAACATCAGCCAGGGCGTGATCCGGAATTCGAACACCGTTTCGCTGAACGTCTCGAACCCAATCGTGGCGGTGGCGTAGCCATTCATCGGCAGCGAGAGCAGGCATCCCATCGCGCCGCCGATCAGGGCCAGACAGGCGCCCTCGATCAGAAACCCGACCACAATGCTGCGCCGCCGGTAGCCCAACACGCGCAGGGTGCCCACCTCGCGGGTGCGGGCCCCGACGGCCGCGTACATGGTGTTCATCGCGGCAAAGATGGCGCCAATGGACATCGCGGACGCAAGAAAGTTGCCCAGCCAGCGTATGGGGGCGGCCGTCATGGTCTGAGAGCGGTAATACTCGACTTCTCCAAAGGCGCGCAACTGGAGGCGCTTGTCCTCCTCGATGCGCCGGATGAGGTTGGTCCGGGCGGCTTCATCCCGCGGCCTGACCAGGAAACTCGAATACATGTCTTCGCGATCGAAGAGGCTGCGCAATTCGTCGGCGTCCATCCAGACTTCCGAATCGAATGCGCTCTTCTGACCGTCCATCCAACCCACCACTTTGAGATAGTCAGGGCCCGCCTTGAACGAATCGCCGAGGTCAAAGCTCTCGAAACGCTGCGCCAGGCGCCGGCTCACGACCACCTCCCGCTGGCCGGGCGTGAACCAGCGCCCTTCGACCAGGGCCACCTGCGGCCGGAGGTCCAGCCCTTTTCGGGAAACCCCGCGAATCACCACGTTGGCCTCTCCACCCCCAGCCCGCCGGGGCAAGGTCACGAGCGTGAGGGCGTCGGCGGACAGCAGAGGACGCCGCTGTTCGTCCACGGCGATCTCGGGGAAGTACTGGAGAGTGCGCAGGTGCTCGCGGCTGACCAGGCTGCTGGATTCGGACGTCGATCCCTTGCGCACGACCATCACGTTGCGGGGGTCGCCCGTGTTCGCGCTGTTCTTTTCGAGTCCGATCGCCAGGGCCTGGACCAGGATGTAGACGGCCACCAGCAACGCCACGCCAAGCACGGTGGCCAGGGTCGCGCGCCAGCGCACGAACACATTGCGGACATTGTATTTCAGCGGCAGGGCCATTTGGACTGTTCTGTGGCTCCCATCGAGTGGATCGGCCGCGCACCTCACTAATCGAGCGTCTTCAGCCCGTCCACGACGCTGGTGCGCGCCACGGACACCGAGGGCGGCAGGCTGGACACGATTCCGAGGGCGGCCGCCACCAGGACGGCCCGCCCGAGAATGCGCGGGGTGACATCGAACGAGATGAAGATGCCGTTGGACAGCGCCTGGATGTCGACCGTGTGGAAGAACACCCACGCGCCGCCGGCGCCGACCAGGGCGCCGGCCATGGCCAGGCCAAAGCTCTCGGCGAGGATGAACCCGAACAGGTCGCGCCGCTGGAAGCCGAGGGCCTTGAGCACCGCGAGCTCCCGGAACCGTTCCCGCACCGCCATGCTCATGGTGCTCACCGAGACCAGCAGCAGGGTGAACACGACCACCGTGCAGATCGAGCTGACGAGGATTTTGATGTTGCCCCACATCGAGACGAAACTGAGTTGAAACGCCCGTTCGGTCTCGGCCCGCACCTCGGCGGCGGTGTTGGCGAAGGCGCGGTTGATGCGGTCGATGACCGCCGGGGCGTGCTCGATCGACTCGGCCCGCACCCACCAGGTGCCCACCACACTGCTGTTCAAGGCCTCGTCCAGGTACTTCTGGTGAAAATACACCGACCGATCATCGAGCGTCCCCTCGAACACTCCGGCAATCTTCAGATCCAGATCGCAGGCCCAGAACGTCCCGGCCAGCTTCATCGGATCGCCCAGCTTCAGACCGTAGCGCTCCATAGTGTCCAGGCCGACAATGCACGAGGCGCGGTCGCGCATCCAGGCGGCCAGTTGCTCGGGCGGCAGGTTGGCATCGAGAAACACGTTCGTGAACGCGACAGGATCAACGGCGAATTGGGCGAAGGTTGTGAACTTCTCGTTCCGGTAGAGCCCGCCAAAATAACTGAACGGGGTCACGGCCGCCACGCCGGGAATCCGTTCGAGCACCGCCCGTTGCCGCGCCGGCAACGGAGTGGCGATCGACACCTTGTTCCGCACAGCGACGCGCAGGGACGAACCCACGTCCTCGATTGGCACCGTGATTTCGCGCAGGGCCACCAGGAGCGTTACGAACAGAAAGAGGCTCACGGCGACACTCAGGACGGAGAGCGCCGCCCGCCGCTTGTTGCGGAGCGCGTTCCGGAGAATGAAGGCCTCGATGGACATGCAACGCAAGGGGGCTCACACCCCGCATCATCCGACCAGGACCCCTTTCTCCAAGTGGATGCTGCGCGAGCCATAGGCGGCCGCCTTGGGATCGTGTGTGACCAGCAACACCGTCTTGCCGGCCGTGCGACTCAGCGCCTGCAGGATCTCGAGAACCTCCTGCGCGGAATGTGAATCCAGATTCCCGGTCGGTTCGTCGGCCACGACGAGGCTCGGGTCAGTCACCAGCGCCCGTGCGATCGCGACCCGCTGTTCCTGGCCGCCGGACAGTTGCCGGGGCAAATGCCGGCGGCGGTCGGCCAACCCGACCAACTCGAGGGCGACATCGACCTGGCGCCGCCGTTCCCGGCTGTTGAGCCGCGTCAGAAGCAGCGGAAGCTCGACATTCTCGAACGCCGTGAGCACGGGGATCAGGTTGAAGGTTTGGAAGACGAACCCGACGTTGTGATTGCGCCAGGCCGCCAGTTCGGTCTCGTTGAGCTGGGCGACATCGATGCCCTGGACGTGACACGATCCGCCCGTGGGCCGGTCGATGCCCGCGATGATGTGGAGCAGAGTCGATTTGCCCGACCCGGACGGCCCCATCAGCGTCAGAAACTCCCCCGCCGCAATGTCCAGCGACACCCGGTCGAGGGCTGTCACCTGGATCTCGCCCTGCTCGTACACCTTCGACAGGTCGCGGATGCACACGATCGGTTCGTCCGCCATCATTCCGGGCGACGCATTACCCCACCCCGGCGCAAAAAGCAAACCCCGGCCAAACCCCGCTTACCACTCGTGCGCCCAAGCATATTGCAGGAGCGAACGTCCGGACGGAGCGCCGACAGCCTTGTCACCCCCTCACCTCTCGAATTGCTCCCGCTGCTTCTTCCGCCCAGGTCGCAAGACTGCTGCTTTGTGCCTTTGCTCCCTCGCGATTTCTCGATCTCTCTTTCTATCTCCCTCTTTCTTGACAGAGACCACTGCGTGAACCACTCTTCATGCCAATTGTTGTCGCACGTACCGCCGCGCGATGTGGGCGCGAGGGTCGACTTTTGAACTGGCCGAAAAAGAAATGTCATGAAATTGAATCGTTGTTTGATGCTCCTGAGTCTGAGTACGGGTTTGCTTCTG
>CAYPUR010000323.1:0-4609 GCA_964413865.1 uncultured Verrucomicrobiota bacterium
CTTTTGGCGCAACGAATCCCCCTCTCGGGTAACAGTTACTTTTGGCGCGCGGCGGGTTGATGGTTGAGCGCTTCTGGTTCGTGGTCCCCATGCGCATCCAACCGCTGAATGTCAATGCCCTCCCATGAACCTCGCAGCCATCCTCCGGTCGCGCATGCGCGCCAACCTGAGGGCGGCTGAGATGCGGAGCTTGCGCGGAACGCCGGCGTCACCGGACTTGCAAGGTGAGCGTCCCCACGCCAGGCCGCTCGATCGGCCCGGGCGTTGGATTCCTCCGATTGCGTGCTTTGCCGAAGTAGTCCTTGTCCAGTTCGAGGGGCGAGCCGTCCGGGTTTTCGTATGCCAGCCCGGGGATCTTCGCCCGGCCCAGCAGCGCGGTGGTCACCAGCGCCGTGTTGGCGTCCTGCAACTCGCGACCGACGGTCAGATCGAGAACGAAATGCCCGCCCCGCTGGGCGAGGCTGGCCTGCGGGTTGTGCTCCTCGCACACAACGGGAATGGCCTCCTTGGCGTACGGACGCGCCCCGTGGTAGAAGACGTTGCCGCCCGTCCACAGCGTTAACTCGCGGCTATCGTACATCCAGAGCCCATAGCCGCCTCGCCACTCGGGATCTTTGCGGGTGGAGGCGCTTTCGCTTGCCGAGGCCGGGCCGTTGCCGACGAGGATGTTGTTATGGAAACGATTGTCGCCGCCTTTGATGTTGACCAGGCCGGCGACCTCGGTCGTGTGGGCCGGATGATAGGGTGTTTCGCGGCTCGGCTCGGGCCGGCTGACGATTCTGCCGCCAAACAGATTGTGCGCGTAGGCCCCGCCCTCCGACATGTCGAGCAGGCTCACCGGAGAGAGGAACAGGTTGTTATCGACCAGGAACGGGCCGTGATTCACCTCGACAAACAGGTCCTGGCCTGCGTTCTCGTGAAAAAGGTTCCCCGAGACCCGCGTCCCCTGCGCCATCCAATCGAGCCAAAGGCCCAGGCACGTCCGATGGATGTGGTTGCGCTGAATCACGCAGTCGATGGCCGCGTGGAACTTGATCCCGGCCATCTCGGCGCCCGAGAATAGCCGCCGCACGTGGATGTCGTGGATGGTGTTGTCCGACACGGTGCTGAACGCCGCTCCCAGGCTGCCGACGATGCCGGCCTGTTCGCAATGCGAGATCGTGTTCCGCCGCACGACGTGGTGTCCGATCGTCGCCTTGTTCCAGCCGTTGGCGAGGGCGCGTTCGATCGTCTTGACGTACCCCTCGGCCGTGTTGGCCGACGTGTTGTCGTACTGATCCCCGTACTTGCCCAGGGCGATGCCCGAACAGGTCGAGTGGCTGACCGTATTGTCCTCGATCACCCAGCCCTTGCTCCAATGGGTGCCGATCAATCCCACCTGCTCGGCGGTCGGCGGCGCCCATGGCGTTGCCGCCTGCCGCAGCGCAAACCCGCGCACGGTGATGAAGTTCCGACCCGGCTTGTCCGGATAGAACACCGTCCGGCGAACGTTGATCTCGACGCATCGCTCGTTCGGGTTCACCCCCTTGAACTGCGCCCAGAGAGTCGTCTCGGTGTCGCTGACCCGGGCGAACCAGAGCTGCGGGTTGATCGGACGGGGCTTCGAAGCGCCCGGTTTGCGGCTCTTGAAGACGAGGCAGACCGACCTGACCCCGCTGACTGGCTTGATCGCGGCATGGAAGGAGGACCACGTCTGCCAGCCGCCCGTGTTCGGGATCGGGCAAACGCCCAGCACCTCGCCATCGGGCGCGCCGAGTCGGATTTCGATGAGCCCGCCGTCCGTCGCCGACGCGGCGCGCAGTTCGAGTTGTTCGGTGCGCGATCCGAAATCGATGTTGTCGTAGCGCACCCAGTGTCCATGCGCAATCCACCCGATGCAGTCGCCCCCTTCCTCGCACGGAGCGTTCTGCGTCCCTTGCTTCGCGGCAAAACCCGTCGCGGGAATGCGCCCTTCGCTGCCCGAGCCCCTGCCCGGGCGCAGCCAGGCCACATTCAGGAGGTATTCCGGATCGCCCCCGCTCATCCACGCGGGGGCCGTGCCGGCGGGGAGCATGAGATCCTCGAATTGGGCGGCCTCGGTCAGCCACTCGCCGTCGAGATAGACCGCGCCGGTGTGATGGGGGCGGCCTCGGGGATCGAACCAGTCCCCACGAATCGGGTCGTCGTAGGGATTGAAGCCGCCGAAATACGCATTGGTGAGACTCACTTTCCACACATCGTCCTGAACCCGCACCCAGTTCTTCACGATCTCCGAGCCTTTGATCTCGACCCGCTCCCCCGGCGCCGCCTGATAGACGATGCGCTCTTTGTCCGATGCGCCGCCCCGGGGCGGATTGACCCGCTCGCGATAGACGCCCTCGTGCACCGTGATCACATCGCCCGGCTGCGCCAGGTTGGCGGCCCGCTGGATCGACCGGAACGGCGAGGCCTTCGTGCCTGGATTGGCGTCGTGGCCGTGCATGGCAACGTGAAGTTCCGCGGCGCAGGCCGCGTGCGAGGCCAGCAGCAACGCGGGGACAGCAAGCGCGAGAGAGAGGACGGCATTCATGGTTGACACCGTTCGTACACGGAAGCCGCCCGTTTGACAATCATCGAGTCCGGCTTTGTCGAGTCGGGCTTGGGACTTGCTGTGACCAGGCCCATCGGGTAGCTTCACGCCACGCTCCGGAAAACGACATCCACCCTGGCTCCGCTGCCCGTAGCCCACCGCGAACTCCAGGTGGCGTCGCGAAAGCGCGCCACGTTCCGGGTGCGTGTCTGTGCCGCTTTGGTCGCCTTTGTCATCGGGACCGGGTTTCTCCTCCTCACCGCAATCGGCCTGCCAGTCTCGGGGCCCGCGATGCCCGGGAAAGCCCTGTTTGGAGTCCTGACATGGCTGAGCCTGGCCGCCGCATTGTCGGCGGGTTTGTTTCTCACCTCGGATTGCGTCAGCGAGGAGAAGCGCGAGGGCACGCTCGGTTTGCTGTTTCTGACGAGCCTGCGGGGGTACGACATCGTGGCGGGGAAACTGCTGGCGACTTCGATCCGGGGATTTCACGCGCTCCTGGCGATCGTGCCGGTCCTTGCGATCACCCTGCTCATGGGAGGCATCACCGGCCTGCGATTCGCCAAAACATCCGTCGCCCTCGTGGCCGCGTTTCTCGCCTCGCTGGCGGCCGGATTGTTCGTCTCCGCGCTCAGCCGGGATTCGCAGAAGTCGATGATCGCCACGCTGGCCCTGATTCTCGTGTTGGCGGGCGGCGGGCCCGCGGCGGATGGGATCATCGCGGCGGCGCGGCAGCGTCCATCCGAGCCGTTGCTGAGCCTGACAAGCCCGGTCTCCCTGTTCGTCATGGCGGGCGACTCGGGTCGGGCGCCGTTTTGGAGCGGACTGCTCGGCAACGCCATTGTAACCGGCCTTCTCCTGGGTCTGACCGCGGTCCTCATCCGCCACACGTGGCAACAGCGCGCTCCGGCGCATCCGCGCCGGGTGCAGGCCTGGAGGCAGTGGTGGAGGTTTGGCGGGAGTCGACGGCGCATGGCGCTGCGTCAGCGTTTGCTCGATGTGAATCCGGTCCTTTGGCTGGCCTGTCGGGAGCGCTGGCAGGCGGTGTCGCTCTGGATTCTGGCTCTCCTGCTGGTTGGGGCATTCGCGGCTCTCTATATCGATTCGAGCGGAGGGTTGCTGCAGATTGGGTGGCATGTCCTGGCCCTCCCGGTGATCCTGCTGCTTTACCTGGGAGCGGCCTCGGAAGCCACCCGCCTGTTTGTTGAAGCGCGCCGCAGCGGCCTCCTCGAACTGATGTTGTCCACACCACTCTCCGCTCGCCGGATTCTCCAGGGGCAGTGGCGCGCCTGGCTGCGCCTGTTTGGATTGCCGCTGGGGCTGTGCCTGGCAACCCTCTGGGTGGGGATGGCGCTGGTTCAGCACATGACGTGGGGCCAGATGGCGACAGCCGCGCGAGCCGCCCCGATCCCCGGCGCTGTTACCAACACGGCAGCGCCGACCAACCAGGCTTCCAGTGGCACACCCATGCCCGTGGCCGTCATCGGACCGGGCGCAGGCCCCGCGGCACCCGCCGCATTCGACCCGCCGGGGATCGCGGTGGCATTGGCCAAAGCCTCGGCCTCGATCCTGACTGTGACCGCCAACCTGGCAGCCCTCGGCTGGTTCGGCCTCTATATGGGACTCACATCGAAGAGCGCGAATCTCGCCACCTTGAAGACGATCGTGTTTGTTCAGGTCATCCCCTGGTTCGTCATTGCCTTCGCCTCGGCTCTGTCAACCCCGCTGCTCTTGCTGCCGCAGCTCGTTGGGGGAGGCCGGCTGACGCCCGGTGCGATGATGCTCTGGTTTCCGCTCATCGCGACCGCTGTGAACACCCTGCTTTACCTGGCCAAAGACGCCGCGTTCATCCTTTGTGCAAAGGGAAAACTCATGGCCGAATTACGCAGCGAGAAACGCCTCGCACCACCCGCAATTCTGCGTCCTTAGGGTCCGTGCAAGAATTAATTCCGGTTTTGCTGGAGGGGATTTGGCTCGCTGGCGAGGCGCGACGAGGGAGCATACCCGCGGCGGTCTGTGACCGAGGAGCAACGAAGCCAGCGAGCCAAAGCCCCCCAGCCCCGC
>CAYPUR010000324.1:0-4553 GCA_964413865.1 uncultured Verrucomicrobiota bacterium
CGGCGCGCGGACATTGCGGGCGCGGATCGACATGGCGTCGCCGAACGTCTGGATGCGCGATCCGGTGCTTTACCGCATCCGGCATGCGGAGCATCACCACACGGGCAATGCCTGGTGCATCTACCCGATGTACGACTTCGCCCATTGCCTGAGCGATTACATCGAGGGGATCACACACTCGATTTGCACCCTCGAGTTCGAGGTCCACCGCCCCCTTTACGACTGGATCCTCGAAGCGCTCGATCTGCCGCGTGCGCTGCCGCATCAATTCGAGTTTGCGCGCCTGAGCCTCACTTACACGGTGATGAGCAAGCGCAAGCTGCTGCAACTGGTCAGCGAGGGGCGGGTGAAGGGATGGGACGATCCGCGGATGCCGACCATTTCGGGCCTGAGGCGGCGGGGGGTCACGGCGACCGGGTTGCGGCGCTTCGCGTACAACATTGGGGTGACCAAGTACAACGGGGTGACCGATGTGGCCGTGCTCGAGCATGCGATTCGGGAAGAGTTCAACCGCGAGGCCAATCGCCGGCTTGGCGTGCTGCGCCCGCTCAAGGTCGTGCTCACAAACTACCCGGAGGGGAAGGTCGAGACGGTCGATGCCGTCAACAATCCCGAGGATCCGGCTGCCGGCCGCCGGCCTGTTCCGTTCGGCCGCGAACTCTACATCGAGCGCGACGATTTCATGGAGACGCCGCCGCCGAAGTTCTTTCGGCTGCGGCCCGGAGGCGAGGTCCGGCTCAAGTACGCCTACATCGTCCGGTGCGACGAGGTGGTCAAGGACGCATCGGGCAACATTGTCGAACTGCGCTGCACGGCCGATCTCGAGTCCAGGAGCGGGGGCGCGCATGCCGACCGCAAGGTCAAGGGGACCATTCATTGGGTCAGCGCGGCTGAGGCAGTCGAGGCCGAGGTGCGCCTGTACGATCGCCTTTTCACGGTTCCGCAGCCGGACGGCGGGAGTGACGGGGTCGATTTCAAGACGTTTCTCAATCCGCACTCGCTCGAGACGGTGCGCGCCAGGCTCGAACCGTCGCTTGCCGAGGCTGACCCGGGGGCGCGTTACCAATTCGAGCGGCTTGGCTATTTCTGCCTCGATCCCGATTCCCGGCCCGGGCAACTCGTCTTCAACCGGACCATCCCCCTGAAGGACAGTTGGGCGAAGGAAGCCCGCAAATAGAGGCCAGTATGCCCCCATCACCTTGTACTGTCTGCTCGGCTCGGAGCCGCCTGTCGTCGCGGCGCGTCGTCTCGAGCGTCCTCGTGGCGGCCTCTGTCTGGGGCGCGTGCGCAGCCGAACCCTCCGCGCGTCCCGACATCGTGATTACGGACTTTGAGCGTGCCGATTACGGCGAGTGGGCGACGGCGGGAGAGGCCTTTGGGCCGGGGCCTGCGCGCGGCACTTTGCCCAATCAGATGGCCGTGGAGGGTTACCTGGGGGAGCGCCTGGTCAACTCGTACTTCAATGGTGACGGCACCACCGGGACGCTCACGTCGCCGCCCTTCCGCCTGGATCGGCGCTATCTCCAGTTCCTGATCGGCGGCGGCATGCATCCGGGCCAGGCGTGCATGAACCTGGTCCTGGATGGGCAGGTCGTGCGCACCGCCACGGGTCCGAACGATCGGCCGGGCGGCAGCGAGCGTCTCGGCTGGCAGCAGTGGGATGTGGGCGAGTTCGGGGGGCGCCAGGCGGCGCTGCAGATTGTGGACAGTGCCACCGGCGGTTGGGGCCACATCAACGTCGATCAGATCCGTCTGAGCGACCGCGCGCTTCCCGGTCTCCTGACCAACGTCGCGCGCGCGTTCGCGGTCGAACGGCGGTACCTGAATCTGCCGGTCAAACAGCGGGCTCCGAAACGCCGGGTCCGACTCGAAGTCGGGAGCCGGGTGGTCCGCGAATTCGAGATCGAGCTGGCGGATGCGGCGCCCGATTTCTGGGTGTTTCTGGATATGACGCCGTTCGATGGGAGGCGCGCGGCGCTTGTGGTGGATCGGCTGCCGGAGGATTCGCAGGCGCTCGAACTGGTCGATCAGACCGACGCCTTTCGGGGCGCCGACGGGCTTTATCGCGAGCCGCTCCGGCCCCAGTTCCACTTCTCCTCACGGCGCGGATGGAACAACGATCCGAACGGCCTGGTGTATTCCCGGGGCGAGTACCATCTGTTCTACCAGCACAATCCCTACGGTTGGGACTGGGGCAACATGCACTGGGGCCACGCCGTCAGCACCGACCTGGTCCATTGGCGGGAGCTGCCGATCGCCCTCTACCCCGTGGCCTATGGCGACTGGGCCTTTTCAGGCAGCGCTGTCGTTGACGCCCGGAACACAGGCGGATTCAAGACCGGCGGCGAAGAGGTCCTGGTCGCCGCCTACACGAGCACGGGCCGCGGCGAGTGCATCGTCTACTCGAACGATCGCGGACGCTCCTGGACGGAGTACGCCGGGAATCCGGTCGTCAAACACGAGGGACGCGATCCCCGGCTCTTCTGGCACGCGCCGACCGGGCGCTGGTGCATGGCGGTCTACGACGAATTTCAGGGTGGACGCTGGATTGCCTTTTACAGTTCGCCCGATCTAAAATCGTGGACATTTCACAGCCGGATCGAGGGGTTCTTCGAGTGCCCGGACATTTTCGAGCTGCCGGTCGACGCGCAGCCGGGGCAGGGGACAGACGCCGGCGGCGCGGCAACGAAGTGGGTTCTGACCGCGGCGAACAGCGGGTATCGGTTGGGGCAATTCGATGGCAGGGTGTTCACGGCCGAGACGCCGATGCTGCCCGGGCACCGCGGCGAGTCGTTCTATGCCGCGCAGACGTACAGCGACATGCCCGATGGACGGCGGGTGCAGATTGGCTGGGGCCAGATGGCCACGCCCGGGATGCCGTTCAACCAGATGATGACGTTTCCGTGCGAATTGAGCTTGCGGACGACGGGCGACGGGTTGCGGCTTTGCTGGCAGCCGGTGCGGGAACTCGAGCGGCTGCGCGCGCGCAAGCACACGTTCGATCCGCAGGCGCTCGAACCGGGAGTCAACCCGCTGGCGGACCTCAGCGTCGATCTGCATGAGATGGGGATCGATGTGAATCCAGGCAGCGCGTCCACTCTGAGGCTGTCGGTGGGCGGCGTCGATGTGATCTACGCCGTCGCCGCGCAGGAGTTGATCTGCAAGAAGCACCGCGCCCCGTTGCGCCCGCGCGATGGGCGGGTGTCGCTGCGCGTTCTGGTGGACCGCACGTCGGTCGAGATCTTCGGGAACGAAGGCGAGGTGTACATGCCGATTTTCCGCCCGCCCGAGCTGAGCGGGACCAGGTCCGTCGGCCTGCTGTCCGAGGGCGGCGTGGCCCGTGTGCGATCGCTCGAAGTGAACGAACTGGAGTCGATCTGGCTTCAGGCTCAGGAGGGCACTGCGGGCTCGGCGCCCGCGGCGTCCAGTCCGGCGATCAGGTAGAGGTTCAGGGGCCCCTTGCCCTTGACCGTGTGGGCCAGGCGTTCGGCCGCAGACGCCTCGTCGCGCATCAGCGCCGCGTCGATCTGGTCCGGCGCCGCTCCCCGTCGAGTGCAATCGACGCGGCCCCCTCAGGTCTCGATGCGACGGGCACTCCGCCCGGCTGGGTTTCGAGGTTGGCCGCGGGAAAGCCCTGGCGAAGCATCAGGTGCTCGTCCGGATGCACCAGGATCTTCACGGCACGGCTGAGGAGAAAGGCGCGCGCATCGGATGATCCCGGTTTGTCGGCGTCCGTCGACGCGCGCAGGCGAATGGCGCGGACGATTTCCCGGATGCGATCGAGGGACGGATCGGCTCCCGCGACACCCAGGAAGTTGGTGGCGGCATCGAAGACGGGCACGGTGACGCTGACCATGCTGATGCACCCGGCGCCCTCGTCGAAATAGGGCTCGGTAACATGCAATGTCCCCGAGACGTTCGGTCCGTGATACCACTCCTGTTTGGGATCGTGGTAGTCGTACGTCACGGGTGTCAGGTCGGGCCAGCCCTTGCGATGCATCGCCACACACCCGTCGGGCTCGGTCCGGTCCTTGTCCTCGAAGGCCATGTAGACGCCGTAAACCTCTTCGGCGCGGCTGCTGCGCGAGTTGATCGACCACCGTCAGCCCCAGCAGAACCCCCGCCACAAGGGCCACTCCAAACTGAATCCGGCGAACGATGCTGTGAGAGGTGACGTGTTGTTTCATGCCGGCCTCGCGCGCCTGGGCAGTCCCCGATCATGACCCTGCGGCAAGGCAGGCCGCGGAGGGCAATCCGATCCAGAGATGTCAGCCATGTGTGCGCGTGCGGGGAGCTTGCCCGCGCTGTGGGCACTTCAATGCGATTCAGGGGCGGGTTCTGCCGTGAGAACCGCCCATGCCCAAACGCCCATCGGGGGCGAGACAGGCTGGCAGGAACGAGCCTGGTTACGGTTCCTCGCGAAGCGTGCGAAATAACCGGGCTAGCCTGCATTTCTCACCACTTTTGCCACCGCCAAGCCGGAGTTTTCAAGAGAAGTCAACAATGCAGGCTAGGAAAGCAAAACCGCGCCCGAGTGGAGGGATGCAACCGGG
>CAYPUR010000325.1:0-4544 GCA_964413865.1 uncultured Verrucomicrobiota bacterium
CAGCGAGCCAAATCCCCTCCAGCAAAACCGGAATTAGTTTTTGCACAGACCCTTAGCTCGGGTGGGTGAGTCTTACGCGTTGACGCTGCTGTCATTCCGGTCTTCCTCGACGGATCATGCCGACGATGCCTCACCGCTTTGGATCGAGCAAGTACAGGCCGCGGAAGCCTTCGTGCGTCGAGTCGAAACTGATCCGCCCGTCGGGCAGCCAGCGCGGATGCAGGTCGCAACGGATATCGGTCAGAGAGACCGACAACGCCGCGAAGGCACCCAACTCCCGGCCGCGGCGTTCCTGCAAGGCGTAAGGAAACAGGCGTTGCTCCCGCGCGGCATCCGGGTAGCTGTCGTACAGCAGCCAGCGCCCATCTGGCGAGTAGCTGCAGTGGCCGTCGCCCTTGAAGAACTCGCGGTCGAGCGCCACGAACCGCGGTGGTGTCGCATCTGTGATTTCATAAAGTTGCGGTCCGTCCGGCCCGTCGCAGTGAAACGCGATGGTGCTGTCGTCCCGCCAATGGTAGTGCGATGCGTAGCCCGGCGGCACTAACAGCCGCAGATCGCTGCCATCGCGAGCGGCGGTGAACACGGCCGTGATCCAGGCCGGCTGGCCCTTGACGCGTGGGCCCGGCGCCGGAAAGTTGCGCAACAAAAAAACGAACCGGCTCGCAGACGGGTTGAACGTGAGGTGATTCACCAACAGTTTCTGCTCCATCAGGGGCGACAATGCCCGCACGCGCTCGTGCAGCGCCGCCAGGCTCAGCACCAGACGGCTCGCGCCCGTCCGCAGGTTGCACACCCAGATGCCGCCATCCGCCGGGCGGGGCACGCCCTCGCGCGGGTCGTCCTGCGCCGCGTAGCCGTAACCCGGACGAAAGTCGTGCATCCGATCAAAATCCACCGCCAGCCCCCAGCGGCCGTCCCGCGAGAGGTTGGCCAGCGCACGGTCGGTGAACGTCCGTTCGCCTGTTGCCAAGTCGTGCAGCACGCCGCGATACCCGCGTCCCTCCGGCTGGACGTCGTTGTAGAAGACACGCCCCGTGCCGTCACCGAGCCACTGGAGCAGGGCGCCCTGCTGGAAGTTCCACGCGCGGGTCCGCGCAAACGACCGGAACACCCGTTCACCATCGAGGTTGATGACACCCAGCTCCGCTTCGTCGCCCGCGACCGGCAGCCGATCGCGGAACGGCACGCTGTGCGCGAGATGCCGGCCCGTGCGGGTTTCCACCGCGGGCAGGTCGTAGTAGCCGAAAAACACGTTCGCGTCCGTCGCGCTCAGTCGTTCGGCAACGACCGGCGTGGTGTTGGTGGTCGGCGCGGCGGCGAGCACCGCCCCGAGCATCGCTGCCGCCGATACCAGGCGCAAAAGCAGCTTCATTGTGAGGAGTATGTGCAAGAGCATCGTGCCATCCGTTCTCACTCTCGGCATCGGATGACGGCTTGATCGTCCGAAATGACGGCCCCGGAAACCCATGTGCGGTTGCCGGCTAGAATCCTCGCCCCACCGACTTCGTGTAATCAAGTCAGTTTTCACTTCCGCTCCGCACAGCCCTCTCTGCCTTTCTGTTCGAGGATTCTAGACATAGCGAGGCGCGGGAGAGAGGGT
Source organism: uncultured Verrucomicrobiota bacterium (assembly GCA_964413865.1). Classification (GTDB taxonomy): domain Bacteria; phylum Verrucomicrobiota; class Verrucomicrobiia; order Limisphaerales; family J093; genus MWFF01. The sequence continues at coordinate 1,601 of CAYPUR010000325.1, forward strand.
GGGGAGACACAGGAACCATTCATGAGGATGTTAGTCTGGGTTGGTCTGAAACGCGCCTCGCTGGGTAATTGAGGATGATGCGATCAGTCACTCGCCCGCGCTCGGGGCCTTTTGCGGCTAGGTATGCCGCCGGCAGCGCCTGCAGGGAAACGATCTCGAACGCATCGTCCACCTTGATCCGACCCGCCGTCTCCCATTGCCACGGTTGACCGCAGCCGGAGGCGACCTCGATGCCTTGGCCATCGACCACCACCCGTCGGCGGCCTTGTTCGTAGATCCAATGCGCCGATTGCCACGCGTCGCCCCGCGGTTTGCCGTCGCTGGTCGGCCGCACTCCGGTGACATGCGTGGTCACCAGGTAGCGCGTCATGGGCACGATCGTCTCCCGCAGGAGTTCCGTCCGAGAAACGCCCAGGACCTTCTCGTCGTACGGACCAAAACGGTGCAGAAAGGCGAAGCCCTCGATGGCCCCTGTGTTGGGCCGGATCCAATGCTCGCCACTGCGGCTCTCGGTCAGCAAGGTCCACCCCGATGACACGGAACCGAATCCGCCAGCTACGCAACTGCAAGCGCTGGGCGTCGGGCAGGTTTTGGTCGAGCACCAACATCGAATCCCCTGAACGGTTCGTGCTTGTCCACCAGAGGCGCGATGGCGATGGCCTCCGCGATGGCCTCCTCGGAAACTTTGCCGTCCCACTCGCCAACGACTTCTGTCCAGGTCAGGCCGTCTTCGAGTTGCTCGAGAACAATCCCGATCATGATGCGGGTGCCCTTGAAGGTCGGTTGCGCGCCGCAAATCCTCGGGTCAGCGACGATGTTCGCCCCAGTTCGATCCTCGGCGCCGGGCTTTGCGCGTTCGACTTCATACTGATATCGCGAACGATGCCCCGGTGAAGGGTCTTTGGCAAGCCACGCAATGACGGCTGTCGCACCCCCGCGTCTCGTCATTTTCGCACAGTGCCCCCTTTGGTCTCATCGCACCTCCTTTCCCCATGCAAAACGCGAGAGAGCCAGGCCGTTCTTTCCACAGAAGACAACAAAGATAACGAAGAGCACCGTGTTTCGCCGCTCATGTCTCCCAGACAGGATCAGCCGCAAAATTCCTGAACGCCGAGTCCGCGATGCTGGTGACCGGCAGGCCGTTGATGGTGTCGGGGATAGCCACCGCACCGCCTGGACCGGCGTATCCCGTGATGGTGCCCTTGCCCTGCTCAACCGTGTAGTTGAACTGCGCCTGCACCGTGGCCGACAGCATCAAGAGCAGCAGCGGTAGAATCCTCCCGACGTGTCGGTGTAAACGATTGGTTGGGGTGTTGTTCGGGCTGGCTGACCTCTTGATCGCGTTCCGTGTCTTCATGGCGACATGAGTTGATGGTTCTTTCGCCAGTCTGTCCTTGCACGCGGGTCGTTGGCTGAACCGAAGCGAGTCAGCGGCTCGTGATGAACAAGCATTATTAGCATTAGTAGCACGAAACCCGCGAATAAGCAAGCCCGACTTTCGACCCGCGATCTGCCGCCAGGGCTGCATCAAGCTCCGCCGCTCGGAGCGCACCTGCCGGCAGGCAGGGCTCATCTCCCGCGTTGGGCGGCAGTCGGCAGGACGGGGACGGGCCGTCCCCACTCCGTCCGCGAGCACCGAGGGATGCCAGCCTGATGCGACCCTGTTCATCGGTCTGGGTGAAGTTGCTTGCCTTAACGAAATCCCTCAGGACTGATCACTTCACGGGTTGACGCTCAGCGAGTAGAACGCGTGGAGCGGTCGCGCCAAGCGTGAGGCCGGTGGATCCGTCTGCCTTTGCGACTTGATGGGCAGCTTTCGCTACGGCATGGTTGTGCCAAACGAAAAGGGAAACCCAACCAGTCGCACGACGATGGACCCAACCACACTGGCCCAGATGAACGGCGAGTATGTCATGCCACTGGACGCCGGCCCGGCCTGGCGGGCGGCGCACGCTGCCGGTGTCGATATGTCGCTGATCGAGGATTTCCTGGCGTTGACTCCCGAACAGCGGTTGGCGCAACACCAGCAAGTCCTCGATTTCCTGCTCGAGGTTCAGGAAGCAGGCCGAACTCATGTCGCAGAATGACCAGGCGCTCCTGACGCGGCTGAAAGGCAGCGGACTCGACTTCGTCGTGATTGGGGGTGTGTGTGTCGTTTATCATGGTGTGCCCCTGGCCACGTTCGACTTGGACATCTGTTGCCCCTTTGGCGAGGAGAATGTCCGGCGGATCGAAACCGCCGTCGCCGACCTGAATCCAGTACACCGGTTGACCCCCAACAAACTCGCGCTGGCGGCAACCCGGAGCAGCTTCGGGGAATTGAAGAACCTCTATCTGCAGACGGACCTGGGCAAGTTGGACTGCATCGGAGAGATTTCGGGGATCGGCACTTTCGAGGCTGTGCTCCGACGAAGCATCCAGGCGACCTTCTCCTATGGGACCTTTCGGTTTCTGAACCTCGAGGCGTTGATTGCGTCGAAAAGGGCGGCCGGTCGCGAGCGCGACCTGCTCGCAGTGCGTCAACTCCTTGCCATCGAAGAGAGAAATAAGAGGCGGGGAAACCAGTTCTGAGTGGCCTGGACATGACCCAAGTCAAACTCCTGCTCCCCGACTCCGTCGATTGCGGGTGGTAGGGTGCCATCGCGATCTTCTGGGGCTTGCATTCGCGTCAGAGCCGATTCAAAAGGCGTCCTATGAAAACGGCCAGTCCCAGCGAGGCGAACCTCGAGGCTGACAGTGGATTCCTGCTTGCCATAATCCTGACGGCGTTCTCCTGGCTCCTCCTCGTATCCACGCACGCAGCTTCAACGACGGTGAAAGTCGCACCACAAGCGAGTGATGAACTGCTCGCGAACCCCGGCATGGGTTGGCAGACGTTCCATCGCTTCGCGGACGATGCCCCCAACCTCCAAGGCCTTCCCAGCGCCAGCGCCTATTTCCGGTT
>CAYPUR010000326.1:0-4537 GCA_964413865.1 uncultured Verrucomicrobiota bacterium
ACAATCCTCACCCATTCTTCTTTCGCTTCACCGAGTCATGCGGTTGTGCCGCACAGACAATCCTCGACCTTCTCGCTCATCGGTCAAAACGCCACAATCTCTAATATTTCCAGGGCTCCAGCGCATGTTGGCCGCTTGCGTCTCCTGGCAGGTTGCAGCGGTTCTTCCCTATCGCCCGTGTAGGCAAACGTAGGCAGGGAATCCTGGGTCCGTCATGACACTTGCGACGCTCATGGTGCTCGCTCTGTCGTCTCGCGCCGCGAAAGCCCAGTTGGCCCAGTTGTGCGAGCATCTCGAGGCCTTCATGTCCCAGGAGAAGTTGCCCAAAACTCTGGGCCGCCTTGGGTAAGCGACTGGCCCCGCCTCGCGCCGAGCCGAAGCGCTGACGCAAACAGAACCCCGTGACTTGTTCGAGCAAGGAACGGCGCGTTGCCGAGCGGAACCGGTGCCACCGAAAGGCGCCGAGACGGCCCTGGAGACTTGAGTGTGGAATTTCGCCTTGAAGAGCCTCTCGCCGTCCGGGGATGCTCCCACAACATGCAAGACGCAACGGCCCATGAGTGCGCAGCCGTAACGGCAGAATCGAGTGCGGAAGCAAGGAAGGGACCAAAGACTCCGTGGCGTGGCCCGGCGATGCTGCCCCGCTGTTCAAGCGTGCTCTGGCTGGCCATTTCGCTGACGCTAATGACCGGAGTCGCGACCGGTCGGGAGATTCACGTCGCGATCACCGGCGATGATGCTGGGGTGGGCTCGGCGGCGCTGCCGTTTCGGACCATGGGCCGCGGCGCTGCCGCGGCGCAACCGGGCGACGAGGTGATCGTCCACGCGGGAACCTACCGCGAGTGGGTGAAGCCCCCGCGTGGCGGCACAAGCGAGGAACGACGCATCAGCTACCGCGCCGCAGCCGGCGAGCAGGTGTTCGTCAAGGGCTCAGAGCGGATCGTCGACTGGCAGTCGCAAGGCGGCGGCGTGTGGCGGGCCGAGCTGCCGAACGCCTTCTTCGGAACCTACAACCCTTACGCATTGCAGCTCTCCGGTGGTTGGTTGAACTACGGCCAGTGGCACCACCGCGGAGACGTGTACCTCAACGGCGAGGCCTACCGCGAACAGCAGACGCCCGAGACTGTGGCCACCACCCCGCAGAGCTGGCACTGCCGGGTCGCGGACGGTCGGACGACGATCCTCGCCAACTTCGGCGACGCGGACCCGAATCGCGAGTTGGCGGAGATCAACGCGCGCGAGATGATCTTCATGCCTGAGGTTACCGGGCTGAAGTACATCACCGTCGACGGCTTCCAATTCGCCCACGCCGCCGCCAACTGGGCGCCACCGGTTGTCGAACTGCAGACGGGCGCGGTCGGCACGCGGATGGGCAAGCACTGGATCATCCAGAACTGCAGCGTCACGCACGCGCGCTGCGTGGGGATCATCCTGGGCCACGCGCCTGGGGTCGACTACACGGACATTGACGCGTTTGGCGATCACATCGTCCGGAACAACCACATCCGTCGCTGCGGGCAGGCCGGCATCGCCGGTCAGAAGGGCGCCACGCGGAGCCTGATCGAGGGCAACCTGATTGAGGAGACGAACTACCGGCGCGAGTTCGGCGGGTGGGAGACTGCGGCGATCAAGTTCCACAACACCGTCGACGCGACGATTCGGCACAACCTGATCCGCGGTGTTTACCACCAGCAGCAGGCCGCCTACGGCATTTGGATCGACTACGCCAACCAGGGCCTGCGGATCACCGGCAACCTCATCTACGACACTCAGACTGCGACGATCTTCTTGGAGATGAACCACGGGGGTATGCTGATCGACAACAACGTCCTGATCGGAGGCGGCTTGCAGGGCCAGTCCGAGGGCAACGTGTTCGCCCACAACTTGTTCGTCGACTGCGGCTACCACCACAATCCCGACCTGGAACGTAAGTCGGCCTGGTACGTTCCCCACACAACCAGGGAGGCTGGCGCCGACCACGGCGTGCCTGCCGACGAGCGGTGGTACAACAACATCTTCGTGGGTCGAGGCCTCGACTTCGTGAAGGCCAACCCCGGCAACCGGGCCGACCACAACCTGTTCCTGGGCGGCGCGAAGCGAAGCGGCTTCGGGGACGAGCACAGCGTCGAGTCGCCCGGCGGCATCGATCTGAAGCGCGAGGACAGCCGGACCGGCGTGGTGATCCGTTACACGCTCCCGGAGATGGTGTCGCAGCTCCGTTGCCCTGTCGTTGACGCGGGGTTGGTTGGCGTGTTCCAACGGGTCGGCCAGTCCATCGAGGACCGCGATGGGGCGCCTATCACCGTCAACACGGACATCAACGGCGCGAAGCGCATGGGGACGGTGCCGGGGCCGTTGGCGAAGAGTGTGGCCGGGGGCAATGTGATTGAGTGGGTCCTGAGGCGCACTGGCACGTAGGGATGCAACCATTGCCGCGGAACGGGTCATGCTGCGGCAGTACACCGCGTTGGGACCAGGATCTTGTCTGGATGATTGGAAACAAGCCGATGTTCGCGACGATCTGTCGATTCGCTGCTTGGTTTGCCTTGCTCATGCCAGATGTCTGGCCGGGTTCGCCGGCCGTAGCTGCCGAGGCACCGCCGGCCTTTGCCATACGCGGCACGCTGCCGTGGCACAATTTTCTGTCGGGGCCGACGGCGTGGAACGAGGGCGACTACCGCGCATATCTGGATGACCTCGCGGCGCGCGGGCTGAACTTCGTGGGCTTCCACTGCTACACGGGCGGAGCCGAGCGGTACGCGCCGTACGTCGAGCCGTTGATCCGCATCCGCTATCGGGATGTTGTCCCCGAGGCCAATCTCGACACCTCGCAGACAGTGCGGTGGGGCTATCGGCCGCTGGCCGTGCGCGACTTTGCATTCGAGACGGGTCGACTGTTTTCGCTGCCCGCCGGCGCCGAGGCATTCGGGGCCGACGGAGCGGTGACGGCTCGGTCCAACGAGGAACGCTACCGAAACGCTCAGAAGTTGATGCGCCTGGTGGTCGAGATGGCTCATGCCCGCGGGATCCAGGTGGCGATGGGTTTTGAGTTCGGCGTCCATCCGCCGGAACTGGCCTCGATCGTGCCGCCGGAGTCGCGAATCCCGGGGGCGATGCTGCCGGACCCGACGCATCCGGCGAACATCGAGATCCTGCACGCCACGCTCCACGACCTGCTCACCGCGTACGCCGGCCTGGACTGGGTCTGGCTCTGGCTGCATGAGCATTCGATGTTTGTCGCCCAGCCAAAACTGGCCGGGCGATTCGCTGAGTTCTATGAGCGGGAGAAGGTCAACTTCAGCGATGCACCGAACGAACACGACGTGTTCACGGGCATCTGGTCGCTGGCGCAGATACGGCAGGTGCAGGAGTATCTGGCCAAGCACTCGCCCCGGACGCGGCTGGCGATAGGCGGCTGGGGCGGCGGTCCGCAATTGCCGCCCGTGCTGCGCGGCTTGGACCGGGCGTTGCCACGGGAGATCGTGTTCAGTTGTCTGAATCCCGGCATGGGCGCCACGGGGCACGCGGCGGTGCTGGCAGAGGTCGCGGCGCATCGGCCGACGTGGGCGATCCCATGGTTCGAAGGAGACGGCTCGCTGTGGCACCTGCAACCGCGCGCGGCCTCGGTCAGCGCGCAAGTCAAGGCCGCGTATGCAGACAAGCTGTCCGGCGTGATCGGCATCCACTGGCGCACCGAAGAGATCCGCGCGAACCTCGAAGCCTTCGCCTTGACGGCCCGCGATCCAGCGGGGGCGCCGCCCGGAGAGGAGCTGTACCGGCGGCACTGCACCGAACGTTACGGTCCGGCTGCCGCCGAGCCATTGGCACCCCTGCTGCTGCGATTCGAGCAAGAGAACCAACTCGGCTGTCTCAGTTCGCCGGAGTTCTATCCTTACAGCGCCTCGTGGGGCCGCATGTCGGCGGCACTGGCCGAGCAACTGCGCGCTGCCATTGCCCTGATCGAGCGGCTTGAACCGCGGACGGGACCCTCGGAGCAGCGGCGGAATCTCGACTGGCTGGCTGACAACTTCCGCTGCTCGTTGTTGCTGGACGAAGTCGGCCGGAAGATGGAGTCCGCCTACGCACTGAAGGAAAAGCACTTGCGGGGTGAAGTGGCCGGCGACGAACTGGTGCAGCGAGGGCAGGCTGCCGGCCGGGAACTCTCGGCCGCGCCGCTGGAGGAGCTGTTCCGCACTTTCGCCCGACGCGTCCGCTCGCGGGGCGAACTCGGCGAACTCAGCTCGCTGAACCAGAAGCTCGGGCTGCAACACCGCGAGTTGGACCAGTTCCTGCAGGAAGTGGCAAATGCTCGAAACCGATAGATGAACCGAAGGAAAGAGCGCAATTCGATGATAGGGCTATGCAGTTGACTCTTGTTAATTTTAGCGCGAAATGTGCGCCATGCAGGCCTATCCAGAGACCGTCATCGAGTTTCGCGAGCGATTCGCCACCGAGCAGGCCTGCCGTGATTACGTGGCGGCGCGGTTCATCATAAAAGTTCCTGTCTGGAATGATGGAGACTGTAGAGCCTGAGGAC
>CAYPUR010000327.1:0-4528 GCA_964413865.1 uncultured Verrucomicrobiota bacterium
CTGTACCCCGACTCCGGGAAGTACGAGTTGCGGTAGGCCGATCGGCAGTGCGCCGCGCCATTGCCCCAGTACACCCAGTCGCCCCCGCGATGCACTCGAGTCTCACCCGTGCCCGGTCCCTGCGGATCGACTGAAATCCCCCCCGGCAGACTCTCGGCATACCAATCCTGGCACCACTCCGACACGTTCCCGTGCATGTCGCACAAACCCCAACCGTTGGGCAGTTTCTGCCCGACCGGATGCGTCTGCTCGCCGCTGTTGAGCTCATACCACCCGAAGTTCTCGAGCTCGAGATAGCCCGGATCGTCTCCGTAACTGAACCGCGTCGCCGTCCCCGCCCGCGCCGCGTATTCCCATTCCGCCTCGGTCGGGAGCCGGTACAACCATGTCGGGGGAATGCGCCCTGCCGCCCTTTCACGCTGCGTGAGCTTGAGACAATAGAAGACCGCGTCGTTCCAGCTCACGCTGTCCACCGGACGGCTCGAGTCGCCCCTGAACTCGCTCGGGTTGTTGCCCATCAGCGTCTCGTACTCGGCCTGTGTCACCTCGCATCGCCCCATCCAAAACCATCGGCTCATGACGACAGCCGTCTGCGGCCCTTCATCGCCCTGACGGTCGGTTTCGTCGGCCGGACTCCCCATCGTGAACGTCCCCGATGGGATGAACACCATGCCCGCGGGCGCCTGCACTTGAACCGCGCGGTAATACCGCGTCTCGGTCGCCGGGGCCGATGTGTCGGTCCACAGGCAAGGGCTGGATGCCAATCGCACGTAATCCAGGCACTGCCAGGCGCCCGGTGTGTTCGCCTGGGCCAGGTCGGTGACGTGCTCGATCGAATAGACGCTGCCCACCGTCCCCGTGATCGTCAGCCCGGCGTAGAGTTGAATCTCCAGGTCCGCGGGCGTCTGGGCCGCAGCCCGCGGGCCCGCCGCCCAACAAGCCAAAGCCGCAACCAATGCCAATCCGGCGCGCTTCAAGGATCGTGTTTTCATAAAGGCATAAAGAGACATGTCAGGCTGATTGTCTGTTGTTTGAGCCCGTGAACGCGGCCCACGCGAGGCCCTCATCCAAAGGAGAATCCGCGGATCATGGGCTCAACGAAGGCTGTTGTCGCATACGGCGCCCGATTCAGCAAGGCCATCGTGCCCGGAATCGTGGATTCTGCCCATAAACCTCAAGATGCCATCGCTGATTGTCAAGAAGTCGCGCCTCTTGAGGTTCATGGGCGGAATCGCTGGTTTTCGGGTTGAAGCGCCCCGGCTGCCCCGCATACTCACCGCATGGACAAAGACCAAGTCGCAGCCGTGCTGTCGGAGATCGGCGTCTGGCTCGAACTCAAAGGCGAAAACCCCTTCAAGACCCGCGCCTACGCCAATGCGGCCCGGATTGTCGAGTCGCTCACCGAACCGCTCGACACGCTGGTGGCCGAGCAGCGTCTGAGCGAAATCAAGGGCATCGGCCAGGCCCTCCAGGAGAAGATCACGACACTCGTCACCACCGGACGCCTGCCTTACTACGAAGAGCTGAAGGCGTCGTTGCCCGCGGGTCTGACCGATCTCCTCCACATCCCCGGACTCGGCCCCAAGAAGGTCAAGGCGCTCCATGAAAAGCTGAAGATCGATTCGGTCGAGGCCCTGGAATCGGCCTGCCACGCCGGGCAGGTCGCGGGTCTGCCGGGCTTTGGCGAGAAATCGCAGGCCAAGATCCTCGAAGGCATCCAGTACCGCCGCCAGTATGCCTCGCGCCACCGACTGGACGAGGCGCTCGAGCTGGCCGAGCCGATCCTCGAATCGCTTCGCAGCCATCCCGATGTTCTCCGCTGCAGCACGGCCGGGAGCGTCCGGCGCTTCAAGGAGGTCATCGGCGACATCGATTTCCTGGTTTCCTCCAGGAATCCGGCGTCCGTGATCGTTTTCTTCACCACACAGCCGGGCGTCCTGAGCGTCAGCGCCAAAGGCGACACCAAGGCCAGCGTCATTCTCGAAGGCGGTATCCAGGCCGATTTGCGCGTCGTCAGCGATGCCGAGTACCCATTCGCCCTCGCCTATTTCACCGGCAGCAAGGAACATAACATCGTCATGCGCCAGCGCGCCATCCAGCGCGGCCTCCGCCTCAACGAATACGGCCTGTTCCGCTCGACCGAGGAAACACGCGACCCCGCGCTGCGCCTGCCCTGCCAGACCGAGGACGACATCTTCGCCGCGCTCGGCCTCGCTCCCATACCGCCCGAACTGCGCGAGGATCAGGGGGAATTCGCCGCCGCCGAGCAGAACGCACTGCCGCGCCTGCTCGAATGGACCGACTTGCGCGGCTCGCTGCACAACCACTCGAATTGGAGCGATGGACGCGACGCGCTCGAAGACATCGCCAGCCATATGCAGGAGCTCGGATGCGCCTACTGGGCGATCACGGATCACTCGCAAGCGTCGTTCCAGGCGAATGGGCTCGACCCGGCGCGGCTGCGCCAGCAGATCAAGGCCATCGAGGCGGTCAATGCCACCCTGGCCGACGCGGGAAGCGGGTTCCGACTCCTCGCAGGCACCGAGGTCGACATCCTGCGCGACCGGCTGGATTTCAAAGATGACCTGCTCTCCGAGCTCGATGTCGTGGTCGCCAGCCTCCATGTCCCCGCCAGCGACGAGGCCGAAAACACCAAGCGCCTCATCCGCGCCGCCCAGAACCCGTGTGTCCATATGCTCGGCCACCTGACCGGACGCCTCCTGCTCGAACGCGAGCCCTGCAAGGTCAATGTCCAGGCCGTCGTCGACGCCTGCGCCGACACGGGCACCTGGATCGAACTCAACTCGAATCCCTATCGTTTCGATCTCGACTGGCGCCTCTGGCCCTACGCGCGCAGCAAAGGCGTCCAATGCGCCATCAACGTCGACGGCCATCGCCACGAACATGCCCGCTTCCTCCGACTCGGCGCCGGCGTGGCGCGCAAGGGATGGCTCACCAAGGCCGACGTGGTCAATACGCTGCCCCTGGCCAAACTGCGCCAGGCACTGGCCGCCAAACGACAAAAACACTAACAAGTTCCAGCGATCAACGATGCTGATGGCCCGCTTCTTCGAACCCAAAGTCCGCGTCACGGGCTTGCTGCACGCGACGGGCGCATTGGCCGGCTTGTGCACGGTTGCAGGTTTCTTTGCATCCTGCTCGTGGCTGCTCGAGTTGGCATGCCATTTCCGCCTCCAGTACGCCCTCGCCCTCGCCGCCGTGGCTGTGCTGACTCGAGTTTCGCCCGGCCCGAGCCGGACGAGCGGCGGTGCGGCAACCCCGCCCGCCCATCAGCCGCGCTGGCCTTCACTCGCCTACGCCGCCCTGGCCCTCTCGAATCTCGCTGTCCTGCTCCCCTCCTTCGTCCCGCCCGCCCCACGCCCACCGGCCGCCGCCGCGAAACTGTGCCGCGTCGTCACGGTCAACGTGCACACTGCCAACCTGCGGCACGACCTGGTCGAGGCCTTCCTCCGCCGCGAGAATCCGGATGTCATTCTCCTGATCGAGGTCGATGCGCGCTGGCTCACGCAACTGGCCGCCTTGACCAACGCCTGGGCCCACACGATCCACGCGCCGCGCGACGACAATTTCGGAATCGCGCTGTTCAGCCGCCACCCGTTCTCTCAAGCCCGTGTCATTGCATTAGGCGAGGCCGGCCTGCCGTCGATCGAGGCCGAAGTCCAGATCGACGGGCAGCCGGTCTGGATCTTCGGAACCCATCCCCTGCCGCCGAGCGGGGCCGAAAACGCCCGGCTGCGCGACACGCAACTCGAGCATGCCGCCGAACACGCCGCCGCTCGGCCGGGCTCGAAAGTCCTCCTGGGCGACCTCAACACAACGCCGTGGTCGCCGGTCTACCGTCGACTCCTGGCCGGCAGCGGACTCATCGACACCCTGCGCGGACGCGGCTACCAGCCGACCTGGCCGGGCCATTTCGTCCCGCTCTGGATCCCGCTCGATCATTGCCTCGTATCGCCCGACCTGACGGTTCTCGATCGCCGCGTTGGCCCGCACGTCGGCTCCGATCATCGCCCGGTCATCGTCGATTTGGCCTTTCCCATTGCCCATGAGCCATTGTCCATGAACTGTTGGCCGTTGAAGGCTGGCCGTTGAGCGTTGAGCGTTGAGCGTTGAGCGTTAAGTCCCTCCCCTCCTCCACCCCACAGCCGCCTGCCACGCAGAGCCGCTGACGCCGCCCCTGCTCGATTCACACCGCCGAGGCTTGGTGCGCGCGAGAGGACTCGAACCTCCACTCCTTTCGGAACCAGATCCTAAGTCTGGCGCGTCTGCCATTCCGCCACGCGCGCAACCATTCTAGATCAATAACTTACAAACGAAATCGAGACCTTGGCTTTTCTGTTGTATCCCTTAATTGTATCCCTAAAACGCATACTATCGCGACGACAAGCACCATCCCTCCGCCGCCGACTGGCACGCGAAACAGTCGCCTCTCGAAGGACGGCAAATGGCGCTCGCTCAGTAAGGTCCCGCACTTGCTGCAATACGTTCCAAGCAAGAACTTCTATTC
>CAYPUR010000328.1:0-4485 GCA_964413865.1 uncultured Verrucomicrobiota bacterium
TCTCTTGTGAACTCGGGCTTCGCGGTGGCAAAAAGCGGTGAGAAATGCAGGCTAGAGTGAACCACGGAACAATCGACGCGCCGCTCCTCTGCGCGCTCGGCGCCTCTGTGGTTCAATCCGGAACGGTGACAGTCATCGAGGGGGATTCACCAGTAGACACGGAGAACACAGGGCGGCATAGCTGTGGCACACGCTTCGGGGCTGGTGTCATCGGCGACGACGTTGGCGAAGACGCCGGTGCTCTTCCGCCTCCGCGTCGGACCGGGCTGAGGTGGGAATCCTGAGGTGGAAATCCTTTGACACGCCTTTGCCAGTCCTTAGCCTGCCACGAAACAAGCAAAACATATGAGATTCGGCATCAACACATTCCTCTTCACCTCTCCGTTCACCAACAAGAGCACGCCGCTCTTTAAGACTTTCAAGAAGTGGGGATTCGACACGGTCGAGCTCGCCATCGAAGCGCCGGAACATATCGATCCGCAGTACGTGAAAGACGAGTTGGACAAGGCCGGTCTGGCGTGCGGTTCCGTGTGCGCCGCGCTGGGTCCCGACCGGGATTTGCGGGGCACGCCGGAGGCGCAGGCGAATTCGATGGCCTATCTGAAGGGCTTGATCGATCAGATGGTGGTTCTGGATTGTCCGTCGCTGATCGGGCCGGTCTATTCGGCTGTGGGGCGCGCCGAGGCGGTCGAACCGGCCGATTACAAGCGGCAATGGAAGACGGTGGTCAAGAACCTGAAGCAACTCTGCAAGTACGCCGAGAGCAAGGGCCGGCAGATCTGCATGGAACCGCTCAATCGGTTCGAGACCGACTTCATCAACACGGCGGATCAGGCGTTGGCGATGGTGAAAGACGTGGGTAGTCCGGCGTTGAAACTCCACCTCGATACGTTCCACATGAACGTCGAGGAGAAGTGCCAGGCGACGGCGATCGGGAAGGCCGGCAAGTTGCTGGGCCACTTCCACGCCTGCGGCAGCGATCGCGGCACGCCCGGCAACGACCACATCGATTGGGCGCCGATCGCGGCGGCTCTGAAAAAGATCAAGTACAACGGCGATGTTGTGATCGAATCCTTCACCAAGGATGTCAAAGTCATCGCCAAAGCCGCCGCGATCTGGCGGCAGATCGAGCCGAGTCGCGACGAGATCGCGGTGAAGGGACTCAAGTTCTTGAAGAAGACGCTCGGTTGAGCCGTCTACGCACGAGTCGAGGGACTGCGGGATGCGCGGACGGGCACGGATGGAGCATCCGTGTGTTCGGCGCCTGCCGCGGTCCCATTATTAGAATCGCCTATGAAAACACCTCTTCGTTTGTCGGGTTTCCTGGCGGCCTTTGGGATCACCGCCCTCGCCGCCGTGTCGGACGACGGTTTCAAGCCGATCTTTAACGGCAAGGATTTGTCCGGTTGGCAGGGCAATCCGGAGCTGTGGTCTGTTCAGGACGGCGCTATCACGGGTGTGACGAAGGCGGACACGAAGCTGACGCACAACACGTTTCTGGTCTGGGCGGACGGCGTGGTGGACGACTTCGAGTTGCGGCTCTCCTACCGGATCGTCAACGGCAACTCGGGCATCCAGTACCGCAGCAAGACGGCTGACCCGGGCAAGTTTGGCCCCGTTGTGGGGGGGTACCAGGCTGATTTCGAGGCCGGCAAGACTTACAGCGGCATTCTCTACGAGGAGCGCGGGCGCGGCATCCTGGCCGAACGCGGGCAGAAGACGGTGCTGAAGGCCGATCCCGCCGACCCGAACAAGTTGAAGATCGAGGTGGTGGGGTCGGTGGGCAAGTCGGAGGAGATCCAGGAGAAGATCAGGCACGAGGACTGGAACGAGTACGTCATTATTGCCCGAGGCAATCACTTGCAGCATTTCATCAACGGCGCACAGACTGTGGATGTCGTCGACGAGCATGCGGCCAAGGCGAGCCGGTCGGGCGTGTTGGCGCTCCAGATTCACGTCGGGCCGCCGATGACCGTTCAGTTCAAGGACGTGCGGCTCAAGCGGTTCAAGCTGGCGGACCGGAAGAAGATCGTGCTGACGGCCGGGACGGCGAGCCACGGGAGCGGCGATCACGAACACACGGCGGGCATGCTGCTGTTGGCCAAGTGCCTGGCCGGTCATCCGGGCGTTCTGACGGCCTGTTATTTCAACGGGTGGCCCAAAGACCCGACGGCGTACGACAATGCCGATGCGATCGTGATCTACTCGGACGGCGGCGGCGGGCATCCGTTCGTGCAGGGCAATCATCTCGAGATCCTCGGCGAGAAGATCCGGAACGGCGCTGGCCTCGGCTTGTTGCACTATGCGGTCGAGGTGCCCAGGGAGAAGGGGGGCACGCAGTTTCTCGAATGGGCCGGCGGGTATTTCGAAGCGCACTGGTCAGTCAACCCGTTCTGGCATCCCCAGTTCAGCAATCTGCCCGACCACCCGGTCACCCGCGGGGTGAAACCGTTCGGCGCGGTGGACGAGTGGTATTATCACATGCGGTTCCCGGAAGGGATGAAAGGCGTGACGCCCATTTTGAGCGCGCTGCCGCCCGCGGATACATTGAACCGTCCGGACGGCCCTCACAGCGGCAATCCCGAGGTTCGAAAGGCCGTGCTCGAACGTAAGGAACCGCAGCACGTGATGTGGGTATTCGATCGTCCGGATGGCGGGCGCGGATTTGGGTTCACGGGCGGTCACAGCCACAAGACCTGGGGAAACGACGATTTCCGGAAGGTGGTGCTCAACGCCATTGTCTGGATTGCGCATGCCGAGGTCCCGCCCGCCGGCGTCCAGTCGACCGTCACATCCGACGATCTTAATCCGAACCTCGATCCGAAGTGACGCGTGGCGAGTCGCGAGTCTGCTCGATGCGTGTTGCTGGGTCTTCGTCGAGCGGCTTCTCGGAGGGGCCGTTGTCCGAGGGACCGGATTCGGAGGGCAAGCTCCGCGAGGCCCTTGCCTGTGACAATCCCTCTCACCCGCATGTTTCACCCCGTCAGTGCATGAGGCGGCCAGATTGCGCAAGATGTCTGCTGTGCGGGTGAAGAACAGGTAGGGTCATTGGGACACAGGGAAGAAGTGGTCGGAGCGACAGGATTTGAACCTGCGACGTCTTGGTCCCAAACCAAGTGCTCTGCCAGGCTGAGCTACGCTCCGACGCAAGCGTGGACGGGAGACTGTCGTGGATTGGCGAGAAGCGCAATGACAATTCGCTGGCGGACAGCAGTCCCGGTGCATCTGGTTGTTTTCGGTGTTCTTTCGCCCGGCGAGGGCACCGTCGCCCGGTGAGGGCACCGGGCCTACAACGGATGGAGATTGTCGGTGCAGGCCGCGTGCCCCTGCCCGTGCCACAAAGCGCAGCGGCGCGGCAGGCAGGCCCCCACGCGGCGCAAACTCCATTCCCACCGACAACCTCCAGACGCACTGCAGCAGTCCACACATCGGGGCGAGGGGGGCGACCGTCGGGACGCCTCATGGCGCGGACGGGTCGGGAATAAAGAGCTTCTGTCCGATAGTGAGCCGATCCGGGTGGAGGCCGGGGTTGGCTTTGACCACTTGGGCCTGGGTGGCGCGCACCCCGTCTTGCTGGTAGGCCGCCAGAATAGCGGCCAGGGTCTCGCCCGATTTGACAATGTGCTCGCGGCATTTGAGCGCCGTGGCAGGCGCCGGTGCCGGCTCAGGCTCGGGCCTTCTGACCCGTCGGCTTGAGGTGTCGGGCAGGGGGTTTTGGGCCAGCTTGCGCAGTTCGTCGAGGATGAGCTTTTTGTCGTCCTCCCGTTTTCGATCGAGCTCGCGGATTTTCTCGGCGAGGGCATCGAGCGCTTTCCTCAGGTCGTCATGACGGACGAAGCGCGTGTCGGAGCGCCCCTGTTCGTCGCGTGCGACGCGGACCTCATCGGAGAGGGTGCCGATCCGCTTCTGGAGGGTGGCCTGCGCTCCGAGCACTTCCTCGACCATGCCATTGAGTCTGCGGAATCGATCCTCCCACTCGGTGGCCAGAGCATCGGCGGCCAGCGCCGAAGCGGTCTGGATGAGGAACAGGGCCAACACCACGCTCTGCCACCGCCGGTTCCATCGCGAAATCTGTTGCATGGATCCAACATAAAAACGGGCTGGCAATGGTGCAAGATGGAATCGGCGCGCGCGAGGGCGAACGGTGCATCTGGTTGGTGTCGGTATGACGTCGCCGGGCTGGGGCAAAACCGCGCCCGCACAGGGAACGACGAGGTTTGGAGCGTTTCCGAAACTTCGCGGGTGCGGCGACACTCTGTTGTCCGGTTCCCTCCCTGCTTTCGGGCGCGGTTTTGCTTTCCTAGCCTGCATGCTGACTTCTCTTGTGAGCTCCTGCTTCGCGTTGGCAAAAAGTGGTGAGAAATGTAGGGCTAGACCGCGTGCCCCCACGCGGCGCAGACTCGATTCCCGCCGACAACCTACAGATGCACTGTGTGCCTTCGGTAGACGTGCGGAGGGTCGAAAATGCTGGAAATTCCGCGAAAT
>CAYPUR010000329.1:0-4413 GCA_964413865.1 uncultured Verrucomicrobiota bacterium
GCCAGCGAGCCAAATCCCCTCCAGCAAAACCGGAATTCATTTTTGCACAGACCCTTGGCCCGGATGTGGTGCAGAGCTTCGCAGAGTCTGACATCCGGGCTCTCGCAAAACCGCGCCCAAGTGGAGGGATGCAACCGGGCAACGGAGTGTCGCCGCACTCGCGAGGTTTCGGAAGCGCTCAGATCCTCATTTTCCCCCGTGTGGGCGCGGTTTTGCCCCAGCCCGGATTTCGTTGTCATCGTCCCAGTGGTGAGAAATCCGGGCTAGGGGTTTGGTTGGCCGCTGCCCTGCTCCTGGCTCTTAGCGACCCGGGGCAGGCAGCCGAGAACTCCCCTCCGATCGATGCGCACCCGACTCGACCGTTTCGCGCGCATGGTCTGGATGTGCCGTCTTTCGGGCGGACGGGTTTCACCCGGTTGCCGCCCGAACAGACGCGCGTTTTCCACACCAACCATGTCTCGAACGAAGGCCTGGCGCGCAACCAAATCCTCGAAATCGGTTCCGGTGTGGCCCTCGGCGATGCGGACGGTGACGGACGGGTCGACCTCTACTTCTGCTCACTCGAAGGTCCGAACCGCCTGTACCGCAACCTGGGAGATTGGACCTTCGCCGACATCACGGCATCCGCGGGAGTCGCATGCGCCGGCTCGCCCTCGACGGGCGCGGTCTTCGCCGACATCGATGGCGATGGCGGCCTGGATCTGTTGGTCAATTCCCTGCGCGGCGGGACGCGGCTTTTTGTCAACAACGGCCGGGGCCATTTCACCGAGGCCGCCCAGGCCGGATTGCGGCATCCGCACGGCAGCACCACGCTGGCGCTCGCGGACATCGACGGCGACCGGTGGCTCGATTTGTACGTCGCCACCTATCGCACCAATACAATCAAGGACTCGATCCGCGACCTCAATGTCCAGGTCGGCGTTGTGGATGGCCGTTGGGTGGTCTCTCCCCCGGACCGTTTCATCCCGCTGGCCCTCAAGAACGGCGGCGTCAGCCTGCTCGAAGTTGGCGAACCCGACCTCCTGTTTCATAATCGCGGAGGAGGCCGCTTCGAACGGTGCTCGTGGACTAATGGCACGTTCCTCGATGGGGCGAGTCGCCCATTGACAGCCGCCCCCCATGGCTGGGGTCTCACCGCCGCCTTCCGCGACCTCAACGGCGATCAGGCCCCAGACCTCTACATCTGCAACGATTTCTTCCAATCCCTCGACGAAATCTGGATCAATAACGGCTCGGGCCGGTTTCATCCCCCGCCCCCGACCGCCCTGCGGCACACGAGCATGTCGTCGATGGCGGTCGATTTTGCCGACATCGATCGCGACGGTCTGGACGACTTGGTGGTGACCGACATGCTCAGCCGCAAACACCACCAGCGCCACCGCCAGCGCGGCACCCAGGCCCATCTCCAAATGGATCTTCCAATCCGCCACCCGCTCTATCGCCCCGAATACCCCCGCAACATGCTCTTCCTCAACCGCGGCGACGGTACCTACGCCGAGATCGCCCAACTCGCCGGAATCGACGCGACCGAGTGGACCTGGAGCGTCGTCTTCCTCGACGTCGATCTCGACGGCTACGAAGACCTTTTGATCACCACCGGTAACCTGCGGGACGCCAACGACGCCGACCTGAGCCGGGGCAGAGCCAGCACCATGGAAAGCCGCTACGCCGACAACCTGCGCTTCCCGCGATTGGCCACGCCGGACCTTGCCTACCGAAACCGACGCGATCGCACTTTCGAGGAATGCGGAGCCGACTGGGGATTCAACACCCTGGGCGTGTCCCAAGCTATCGCCATCGCAGACCTCGACAATGACGGCGACCTGGACATCGTCGTGCCGACTATCGACCAGCCCGCCGGTCTCTATCGGAATGATTCCACCACCCCGCGCCTCGCCGTCCGCCTGCGGGGCGCGCCGCCCAACACCCAAGGGATCGGAGCCAGGATCTTCGTCCGCAACGGCGCCGTCGCGCTCCAGAGCCAGGAAGTCGTCTGCGGAGGGCGCTACCTCTCCGGCGACGATCCGCTGCGCGTGTTCGCCGCAGGCAGAGCGACCAACCGCATGACCATCGAGGTGACATGGCGCAGCGGACACCGCACATGCATCGACAATG
Organism: uncultured Verrucomicrobiota bacterium; assembly: GCA_964413865.1. GTDB lineage: Bacteria > Verrucomicrobiota > Verrucomicrobiia > Limisphaerales > J093 > MWFF01. The sequence goes on from CAYPUR010000329.1 coordinate 2,116, forward strand.
CCCTGCCCAATCACCTGTACGAGATCTTCGAGCGCGGCACGAACGACAACCCGCACCCGAAACCGACCGTTCCCATCGCCAGCCAACCCGCGGAACCGCCCGCCGGTGCGCGCGGGCGCGAGTCGGGCAACACGGGCAAGGCCAGCCCCCGTTCACCTCTGTTCGCCGACGTATCAAGCGCTCTCAAACAACCGCACCAGGACCAACCGTTCGACGAACACGAACTGCAGCCGGGCTTGCCCCGCGCGCTCGATCGCCTGGGACCCGGTGTCAGTTGGTACGATGTGGATCGCAACGGGACCGAGGACTTGCTGGTTGGAAGCGGACGCGGGGGCTACCAGGTCCTCTACCTGGGCGATGGACACGGAGCCTTCCGCGCCATGCGCCCGAAGAATCGGGCGACCGGCGACCAGACGACCACCCTGGCCTGGCAGGATGGCACGAACGCAGCCTGCCTGCTGGTAGGCACCTCCCATTACGAAACCGGAAAACCCGCGGAGCCTGCCGTCATCCAACAGGATCCGCAGACCGGCAACCTCAAACCGATCGCGGCGATGCCCGACAGCGTCGGCCCGCTCGCCCTGGGCGTGCGCGACGGACGCCCCATCCTGTTTGCCGGAGGCCGCATTAGGCCCGGACGCTACCCGCAAGCCGCGTCGTCACTGCTGCTCGCCTTTCAGGACGGGACTTGGCATTCGGACCAGGCAAACACAGACCGCCTGCGCGACATCGGGTTGGTCAGCGGCGCGGTCTGGACCGACCTGGACAACGACGCCGATCTCGAACTGGTGCTGGCGAGCGACTGGGGCCCGCTGCGCATCCTGCGTTTCGAGCAGGGCCTGCTCGCCGACGTCACGACTCGCCTGGGTTTGGACCGCTATCGGGGCTGGTGGAACGGCGTCGCCACAGGCGACTTTGACGGGGACGGACGACTCGACCTCATCGCCACCAATTGGGGACGCAACACGCGCTATCAGCGGCATCGGACCCGCCCGATTCGCATCTACTTCGGCGACTGGACGGGTGCGGGCGGCGTCGACCTTCTCGAAGCCTACTTCGAGCAGTCGCTGGACCGCTACGCCCCCTTCCAAACCCTCGACCGCCTCCGCGAACAGATCCCTGCCCTCGCCAGCCGGTTTGCCTCCTTTGCCGATTACGCCCGCGCCGGCATCGACGACATTCTCGAAGAAGCCGCCTCCTCCGCAAAACACTGGGAGGTCGACTGGCTCGAATCCACCCTCTTCCTCAACCGCGGCGATCGCTTCGAAGCGCGTCCCCTGCCGGACGAGGCCCAATTCGCGCCCGCGTTCGGGGTCTCGGTCGGCGACCTCGACGGCGACGGTCATGAAGACGCCGTCATCGCTCAGAACTTCTTCGGCGTCGAGCCCGAGACCTCGCGCCACGATGCCGGACGCGGATTGCTGCTGCTGGGAGACGGCGCGGGCGGGTTTCGCGCGCTCTCCGCGGCAGAGAGCGGCATCCGTCTCGAAGGCGAACAACGCGGATGCGCGTTGGCCGACTTCGATCGCGACGGACGCTATGATCTTGCCATCGGCCAGAACGACGGCCCCACCGGCCTCTTCCACAACACCGGCGGCACTCCGGGGTTGCGCGTGCGACTGCGCGGGCCGGCCGGGAATCCGGACGGGTTGGGCGCAGTGGTCCGGATCCAACACGCCCAAACACCGGGACCGGCACGAATGGTCCAAGCCGGCTCGGGCTACTGGTCACAAGACAGCGTCGTCCAGATCTTCAGCGTGCCTGATGCCTCTGCTCAAGTGCTCGTGCGCTGGCCCGGAGGCGCCATCTCGACCGAATCCGTCCCACCTGGCGCCATCGAGATCACCATCCGTGCCCCAAGAATCCTTGACCGGCGTAACTCGTTGTAGGCAAGTCGAGTTTCTGTGCCACGTTGAGAGGGTCAAGGATTCTCCGCCGACGAAGACGTTGTCGCTCCAGTGAGAGGTCAAACCATAGTTGTGGCATGCCCAACACCTCGCTCCTGAGTTCCTTTGGTCCACAGATGCAGTTTCACTCCCGCAGCACACCCTCACCAGACACCCGCATGCCCTTGTCCTTAACCAGGATCGCCTTCTCGCACCCGCTGAACACGTGACCCAAGTGGCTATCCACATTGTCCAGGGACAACCCTCCTCGTGCCCCCGATTCATCATCTGATACCACGCGCCCGCCACCCCAATCCGGAACGGCCTCGCCCTAGCCCGGATTTCTCACCACCTGAAGGAATCATCCGAAATCCGGGCTGTGGCAAAACCGCGCCCGCACGGGGTAAAATGA
>CAYPUR010000330.1:0-4353 GCA_964413865.1 uncultured Verrucomicrobiota bacterium
GAAACGGATGCCTAGCATAACAGAATCCGGCTCAAAATACCGCCAAAATGTGAGACATACCAGAACTGCGACTGCTTCTGGTGGACCTCCTGCCGGCCACCAAGCCGACCGACAGGCGGAGTATGCCAATGCCGAACGGCGGTTCACATCAGCGCCCTAATGTCACGCTTTTGAGGACGCGCAGTTCGACGGGACCGAGCAAGCCGGAGGGGACGAGCGCGTCGTTCTTCTTCCAGAGCCGCCAACTGGTGAAGGTATAGCGGCCGCTTGGGCTGCGGCGGCCTTCCTGGAGCCAAGTGGGCCAGGACTTCAGAGTGCCGTCCGGGTTGCGGCCGCCGTCCTCGGGCAACAGTTCGTCGCCAATCTGCCGGTTGATCCAGAGGTTCACGACTTTGATTTCGAGGGCATTGTCGCCGGCTTTCACGGCGTGGGTCACGTCCAGGTCGAAGGGCGCTTTCCAGAGCGTTCCGAGCGGCTTGCCGTTGAGGGTGACTTCGGCGATCACCGCCACTCGGCCCAGGCTCAGGCAAAGACGTTGGTCTTTAATGAGTGATTTGATTCCACGCCTTCATACTTGGTCTTCCAGCATCGCGTCGATGCCTCTGTTTGGTGCTGTCATCAGTCAACCTGATACAAGGCTCCTCGCGGGAGGCTGTTCTCTCAGACTTCGTGACAGCGACCCCCGAGTCGGCCCGTGATCTCCTTGAAGCCCTCTTGGGGTCGGTGGGTAGCGACGGTGTCCGACTCGAGGCCTTGCGGCCAGCGCTAACGTGCGGTGGTCGCAAATTGTTCGCAACCGGTCCCGCGAAGTTATTCACCGCCTCGCTTCGCTCCGTTGAGGGGCTCCACTCCGCTCGGCGGTGAATAACTTCGGAAACCGTATCAGGTGGGCGCCACAACCCGCGCGGGCCGGTGGGGCAGACGCCGAGCCTGCGAGGCGGCTGCGGCCCGCGCCCATCTCAAAACAGACTTCTCGTGATGACCCGAGTTTTCCGCCGGTCGGAGGGCTGAGGGGACCGGAACGACGCGGCCGCAACACTCCGGCCGAGGAGATGCAGATGGTGCGCGCCGATCTGGCGGACTATCGCGATCACGGCTTCGACCTGGCGATCTTCAACTTCTAATTCAGCCTAAAGGAGAATCCCGATGGCAGCTTCAGTTACGACATCTCGCCGTTGGCGCGCAACCTGGAATACTGGAAGACGCTGGGCACTGACACGCTACCGCAAGTGGCTCGAGGGGCAGTACGGCACCATTGACAAGCTTAACGCGTTGGCGGCACGCGAGTTGTGCCGCACAGACAATCTTCAGCCCCTGCTCATGAGATGTGCCGTTCTGGGGAAACGCAAAACCGGTCAAGTCCACCAATACTCGATGCGGAGCGTCGCGACCGCCCGCAAGCGCGACGTGCCGATGTCGATCAAGGACGGTCCAATCATTGGCTCTGTTCACGCCCCAGCGACGCGATCGACGGCACGGGAGGTTGTGTGCGTGAAAGAAAACGCCGGTGGTGGGGTCTAAATGAAGGAATGAGGCCATGGGCGCGATCGATGCACAGGAAGCGGGATGGCGGTTCGAGCGGGAAAGCAAGGCGCTGGTTCTGTGCGCCCGGCAATGGCTCGACCTGCCCGCCGCCGAAGACGCGGTTCAGGACGTGTTTGAGAGTCTAATGCTGCAATCTCGACCTCCAGAACAGATGAAAGCCCGGCTCGGTCTGCCCGACCAGGTCAGCGGACCCATTCCCACAAGACCCCCAGTTCGGGGACAAGCTCCCGCCAAAATCGGAAGTAATGTTTACACAGACCCTTAGCCAGGCGACACTACGAAAGGCGGAGCCCTGAACCGCAGGCTGGCGCATCCCGCGGCTCTGGGACATGCTCCCTCCATGAACACTCTGCCGGTCCTTCCGATGCTGTTCTTGCTCGGTGCGGCGGCGATCGCCGGCGAGAGCCAATTTCGCAACGGTGGCTTTGAGTCGGGTTTGAGCGGGTGGCGTCTCTGGTCGCGGACCCCAGACGCGCTGAGGTCTGCGATCGAGTCCAAGAGCGTCCATTCGGGCCAGGCGGCGCTGCGTCTCGAACACCACGGGGAACAGGATTGGAGCCTCGAACCATCCCCTCGTCTCGAGGTCCAGCCCGGCGACCTGGTCGAACTCAACTGCTGGGTCAAGGTGACGGGTGGTGGCACGGCCACGTTGTGCGCGTCAACTTGGGACGCCGAAGGCAAAGTCGAGGCTTGGTCTGCCGGCGAGCGCACGGTAGCGGAAGGCGCGGACTGGCAGGACTTGCAGACCCGCGTTGTGGCTTCGGCCAACGTCCGCCAGATGCAACCGCGCCTGATCGGGTACGGTCCGGCCACCGTCTGGGTGGATGATTACGCCGTCGCCCGGCGCGGCAATGTCCATGCGCTCCGATCGAGGGACGTTCCGTCGACGCTCATGCTCAGCAACGCGGCACTCGAGGTCCGTTTCAATTCGAGCGATGCCACCTGCGCGGTGCGAGATCGCCGGACGTCCCGTGCCTGGACGCAGACAGCGCTGGCCAACGATTGCATCGTGAAGAGCGCCTCGACGGACAGCGCGGGGCGGCTGCGCTGCGAGCTGTTCCACGGCGGCCTCGGCCTGGAGGTGCAGGCCGTGCTGCAGCTCGACGCCGACCGCCCGGAGTTGGTCGTGGAGTTGTCAGCCCCAGGGCCGATGCCCGCGAGCCTGCGATTTCCGCATCCCTTCCGGGGCGAACCGGGAGATTACCTCGTGATCCCGATGAACGAAGGGATCGCTTATCCCGTAGACGATGCGGCGATCCAGCCGATCCATCTCATTGCGTACGGCGGCCACGGCATCTGCATGGCGTTCTATGGCGTGACCGACGGCGAGGGTGGGCAGATGAGCATCATCGAGACGCCCGATGACGCGTCGATCCGCGTGGCGCGTGTCGATGGCCGGCTGCTGGTTGTCCCGGAGTGGGATGCGCAGCGCGGCGAGTTCGGGTACGTGCGGAGACTGCGGCACGTGTTCTTCGCCCGAGGCGGTCACGTGGCAATGGCGAAGCGATACCGCGCGTATGCCCAGCAGACAGGCCTGTTCAAGACCCTCGCCGAAAAGCGCAAGCTCAATCCGGACGTGGACCGGCTGATCGGCGCCGTGAATGTGTGGTGCTGGGAGCGCAACGCCGTCTCGCTCGTCGGGGAACTCCAGGCGGCCGGAATCGAGCGCATCCTCTGGAGCAGGCAGCAGTCGCCGGACAACATCCGAGCCCTTAACGAGCTGGGGGTGTTGACCAGCCGGTATGACATCTACCAGGACGTCATGGCGCCGACCAACTTCGTCCGTCTGCAATGGGTCCATCCCGATTGGACGACCAACGCCTGGCCCAATGACATCCTCCGAGACCGCCGCGGCAACTGGGTGAAGGGCTGGGCCGTGGAAGCCAAGGATGGCGGAATGATCCCTTGCGGGGTGATCTGTGATCGCCAGGCGCTGCCCTACGCCCGCGAACGAATCCCCGCCGACCTCGCCACGCATCCTTATCGGTGCCGGTTCATTGACACCACCACGGCGGCGCCGTGGCACGAGTGCTACCACCCGAACCATCCCATGACCCGCACCGAAAGCCGGCGGTGGAAGATGGAATTGCTCCGGTACGTCTGCGATGAGAACCGCCTCGTCACGGGTTGCGAGACGGGGCACGACGCCGCCGTGCCGTTCGTGCACTACTTCGAAGGCATGCTGAGCCTGGGACCGTATCGCGTGCCCGACGCAGGCCGGCAGATGAGCGAAATCTGGACCGAGGTGCCCGCGGCGGTTGCGAAGTTCCAACTCGGCCACGATTACCGGCTGCCGCTTTGGGAGCTGGTCTATCACGACTGTGTCGTGGCGCAATGGTACTGGGGCGACTACAACAACAAGCTGCCCGCCCTTTGGGACAAGCGCGATCTCTTCAACGTGCTCTACGGCACGCCGCCGATGTTCATGTTCAACCGCCGCCTCTGGGAAGAGAATCGGGCGCGCTTTGTCCAAAGCTACCGCAACACCTGCCCCCACGTCCGGCGCGTGGGGTATCAGGAAATGACCGACCACCGATTCCTGACGCCGGATCGGAGTGTGCAACAGACCGTGTTCGCCAACGGCGTGGTGATCACCGTCAACTTCGGCAGCGCCGACCACCGGTTGCCGGACGGTCGGGTCGTGCCCGCCAGGGGCTTCCTGACACAAGGTGATTGACTGCCAGTTGCGCCAACGCATCCCCGGCAGAAGGGTGGCCCTGCTTCTTGGACGCATCGGTGTCATAACCGCGCGTTTCTGTTGCAGTTCGCCCGTGACCGTAAAGCCTATCGGGCGCGGTTTTGCTTTCC
>CAYPUR010000331.1:0-4320 GCA_964413865.1 uncultured Verrucomicrobiota bacterium
AGTCGGCGCTGATTCCTGCCTTTGACGGAGCGAGATGGCGCGGACTCACGTCCGCATCGATCAAGATGTTGTCGTGCCGGCTCAATCGCTGCGCGGCAGCGCCGCATCTTTTCGCGACGCAGGAGCGAGAAGATGGCCGAGGCCGCCAAAGGTCTGCCAGACGCCGAACCAGCGTCGGCTGTTCGAGTCGCTGCCGACGGCTTTCAATCGAAGGGGCTTGCCCGGGGTGACACTCGACGACGGCAGTGACAGGGTCAGCCGGCCCATCTCCGGCCGGGTGTTGTCGCGTTCGTACTTCAGGCTGACCGTTCGGTCGGCATTCGCCCAGATTGTGTCGGATTCGCTGATGGCCGGGATGTCGATCACCTTCGCGTCGTCCACGTAGAGGGCGAATGCTCCCTGGGGCTCGGCGAAGTACCCCATGCCGCCTTCCCATGTGATGGCGAACACCTCTTGGTTATGGGCATTGGCCGGCACGGGCTGGGTTTCCCAGATCAGCTCGTTTCCGCCGCGCATCGCCCGTGCCACATCGAGCTGCACGCCGTCCAGCGGCGCATGATCGTATCCGACATCGCCGGCTTTGAGTGTCTTCGACCACCCGTTCGGAGCGGGCGCGGTGGCCAACGTCAGGATTGTCCCCCGCGGATCGAAGCGATCCGACTGCGCATAACGGATCAGCCCATCCAGCAGACAGGTCCCTTCGGGATGGCCCGAGAGGAGATCCAGCCCGAAGGTCATCAGGGCCCGGCCCTGCTTGATCCGAGCCTCCCCCGCGTAGAGGTAATAGCTGTCCAGACCTTCGCCGACGACAAACATCTCGTCCGGATCCAGCCCGGGCAGCGCAGGCAGCTTCAGGCCCCGCTTGAGGATGCGAAAGGCAAGCGGGGACAAATGACCGTCGTGCGGGAAATCGCCCAGAGCGGGATGCCTCGCAAAGGCGGTGCCGACCTGTTCGCCCATCGCCCACCAGCCCAGGCTGACATTGGGGGCGCCGGTGGTCCGGTTGATCAGGATGACGCGCTTGCCCGAGGCCAATGCCGGCTCGACATCCGGCGAGCCGAAGAACGAAACGAGCAGGGCTGCCCGCTCCGCCTCAGGATCGTCGGCGGCGACCAACCCCGAGTACAGCGGCGCCAATTTGGGCAGGAGCGCCGGTGCAACCGCGATTCCGGCACCGGACCGCGTGTCGCGTTTGGGGAAGAGCCAGAAGTCCCATTGATTGCGAACCGCTGTCTCGGCCAACGCAATATCCAGAATCGCATGAGCCGGCTGGTGAAGGTCGGGGATCACGAGCTCGGCTCGAGCCAGGGACCGGACAGAACCGATGTCCACATCGCCGCCCGAGCACACGCCCTCGGCCAATACCGACTTGTCCGCGCGCAACGTCCAGGAAACCCGGGTCTCCTTCAGAGCCTGGTCCCCGTAATGCGACACCCAGACATCGGCCCGGATGCGGTCGCCGGCGACTGCGATGCGGTCGGATGGTTCGGTGACAAGCAGGAGCACGGTGGGAGCATTGAAGACCCGAAAGGCCTCGGGGGTGTAGCCGTTGGGTTTCGGCTCCCAGAAGGGATCGAGAAAACCTTGCGCGCTGTAGGTGTTCCCCTGTTTCACCACCACATCGACAATGGTCCAGAAACCATAACCGTCGCAGGCGGGGTCCATGCGCGCGGCTTCCAGCCCCCGCTTCTGATAATGCCGCTGCAAACCGTGCGCAGCGTCCTGGCAGGCGTCGCCCCAGCGCCGATCGAGCCCGGCGTCCGCCAACCACTCGTCGCGGGTCTCGAGCGGGACGGGCGGCAGCATGACCCCGGAGAACTTCGCGGCGAGGCGCGGATCCTGTTTCACCGAGAGGTTGAGGTACTCGTGGGCGACAAACGGCGCGTCGCAGGCAAAACTGCCGGGCTGCCAGACATTGATGGGGCCGTTCCTGAAATCGGAGTTCTCGGGTGTGTTGAAAGTCCCGTCCTGATGGAGAACCAGGCGGTCGGGATCCAGTTGCTTGACGAGCTTGTAGATCTGGATCCCCAACGGATGGCCGAGCGTCCCCTCATTCCCCATGCAGTACGTCGCGAGCGACACGTGACGGCGATAATGCGTGATCAACTCCTTCAGGTCCCGGATCGGATCAAAGGTGAACGCCTCCGTCGGATAGTCGCCGTAGTACGGGAGCTCCGGCTGAACCAGCACCCCGGCCTCGTCCGCCGCCTCGAAGTACTCCGGAAGTTCGCAGTGCGTGTGGAGCCGGACGTACATGAAGCCGGCCTGCCGGGCGGCCTGGAAGTGCCTGAGGTGCTCCTCACGAGAGGCCGGGGAGACCAATGTGAGCGGGTAAACGAAATCGTCGCCATACCCTCGAATGAAGCATGGCGCGTTGTTGAAGTAGAAACGATCGCCGCGCACCTCGAACTTGCGAACCCCGAACCGCTCCGCCCAGCCGTGGACCGGACGGTCCCCATCACACAGGAGAATCTCGGCGCGATACAGCGCGGGGGATTCGGGTGACCACGGTTGAAAGCGCGTCAGCGGAATCGAACAGATCACCTCGGCCGATTTGCGCCGCGGATCGAAGACAACCTCTCGATCGCCTTCACCCGCCGCCTGGCCGTCGCGTGTCCTGAGCCTCACCCGCAATCTCGGCTGTTTTAGCGCGCAGATGTCGTTCCCGTAGGCCACGGTGGCATGGACCTCGCCCGCCTGGTTGTCGAAATCGCCGCGGACCCACGCGTAATCGATCCGGGTGTCGGGGGTGGCCTCCAATTCGACATCGCGGTAGAGGCCGCCAAACCGGTGCGTGCTGCTGAAGAGGCCCTTTCGGCTGGGCGGCACGTTGTTCACCTCAGCCACAATGACGGCCTGGCTTCCCGCCTCCACCAGGTCGGTGATGTCGTACTTGTACGTGCCGCAGTAGTTGTCCACCCAGGCGACTGGAGTCCGGTTGACCCAGAACCAGCCCTGAGAACGCACCCCGCCCACCTTGAGCCAGACCCGCTGCCCGCGCCACGCTTCGGGGATGGCGACTGTCTTGCGATACCACGCATCCCCTTGGTAAACCGCGCGCAGCGGCTTCGCACAGTGATCCCACTTGCAGTCCCAGGAATCCCCCATGCCGGGCGTCCCCACCCCCTGCGCCTCCCAACATCCGGGGACCTGAATCGCCCGCGCGTTCGGCCACGGTTGGGCGTAGAAGGCGTTCCAGCCCGGATGACGCAACGGGGCCACCGGGCGTGTGGTGAATTCCCATTCGCCACGGAGTGAAAGCACGGATTGCAGCGGCGACGCGACCACGGGATTCACCACGGCCGGCAACGCCGCCCGCCCGCCCCAGGCCTCGACACCCGTCAGCCAGCCATTCTCCCCCGCGGCCTCGACGCCATTGCGCCACAGACCCGACGCGAGACAGACCAGGGCGACGATCCTGATGCAGGCCTGGGATCTCGTGCCCGGGACCCCGGGGCCCGGACAACCTTTCGCGACCGCGTTCATGGGCGCAGGCTGCGGTGCGCCGGGGGCAACGTCAAGAACCGCGCGAGAACGCAAGAGAACAACCAAACATACTTCGTCAAACGATGTTTTGATATCGAGCAGAGGATTTGGGCCGGACTTCTCCTCTTGCGGGCGGAATCAGAATGTGGGACTTTTCCATCGTCATGAAATGGACTCCGCGCCTGGCGCTCCTGTGCATGGTCGGCTGCTGGCTCTGTCCTGAGACCTTGCCTGCCGGTTGGATCGATATTGTCCCCGGACGTAGCTGGTCTGCCCAGTTCTACGGTGCGCGGCGCTATGTCAAACCGATCGCCCCTCAAACCCAACAGCCCACGCCGCCGGCGACGCTCTCTCCAACACCACCGCCTCTGCCGGGCACGACCCCCCCCCCCCCCCCCCCCCCCCCCACCACCCCCCCCCCCCCCCCCCCCCAAAAAAAAACCCCCCCGGCACCAGGCGCCCCCCACCCCCAAACCAACACGGTCGACGCAGAGGTCCTCAAGAAACAGGCCGCTCAGAGAGCCGAGGCTCTCAAACGAACCATCGAGTTACAGAAAAAACGCGCCGAACAGGGGTCAGCCGTCGCCCAATTCGACCTCGGGAAGCGGTATCTGGCGGGTGACGGCCTCGAACAGAATCTCCGGGAAGCCAGGAAGTGGTTCGAGGCGGCGGCGAAACAAGGCCATGCAGGAGCCCCGGCCAGGCTCGATGAAGTGGGAAAGCTCGAGGCCGCGGCGGCTGCAGCCTCGGCGGCGGCGGCGGCCACGAAAGCCGAGCCAAGCCCGTAGAATCCTTGACCGGTCAAACTCATCGTAGACAAGTCGAGTTTCTGAG
>CAYPUR010000332.1:0-4273 GCA_964413865.1 uncultured Verrucomicrobiota bacterium
CGTATTTGTGCGTGTTGGTCGGGCTGATCGAAGGGCGGCGAGTGGAGCGCTGGGAGGTGATCGGGCTGTTGGAGCAGACGCGGAGACAACACCGCATGGTGCGCACGCGCCGGTTGGATCAGGGTGTGGCCTGGTTCAATGAACGACCGCCCTGAACATCCCGAACGCGCGTCGAACGCCGCCGCGTTGGTGGAAGTGGCCCAGTTGGATCTTCGTTATGAGGGCTGCCGGCTCAAATCGCCGGCGGCGGAAGCCCGGCTTTTGTCGGCGATCGCCGTCGGCGGGATCCAGGAGCCGTTGCAGGGAGTGGAGGTCGGCGGCGTGCGGATCCTGCTCAATGGCTTTAAGCGTCTGCGCTGCGCCAAGAAGCTGCATCTGGCCACGGTGCCGTTCGTGGCGCTGGCCGCGGACGAAACGGCCGGCATCGTCTGTTTGTTGCGCGCGGCCAACGATCACGCGTTGTCTTTGCTCGAACAGGCCCGGTTCCTCGATGAACTCAAGGGTACGGGGGGCCTGAGCGTGGGCGAGATCGCCCAGCAGGTCGGGCGCAGCCCGGCCTGGGTGAGTTTGCGTCTGGGGGTGCTGGGGGAGTTGAGTCCGCTGGTGCGCTGTGCGCTCTTCGATGGAGCCTTCCCGGTTTATTCCTACCTCTACACCCTGCGCCCCTTTAGGCGTCTAAACGGCACGGCGGCCATCGACGAGTTCGTCGCGGCGTTGCGCGGCAAGAAACTCAGCGCCCGGCAGATCGAGCAGTTGGCCCACGGTTTTTTCCGCGGCCCGGAGTCGCTGCGGGAGCAGATCCGCCAAGGGCATCTGACCCTGCCGCTGCAACAACTCAAGGAACTGCCGGAGGATCCCGACGGGTGCAGCGAGTTCGAACGCGTGGTGGTCGCGGATCTGGAGCAGGCCCAGAAGCTCTTGGTTCGCCTCATGACCAAGAGCGCCGATCCCAGCCGACTTTCCAGCCGGCCGTTTCGTGCCCAAGCCCATTTGCTGTGCGCCGGGTTACTCTCCCGACTGCCTGCCTTCACCAAAACCATCCAAAAACTCCATGATCACTGCGGATAAACGCAAAGCGGTCTTCCTCATGCATCAGGAAGGTGTCCCCAAGCGGGCCATCGCCCGCCAACTTCGCTTAAGTCGCAACGCCGTGCGAGACATCATCGCCCAGTCCGGGCAGATGCCCCCGCCCATTCGCCCCCCGCGGGTCGTGCTGGACGCGGATCTGTTGCGCCAACTGCACCGGGAGTGTGAGGGCTACGCCCAGCGGATGATGGAAAAGCTCCGGGAAGAGCACGGGATCACGGTCAAATACTCGACCCTCACGCGGCATCTGCGGGATCTGGGTATCACCGGTCCGAGCTCGGCACGTTGTCAAAAGGTTCCCGACCAACCCGGAGCCGAGATGCAGCACGACACCAGCCCGTTCACCTTGCAGGTGGGGACGCAGCGGCTCCGGCTCCAAGCCAGCCTGCTTTATCTGCGTTACTCCAAGCGCCGGTATCTGCAGTTCTACCCGCTCTTCGATCGCTTTCATCTGAAGTGCTTCCTGCATCTGGCCTTGATGCATTGGGGCTACGCGCCGCCGCTGTGCGTCATCGACAACACCAATCTGGCGCGCTGGCGCGGACTGGGTGCCAACGCGCTGATGGTCCCGGAGATGGAAGTCTTCGCTCGGGGCTACGGCTTCAAGTTCCTGTGCCATGCGCCCAAGCATTCGGATCGCAAGGCGGGCGAGGAACGCAGCTTCCTCACCGTCGAAACCAACTTCATCCCGGGCCGCACCTTCGCCAGCCTGGAGGATCTCAACCGCCAGGCTTTGGCGTGGTCGACCGTGCGGATGGAACAGCGGCCCCAAGGCAAGGCCGGCATCATTCCCGCCCAGGCCTTCGAACACGAACGGCAGTTTTTGACCCCGCTGCCCCGCCATCTGCCCGCACCCTACCAGCTGCTGGAACGGTCGGTCGACGAATACGGCTACGTCGCCGTCGAGGGCAATTATTACGAAGTGCCCGGCACCGGCCGGGGCGAGGTCCAGGTGCTGCGCTACCTTCATCATGTCGTCCTTTGTCAGGATCGTCGCGCGGTCATGGAATACGCTCTTTTGCCTTGGGGCGTGAAGAACCAGATCGTGCGCGTGCCCGGACAGCCCTCAGGCCATCGGCCCCGCAATCTCAAACTCTCCAGTCACCAGGAGGAAAAGCGCCTGCGTGCCCTGGCCCCGGAGGTGGCTGCCTACGTCGACTTCATTCTCTCCACCCCGGGCTTGCTCCGCCACCAGTTCCTGCGCCGGCTCTGGGCGCGTCATCAACGTTGGGGCAGCGCGCTCTTCGCCCGCGCCATTGCCCGGGCCCACCGCTACCACATCACCAGCCTGCAGACTCTGGAACGGATCGCGCTGTTGCTCCTGGACGACACCGCGCTGCCCGACCCCTTGGTCGATCCGGATCTGGAAAAACGCCCCGCCTATCAGGAAGGTTGCCTCACCGACACCCCCGACCTCTCTCGTTATGATCACTGACACCCTGGCCCAACAGTTGAAATACCTCCGCCTGCCGGGCTTGCTCGCCCGCTGGGACGAGCACCTCAAAGCCGCCGCTCAATCCAATCTTTCCCATGCGCGGTTGCTCACGCGCGTCATCGAGGAGGAATACCGACTCAAGTGCGACCAAGCCCGTCAGCAGCGCCTCAAACACGCCAGGATCCCGGAACTCTGGGTCCTGGACACCTTTCCCTTCCATCGCCAACCCAAGCTCAACAAAAAGAAGGTTCTGGCCCTCTACGACTCCATGACCTTCCTCAAAGACAAGCAGAACATCATCTGGATGGGCGGCACCGGCGTGGGCAAGACCGGCCTGGCCACCAGCTTCCTCATCCACGCCATCGAACAAGGCGCCCGCGGCCGTTACGTTCTTTTCGCCGATCTCCTCCACGAACTGCACCGTTCCCAGGCCGACCGCTCGCAAGCCCGGGTCATCCGCCGCTATCTCCAATACGATCTACTCTTGGTCGACGAAATTGGCTACGTCGAGGCCGAACCCGCGCAAGTCGGCCTCTTCTTCACCCTCCTGCACAAGCGCCACAAACAACGCTCGACCCTCATCACCTCCAACTTGGGGTTCAGCGAGTGGGCGTCGTTCTTGAAAAACCCCCACCTCACCGCCGCCCTGATCGACCGGCTGACCGAATCCAGCCATGTCTTCAACCTCAAGGAAGGGGTCACCCTGCGTAACCCGATGTCCGACGCCTCATGAACTGGCGCCAGCGCGCCGAGGTTCTGCGTGCGGTCCCGCTGCCGCAGGTGCTGGCCCAGTTGGACGCCGTGGCTGACCCTCATGACCCGGCCAAGTGGCGCACCGCCCGTGGCGTCCTCTCCGTCACGGGCGCCAAGTTCTTCAACTGGAGCCAAAACGCGGGCGGCGGTGGCGCCATCGATTTGGTCATGCATCTTCGGCAGGTCGGTTTTGGTCAGGCTCTGCAATGGTTGGTAGAGCGTTTTGGCTTGGTGCCGCCGACCCAACCGATCGCCCAGGCCACCGCCCACACCCTTTGGCTGCCGGCACCGACCCCGCACCTCTGGCCCCGGGTCGAACGTTACCTCATCGAGGATCGAAGACTGCCGCGCTCCTTGCTCGCGCCGCTGGTCCGCGCCGGCCTCCTGTACGCCGATGCCCGCGCCAATGCCGTCTTCCTATTGGGTGCCAGCCCGGCCGCCGCCGTCGGCGCTGAATTACGCGGCACCTGCCTGCGCCGAGGCTTCGGCAGGCAGGCCACCTCCGCGCCCTGGCGCGGCCTGGCTCCGGGCTCCCGCAAAGATGCCGGCTTCTTCTCGGCCTCCGCTGCCTCCGCCCAAGCCATCGTCCTTTGCGAATCGGCCATTGACGCCATCAGTTGCCACGCCCTGTATCGGGCCTATCGCTGCCTGTCCACATCCGGCGCCAGACCCGACCCCGCTTGGCTCCCCGCCTTGCTCCATTCGGCGCTGCCCCTCTTCTGCGGCTTCGACGCCGACCCCACCGGCGACGCCATGGCTCATCGTATGATCGAGCTCCATCCCGCCATCGCCCGGCTTCGCCCTCCGGCCAAGGACTGGAACGACGCCCTTCGTCTCCATCCACGCTGAACCCGCTGCCTCCGTTGTCTTCCACGCTCCGCGCTTCTCTGTTCCCTACT
The DNA here is from genome assembly GCA_964413865.1 of uncultured Verrucomicrobiota bacterium. Classification (GTDB taxonomy): domain Bacteria; phylum Verrucomicrobiota; class Verrucomicrobiia; order Limisphaerales; family J093; genus MWFF01. The sequence goes on from CAYPUR010000332.1 coordinate 4,174, forward strand.
CGGAATCTGTTCCCTCCTTGGAAAGGAAATCCCTCCGCCCCTCACCCAGGTGGGTCACTTCTCATGAGCACACCCGGGTCAATCTTCGTGAGCGGCGACG
>CAYPUR010000333.1:0-4264 GCA_964413865.1 uncultured Verrucomicrobiota bacterium
GCCGCATGTTTCACACTCAGTCTGTGCACATGGCGATGAGACTTCGCAAGAGGAATGGTATGCGGGCTAGTTCGAGCGGCGGGGCTGGTAGCGCCAATCCACTTTGTCCTGATAGGCCATGGTCTCGTGGACGAGCGCGAAGAGGCCGGGATCGTAGGTGGCGAGTCGTTCGCGCGTGTTCACGGGCGTCGAGCGGCCCCGCGGCTCTGAGTGCGGACCGGATGCGTCGAAATAGGCGAGCACGCCGGCGCACCAGTACGCGAACCTGTCCTGCGCCGCCGGGGTGCCCGCCCACTTGTCCGCGGTCCTGGCCTGGCTATGGCGCGCCGTGACGGTCCGGTCGAATTCCACATCCAACCGTTTCACGCGCAGTTCGTACTGCTGGTTGCCGCGGTAATTGGGGATCACGGGACGCAAGCCTGCGACTCTGTAGGCGGCCTCGGCCAGAACCGCGATGACCGGGCTGCCCGCGGACCAGGGTGACGCCGCGCCGGCCAGCACATCTTCCTGTGCCACGACGAGCAGGTTCAGATCCGGACCGCAGGCCGGCCCGCGCGACGCGCCGTCCATCGACGGCTTTTCGGACGCCTGCTTCCATTCCGGCAGATCGGCCAGTTGCTCGCCCGGCCCGAGCACGACGAGTTTGAGGCCCTGGTTGATCAAGGCTTTGAGGACGTCGTGGCGGTAGGCGAACATCCGGCGGATGGTTTCATTGGCGTGAAGCAGGGCGTCGTCGCTGGCGCTCCGTCCGACGACGGTGAACTCGCGCGCCCAGGTGAACTTCGTGTACCAGGGGTCGATGCTCTTGAACCTGTCGAGGCGCGGCGCCGCGGAGACCATCGGCAGCTTCTGCAGCCAGGTGTAACGCCAGCCGCGGGCGGGAGCCGATTTGAACACATCCTGGCACAGGGCGAATCCGATGGGATCGCGGGCCAGCAATTGGGCGCGGTTGCCGACTGGGCCGTGGTTCCAATTGTTGACCCGGTTGCAGTCGAAGAAGGCCTGCGCAATCTCCGCCCAGTATTCGGGCATGTCCGTGTAGACCTGGTTTTTGCCGATGACGATCAGGTAGATTTGGTTGTTGACCATGGTGGCCAGGATGTCGGGGCGCCCGGCCAGCATGCCGGTGACAATCTGGTAGGTTCGCTGCAACGCCAGATCCGTTCTCACTTTGCGTGCGGGGCCTTGACGCCGGGTGAGGGCACCGGGCGTACAGCATCGAAGAATGCAGCGGTTGCGCAAAAGGATATGGCTTTTTCCGGGGCGCTCATCGAAGGTCAGCCAGTCAAAGTTCCTCGAGAAATGCCATCGCCCGCGAAACGCATCCATACGGTCCAGGTCCGCGCCCTGGTCGAGTTCGTCCTGCGAGGGGGCGACCTTGGCGGCGAGCGGGATTTCGTGGGACCGCGGCGGGCGTTGGCTGGGACGCGGGGGCATCAACGGCTTCAGCGAAGCCGTGCGGCGGGTTATCAGAAGGAGGTCGCGGTGCATCACGACGTTGAAGACGCGGGATGTGTCTTGCGGGTGCAGGGGCGTCTGGACGGCTTGTGGATCGAGGAAGGCGGAACGCGAATCGAGGAGATCAAGACGATTCAAGGCGCGTGGGAACGGCGCGCGGATCCCCTGCATTGGGCTCAGGCGAAGTGCTATGGTTTCATGTATGCCGAAGCCCACGGGGTGGAGTCGATCGACATCCAGTTGACCTATCTGGATGTCGACACGAACGAGGTGACCGAATATCGGGAGGGCTTTTGCCGGGGGGAATTGGGTGCGTTTTTTTTCGAGCTGACGGCGGTCTATCTCGAGTGGCTGCGGGCGCGCCTGCTGTGGTGCCGGGGACGCGACGCGTCCATGGGCGCGCTCGAGTTTCCTTTTCCGCGCTATCGGCCCGGCCAGCGGGCCATTGCGGTTGCCGGGTACCGGGCCGTGGCGCGCGGAGGGCGCCTGTTCGTCGAAGCGCCGACGGGCATCGGGAAGACCGTGGCGACGCTGTTTTCCGCGGTGAAAGCGATGGGGCAGGGGAAGGTCGAGCGGCTTTTCTATCTGACGGCGCGGACGGTCGGGCGCGTGGTGGCGGAGCAGGCGTGCAGCGAACTGCGCCGCGCCGGTCTGCGGCTCTGCGCCGTGACACTGACCGCTCGGGAGAAGATATGCACTCACGAGGGCGGGGCGTGCGATCCGGGGAACTGTCCGATGGCCCGGGGCTATTACGACCGGCATCGGGCCGCGATGCGGGCCCTTCTGGCGCATGAAGCGATTACGCGCTCCGTGATCGAGGAGGCTAGTCGGGAGCATCGGGTCTGTCCGTTCGAGCTCTCTCTGGACGTCTCGTCGTGGGCCGATGCGGTGATCTGCGATTACAACTACGTCTTCGACCCTCAGGCGTATTTGCGGCGCCACTTCCTCGATGAATCGGGTCAGTACGTTTTCCTCGTCGATGAAGCCCACAACCTGGTCGATCGGGCCCGGGAGATGTTCTCGGCCGACCTGAACACCCGCGAGATCCGCGAGGTCAGGCGGGCGATTCAGGAGAAGGCGCCGCGCTGTGCCAAAGCTTTGAACCGGCTCGCTGCGGCCATGCGGAAACTGGGCGGCCCGTTGGCCGACGATGCCAACTCGATCGAGCCGGCCAGTCCCAGCCTCCAGGCGGACCTCTTCTCGCCCAGAGACGCGTTGCCGAGGGAGCGCAGCAACCCCGACTCCGGGTTGAAGCGCGCCGGCGGTGCGGATGCGAGAGACGGTGCGCGCACGAGCCGCGAGTTTCCGCGGACGCTCGAACCGCTGGTGGAGGAGGCGTTGGCGCAGACCGAGGAGTGGCTTGTGAGAAACGAGCCTGCCGAATTCCGCGAAAGTCTGATTGAATTGTATTTCCGTCTGCATGCGTTTCGGCGCACGGCTAGTCTTTACGATGCGCACTACGCGACCATCATCGAGCCGGGGGCCTCCATGCGCGTGCGGCTGTTCTGTCTGGATCCGTCCTTTCTATTGCAGGAGGCCCTTGCTCGGGGCCGGTCGGCCCTGTTTTTTTCGGCCACGCTCACACCGGTGGACTACTATCGCTCCCTGCTGGGCGGGAGCCTGGAGGACCCGGTCCTGAGGTTGCCCTCGCCCTTTCCCGCCGGGAACCTGGCCGTGCTGGCGCACGACCGCATCCGGACAGTGCTGAGAGCGCGGACCCAGACACTCGATGCGGTGGTGCAAGCCGTCGGGGCGCTGGTGCGGGGCCGCGTCGGGAATTATATCGTCTATCTTCCATCCTACCAGTACCTCGGCGCCGTGCAGGAGCGATTCCGCGCCCGGTTTCCGGACGCTACGATCCTGGTGCAGCGTCCCGGGATGGGCGAATCCGAGCGCGAGGCCTTCCTCGAAGCGTTCGCCGCGGACGGGGGAACGGTGCGGGTTGGATTCGCGGTGCTGGGCGGTGTGTTTGGCGAAGGCATTGACCTCGTGGGGGAGCGGTTGATTGGGGTCGCGGTTGTGGGCGTGGGTTTGCCTCAACTCTGTATCGAGCGGGATCTGATCCGCGACTACTTTCAGGAACAGACCGGCGCGGGATTCGACTATGCCTACACCTTTCCCGGCATGAACCGTGTCCTGCAGGCCGTGGGCCGTGTCATTCGCTCGGAAACCGATCGGGGGGTGATCCTGCTCATCGACACCCGGTTTGCGGAGTCGCGATACCGGGCGCTGTTCTCTCCGGGCTGGAATCCTGTGACGGTCCGGAGTGTGAGCGCGATCGAAGAGGCGGTGGGTGCGTTTTGGGAACCCGCTGCCTGACCGTTTTTGCGACTGCGCATTCTGTCGGCTCGACTTCTCCCGCGAGCCGCTACAGACTGTGTCAAGCGGGGCAGCTGAAAGCCTGATGGGCACTTTCGGAAACGCATTGCGATTGAGGCGTTTGCGGCTGCTGGCGGAATTGAGTAGGTTAGTCGCACATCGATGGACACAAGGCCAGTACACCCCAGCGGATGACACCAGAAAAACAACCTCGACGAGTCCCGAGACGCTACGGTGTTGCCGAGCTCTTCGGCCGTGCTGTCGTGTCGCTTGCGCCGGATGAACTTCACAGACTGGAGTCCATTTCGAACCAGGAAGTCAAATGTCCATTCAGACCCGATCAAGCGGCGTGCCAAAAGAGAGGAGGCGTCTGCTCAATCATCTTGCTGGCGCGGCTTGAGGATGGGAGCGGGACGATTGTGGGAACACCGGTAAGGCGCCGGTAAGAAATAAAGGTATCAAGTACGAGTCACCGGTGGGGCTCGAT
>CAYPUR010000334.1:0-4254 GCA_964413865.1 uncultured Verrucomicrobiota bacterium
ATCGCATGTTCACGTCCAGGGCGGAGTTCCGATTGCTCCTGCGACAGGACAATGCCGATGAACGGTTATCGGAGATCGGATTCGCTGTGGGGCTCTTGCCAGAGCGGCATTACCAGTCGTTCCGGAGCCGTCGGAGTGCCATACAGGCTGAACTGGAGCGACTGCGAAGAACCAGGATCGGATCTTCAACTCTGGAATCCATGTTGCGGCGTCCGGAAATCGGCTACAAAGACCTTCCATCGGTGAACGCAGAACTCACAGCGGAGGACATTCTTCAGATCGAGTCGGCCATTAAATACGCCGGGTATCTTCATCGACAGCAGGTCGAGGTCGATCGCAGCAAAGCGATGGAAGAGAAGACAATTCCTGTGTGGCTTGACTATGATCGAATCCCGGGACTGAGGACTGAGGCCCGAATGAAGCTCAAGCGAGTGAGTCCGATCACTGTCGGACAAGCGTCGCGAATCTCGGGTGTTTCACCGGCCGATATCAGTCTGATCCTTGTCTGGATGAAACGAGGACCGATAACGGAGGCAAAAGAAACTCCCGCATGATTGGACAATCCAGCCAGATGCGACTCAGCCCAGTCCAAATGATCGGCATCATGACCAGTGGACGACAAAAGAACTGAATTCTATACAGTAGTATTGCGTTATCGGTATATGTCCATATCCTTATACAATATCAAACTGAACACTCGGTTCTGACAGGCGTATAAAGATCGAATGAAAACTATCCTTGAGCCCATGACTGCCCATCAGCCCGTTCTCGATCGGCGAACGTTTTTCGGACAAGCCGCATCGGTGCTTGTCGGCAGCGCCCTCTGGCCACGACTTCAGCCGCTGGCCTCCGCCGGCGAGGCCGCTGGCGCAATCCGTTTCGGCGCATGCGTTGTCGGCCTCGACCAGGCGCACCAGGCTGGGCTCGACGGTGTCGAGGTTGGCGTCGGGGGCGAGTCCGATCGTCTCGAAATCGCGGATCCGGCGGTCCGGCAGAGGTACAAGGATCAGATGCGCCGGACGGGTCTGCCGGTCTGCTCGCTCATGATGGGCCTGCTGAATTCGCATCCGCTCGCCTCGGATCCACGGGCCCCGGCCTGGCTCGAACAGGCGATTGACGCAGCCCATGACCTCGGGGCGCGTGTCATTCTGGTGGCATTTTTTGGGAATGGCGACCTGCTCGATGCCAGCGGGAAGGTCAAGGAGGCCGATGTCAGCGTTGCGGTGCGGCGTCTGAAGGCCGCGGCGCCGCGGGCGAAGGACGCCGGGGTCATTCTGGCGATCGAGAATTACCTGGATGGATCGCAGAACGCACGGATTCTGGACCGGATCAATCATGAAGCGGTGCAGGTCTATTACGACGTGTACAACACCGGAGTGACGAAGGGGCACGACGTGCCCGGAGACATCCGTCTCCTGGAAGAGCGGATTGTCCAGTTCCATTTCAAGAATGGATCGGATTACCTGGACAACGGAAAGCTCGAGTTTGGTCCGATTGCATCGGCGATTCAGAAGATTGGGTACCGCAGATGGATTGTCCTCGAGACTTCGAGCCCGTCCAAGGACGCTGTCGCTGACGTCCGGCGCAATGCCGAGTTCGCCCGCGGACTTTTCAAGCAGCCCGCGTTCTACAGGGCGACATAAACGATACAGCGCCCGGTCAGGTCAGCCTGCCGGCAGGTGCGGACCCGGCCTACAAGCCTGTAGGCCTCGTGCCCTCACGCGGCGGAACCCCTGGCCCTGTGTATGGCGCGCCCAGGGCCGGGGCATCGCACGGGAGCAACTCTCCGCTGGGCAGGACGCGGAAGCGTTCGCCCCGCCACTCGACCCTGTCACCCAGAAAGGCGAAGGCCCAGAGGGCGGCCTGAAGGAGATCTTTGATTGGGACCAGCCACAGCGACCGCCAGTGCAAGGTCGAGAGGGTCAATCGCGCCTCGCTGTCCCAGGCCGTTGCCAGCCGCACGGCCAGACAGGCGGCCGTGCCGGCCCAGACGGTCCACCGCGGGTCGGAGAGGGCCCAGAGCAGTGGCCAGAGGGTTGAATTGCTGGCCAGGCTGGCGGCGTAAGGCCACAGAGAGCAAACCCGAATCGTCCGCGCCCAGCGCAGTTGATGTCGCCAGACCGCGGCCCATCCTTGCTGCGCCTCCCGGCATTTGGCAACGACCGGACAGAGCGCAATCCGGAGGTCTTGATCCGCCACGGACCGGCCCAGGACAAAATCGTCCGCGAGGACATTTGTGAGGGCGGCGAAACCTCCGCTCTGCACGACATGGATTTGCCGGACGGCGAATGCCGCGCCGAGTGCAAATCTTTGGGGCGCAAACCTTAGTGACTGCAGCACGCTGCCCCAGAAGTCGGCGTTCACGCCGATCGCTTCCCACCGCATGGCAAGGGTGGGCGCAGGGTCGAGGGCGTAGAACGCATTCACGAGGCCCACGCCCGGGTCTTTCAAGGGCGCGACCAGGCTGCTCAGGAAATCGGGCGGGACGTGAACGTCAGCGTCGCTCACCACCCAGATGGCATGGCGGGCGCGATTCGAGAGCTGGGCGAGGGTTGAAGCCTTGCCATTGGTGCCGAGCCGCTGGGGACAGAGCACCAACTCGAGGTCCCTGCCGGGCGACTCGGCCAGCAATGCGCGGGCGATGGACGCCGCCGGCTCGTGTGCGGATGCGACCCCGAAGAGGATTTGGACCTTGCCCGGGTAGTCTTGGCTGAGCCAACTGCGGAGGCAGGCTTCCGTCTCGGCATCGCCTCCCTTAAGCGGCTTGAACAGAGTCAAAGCCGGGGCGAACTCGGGGTCGGCGATCCGCCGATGCAAGGGGAACCAGCGCGTCTCGAGCCACTGCCAGAGGGTCAGGGCGAGGCTGAGGACCGCGAGCGCGCCAAGCAGGAGACCGGTCATTGCCTAGAACGCATCTGCGGCCAGGACGCGCATGATCTCCTCGATGGTTGTTTGGCCTTGAAGGACGCGGCGCAGTCCGTTTTGCCAGAAGGTCTGCATGCCTTGCTGGATGGCGACTTGTTGCAGGGCGCGCGTCGGCATCTTCTCGAGAATGGCCTCGCGCAGGACCTCGTCCACTTCGAGCAGTTCGGTCAGGGCCGTGCGGCTGGAGTACCCGGTGTCGAGGCAACGCTCGCAGCCCTCGCCGTGCCGCAGGTCGGCGCTCGTCAAAGTCTCGGCGGGGAAGTACTTCATGAGAGACGGCTCGGGATGATAGGGGATCGAACAGTCCGGGCAGTTGGTGCGGATCAGTCGCAGGCCGAGCACGCCGCTGATGGCGGAGGCGAGCAGGAAGGGTTCGAGTTCCATGTTGATCAGGCGGGCGAACACGCCGCAGGTGCTGCCCGCATGGATGGTGCTGATCACCAGATGCCCTGTGAGCCCTGCCTGCACGGCGATATTGGCCGTCTCGGGGTCGCGGATCTCGCCGATCATGATCACCTGGGGATCCTGGCGCATGAGGGATCGCAGGGCAATCGGGTAGGTGAACTCGCGCGCAGGGCGCACTTGGGCCTGGCTGACCATCGCGAGGTTGAATTCGACGGGATCTTCGACTGTGCTGATGCTGATGGTCGGGCCGTGGCGGTCGACGAGGTGGTTCAGGGCCGAGTAGATTGCGGTCGTCTTGCCGCAGCCTGTCGGCCCCGTCAGCAACAACAGCCCGTTGGGGCGCGACAACAGCCGAATGAAGGCCCGCAAGGTCTCCGGCTCGAACCCAAGCGTCGCCATGTCGAAACTCCGGTTCCGGGGGTCGAAGATGCGAATGACGATCTTCTCGCCGCGCACGGTGGGGAAGACCGAGATGCGCAGCTCGACGCCGCCGAACTCCTCGCTGGCCGGCACGTGCCCTTCCTGCGGCAGATCGTTCTGATAGGAGACCAGGCTGGCCATGATCTTGAGCCGTCCGGCCACCTTGTCGATCAGATCCAGCGGGAGATGCACCAACTCGACCAGGACGCCCGAGAGGCGGATGCGGACCGCGACGCTGCTTTCCCACGGTTCGATGTGGATGTCGCTGGCTCCGGCGCGCGCGGCGTCCAGGATGAGGCAATTGACCAAGCGGCCCACTTCGATGTCCTGGCCCTCGGCAACAGACTGCAGAAACCGTGTCGTCTCGTTCATGCCCTTTCCGCTCCACACGCGCGTGGTCGGGTCGAGATCGAAGCCCGGTCCCGCCGATTCCGCAAGCCTGAACACTATCGCGGGCTTTTCGCCGGTGCATCTGGTTGTCGTCGGTGTTCTGTCGCCCGGTGA
>CAYPUR010000335.1:0-4191 GCA_964413865.1 uncultured Verrucomicrobiota bacterium
TCCGCCCGGCCCGCGATGGGCTGGGCGGAGTTTTTTGACCGGACTATTACAGAGGAATGCGCGGGGTGTGAGACACCCTCAATCATCCTGCACATCCGCGGAACACCCTCTCCCATCGGATGCATCGCATGGGAGAGGGCCGGGGTGCGGGGTTGTGCCGCGTATGCCGCGGACCCCTCTCAGCAAATCGCGGGGCCGCCGTAGCGGGCCTTCTTGCCAAGCTCCTGCTCGATGGCCAGCAGCCGATTGTACTTCGCTATCCGCTCCGAGCGGCAGGCGGATCCGGTCTTGATCTGGCCGGCGCCCGTGCCCACGGCCAGGTCGGCGATGAAGGCGTCTTCCGTCTCGCCGGAGCGATGCGAGATCACGGCGGCGTAACCGGCCTTCTGGGCCATCGCCACGGTTTCGAGCGTCTCGGACACGGTCCCGATCTGGTTGAGTTTCACCAGAATCGCGTTGCCGATTCCGTCCCGGATGCCCTCGGCGAAGATCTGTGGATTCGTCACGAACACGTCGTCGCCCACGAGCTGCACCTTGTCGCCCAGGGCCTTGGTCAGAGCCAGCCAGCCGGCCTTGTCCTCTTCGCCCATGCCGTCTTCGATCGAGATGATGGGGTACCGGTTCACCCAGCCCCCCCACAAGGCAACCATCTGCGCCGCGGACTTCCGCGACCCGTCCGACTTCTTCATCACGTAGGCGCCGTTGTCGTAGAGCTCACTCGCCGCCGGATCGAGCGCGATGGCGATGTCCTTGCCCGGCTTGTAGCCCGCCGCCTTGATCGCCGCGACAATCACGTCCACCGCCTCGGTGTTCGTCTTGAGATTCGGCGCAAAGCCGCCCTCGTCCCCGACGGCGGTGACCAGGCCCCGCTTCTGGAGCAGTTTCTTGAGCGTGTGGAACGTCTCGGCGCCGTAACGCAGCGCTTCGGCGAACGTGGGCGCCCCGATCGGGAACAGCATGAACTCCTGGAAATCGACGTTGTTCGTCGCGTGCGCCCCGCCATTGACGACGTTCATCATCGGCGCCGGCAGCACGTACGCCCCTTTGCCCCCGTGCAACTGCCTCAGATACGCGTAGAGCGGCAGCGCCGCCTCCATCGCCGCCGCCCGGCACACGGCCATCGACACCCCCAAAATCGCATTGGCGCCCAGCTTCGACTTCGTCTCGGTCCCGTCCAGGCTCCGCATCAGGTCGTCGATCGCCTTCTGGTCCGCCGGGTTCTTGCCCTTCAACTTGGGAGCGAGCACCGTGTTGACGTTGGCCACCGCCTTCAGCACCCCTTTGCCCCCATAGCGCTTGGCGCGGCTGTCGCGCAGTTCCACGGCCTCCTTGATGCCGGTCGACGCCCCTGAAGGCACGCCCGCCCAGGCCGTCATGCCATTGCTCAGGGTCACAGTCACCGACACGGTGGGGTTGCCTCGCGAATCGAGGATTTCGAGTGCGCTAACTTTTTGAATCTTCGTCATAGTCTCATCTGCATGGTTCAGTTCTCTATCAATCGCAAACATCAGCCGACGGCCAGTCCACCCGCGGTGCGGGCAGAACAAACGCGCTGGCCCAATGCTGCGGGAGATTCAAGCGATCCGACCCCGCCGGGTCAAATCAAATGCCAGACCCATCCTTGAGTCGCCGGTTGCGCGCCGCGCATTCGTCGACTCCGGGCGCCCGGCCTGCCACCGCCGCACACGATCGCCGCCTCTTGTAGGCCCGGTGCCCTCACCGGGCGTGCAGAGAATCCTTGACCCCTCGAACGGAGCAGACACACTGAACTTATCTACAACGAGTTTTGTCGGTGCAGGATCCTGACCAGACCCAGTCACGTCCCCAAAGGCAAGTTCCTATGATCAACAGAAGACATTTCCTGAGCACCGTCGGCGCTGTCGGGTCGGCGGCCTTGTTCAGTCCCTGCGACGTTTTGCGCGCGAGGCTCATGGCCGGAACGCCGTACTTCGGACTGCACCCGTTTATCGAGGCCCATCCCGGAGCGGTTTTCATCAAGCGCACCCGGGTCCCTTACAAGACCGACGCCGCAACCAAAAAGCAGGAGGGATACGAACTGGCTGCCGAGATCTTCATGCTGCGCGATACCCCGGGCATCCCGCTCTCGCACCGGATCGCGATCAAGCCGAACCTGACCTGCACCGGTGGAACCGGCGGCAGCGAGGCCGGGATGGGGATCATCACCGACAGCGCGTTTGTCGAGGGAATGCTCGAAGGCATCAAGCACGCCGGCTTTCCAGCCAACCGCATCTACCTGCGGGAAGGCAATTGGCTGGGAGACGGCTACTGTCCAAGTGAACGCACGGTCGGCGGATACCTGGACGTCGCGGCACGCACGGGGGTGCACCTGACCGATTTCGATTCCGGACGCAGCGCTCATGAACTGTCCCGGGAGACGCTCGAAGAGGGCACGGAAGTGACCTGGGTGGATTGCCCCGATGGCGTGGTCTTCAAGCGCATCGGGTACGTCGCCCCCATCAACCAGCCGGACACATGGCTGCTGAACATCGCCAAGTTCAAGGCGCACGGGATGGGCATGACACTGTGCTGCAAGAATCATCAGGGCTCGTGCATCCATCCGCACATCCACTTCTGCGAAGGTGTGGCCACCACATTGCGACATCCTGAGGACGTCCTTCAGGATTTCAAACCCGACCTCGATGAGCACGTTCAGGAACTGCACGCACAGCACCTGGCGCGGGGCGTGGCCCGCTGGGATCGGCCCGGCAGAACCTGGGACAGCGGCTATGGCATGGAGATGTGGGCCCAGCGCACTCTGGACAACCTGTCGGTGACCGACACGGGCTTCTCCATCATCGAAGGAATCTATGGCCGCAACGGCAACGGCTTCACCAAAGGACCCGGTCCCAACGACACAGCGGAGGATTTCCTCTCGAACATCCTCGTTTTCGGCAAGGACCCGGTCCGGGTCGACATCATCGGCGCCTGGCTCTCAGGGCACGAGCCGGGGAACTTCGGCCTGTTCCACGCCGCACTGGATCGCGGTTTGTCCAACGTCCTGGATCCTCGGGATATCCCGCTCTACCTCTGGAACAGCGGCACGCCCACGCTCACCCCCCTGGCCGAGTTCGAGCGGACGCCGCTGGTGACCTACTACCTGCGCCGGGATTACCCGGGCTCGACCACTTCCGAGCCCTACTACCACCTCGTCGATGAGCCGTTCGATTACGAGCCCTACCGCACGGGATTGCCCGTCCCCGACCCGGTCAGCGACCTGCACGTGTCAACAAGCGGCCGCACCGTCCTCCTGGCATGGTCCAAAGCCAATCGGGCAAACGCCTACCGCGTCGAATACAACTCGGAGCTGGCAACAGGCGGGGCCTGGAAGTCCCTGGCGGTTACAAGCCAGAACTCGCTCACGGATGCCATGGCCGACGGCGAAACCCGGCGATTCTACAGAATCGTCTCCCTGCCGTAGCCTGGCGGCATGCGCCCAGGAAGGGCGGGTCTGGCTGACCTGCGACCAACGAACAATTCCCGACTTGCTGCGCCAATGGGCGGCCGAACAGCGTCCCCATGCCGGCGTGGTGTTCGGGGACCGGCACACGGTGCCGCCAAACGATGCCGGAGCCGTCGCTGCGGCTCTCGTCCGACTCGCGTTCGAGATCGCCAACGCGGACACGACAAACCTGATCCGCCACCTGCGCAACGCTGGTGAATAGAAGTGCGGAAATCTTGCTACAAGTGCAAGGCTGTGACCGATTGCAGTGCAGAGCGTTGAGGTGAGGCACGGCGGCCACAAACATCCGCAACATCAACCTGTCCAGCCATCAGAGCAGGTGGCCGGGTCTTCGTTGCCTCAATCGGCTGGTTCGCCGAACTCCCGTCACCCGTCTGCCAGGATCCGGCTCGGCCATTCGTGCGATTCGTGTGATTCGTGGTTCTCCTCTTCCCTCCGAGTCTCGACCACCAATGACACGAATCGAGGGCAGCGCGGAGGCCCGGTCATTGTGGTCGTACACACGCCTCGATGACTGTCACCGCCCCGAATTGAACCACAGAGACGCAGAGCGCACAGAGAAGAGGGGACGAATCATTCAAGCGCCGGCAACGAAGTCGCGCGAGCGTTTGGAGTGCGTCCGCTTCAGCGGCGCTATTCCGGAGGCTGTCATCGATGACGGCGTTTTGTGGATGCAAATTGACTCTATGTGTTGAGACAAAACACGATGG
>CAYPUR010000336.1:0-4167 GCA_964413865.1 uncultured Verrucomicrobiota bacterium
GTTGCTCGAATTGGCCCGGCTCCAGGCAGCCGCCCCCGAATAGGGGTCAGTCCCGGAATTCAGGAATACTTGACCCGACCCGGCGCGCGGCCCGGCTTCGGCCGCGTGTCGCCATGGCTGTGACGTTGCGAAGCGAGTATTCAGGACGACGATGTCGTGCTCGCTGATTTTCCTGCCATTTCGAGCGTTACTGAACTAGACTCCCGCCCCAGCTATGAAACGTCTTCTGATCCTGACCAGTCTCGGCCTCCTGGCCGGCGCCACCCTTCCGATCGCCGCGCAGCCGTTCCCCAAGCTGGCCGATGCGCAACGCATGGCACTGCTGCAGCCTCCCACCCAACGGCCTGTCCCGATGGTGCTGGACACCGACACCTACAACGAAATCGATGACCAGTTCGCCCTGGTCTACGCGCTCATCTCGCCGGAGCTGAAGGTCGAGGCCGTCTATGCCGCTCCGTTCAAGAACGATCGTTCCACCAGCCCGGAGAACGGCATGGAACGGAGCCACGAGGAAATCCTGCGCATCCTAGGCAAATTGAACCGTTCGTCGGAAAACTTCGCCTTCAAGGGCAGCCGCCGCTACGTCACCGACCCCAAGCAGCCGGAGGAAAGCCCGGCGGCGCTTGATCTGATCCGCCGGGCGAAGGCGCACAGCCCGGACCGCCCGCTGTACGTCGTGGCCGTGGGGGCGATCAGCAACGTGGCCAACGCCCTGCTCCTCGACCCTTCGATCCTGCCGAACATCGTCGTCGTCTGGCTGGGCGGCAACGGACTCGACTGGCCGCACCAGCACGAGTTCAACTACCATCAGGACCTGAACGCCTCGAGAATCGCTTTCAATTCCGGGGTCGCTCTGGTGCAACTGCCGTGCACCCCGGTCGTCACGCACTTCGCCACCACCGTGCCGGAGATGGAGGCCAACCTAGCCGCCCGGGGCGCCATCGGCGAATACCTGCTCGAGATCTTCAAGGACTATCATCGGGACCATTTCGCGTGGTCCAAGGTGCTCTGGGACATGACCGCGGTGGCCTGGGTGATCGACAGTCGATGGCTGCCTTCAAACCTCGTCCACAGCCCGATCCCGACGGACAACTACACCTTCAGCTTCGACAACTCCCGACACCTGATCCGCAGCGTCTACTTCCTCGAGCGCGACCCGATCTTCCGCGACTTCTTCACCAAGCTGCAGAAGCTCGGGAAGCCTTAGCCAGAGGGGTCAGTCCCGGAAAACAGGAATACTGCCCCTGTGCTGTGCAGCGTGCGGGCGCAGGGGCCGTGCATCGCCGCAGCGCGCAGGTCGCAGATCGAGTATCCGGGCGCAGTCTTCCGAGCGGCAAGCCTGACGAGCGATCGCCAGATTCTGAAGCGGCGGCAAAGGCTCGACACCGAGTATTCCTAAATTCCGGGACCGACCCCTTTGCGACCCCTTTGCGAGTGCTTCATGGGGCCAATTGGACCCCCGGGTTGGGCAGCCGCTGGAGCATGTCGAAATAGGTCCAGAGCGGGCCGACCACGCCGCGCTGGCGCAGACGTTCGACGAGGTGCAGAAACGACGGTGGCGGTTCGCCAATGATCCAGTTCGGGTGGGTTCTGATGAAATCCGACAGGCGGTTTAGAATCCACTGCTCGCTCAGACCGGGTGCGATGTAGTGATACGGCTCGAGCAGGTCGGTGTCCGGGGTGATGGCGCATTCCGCCAGGGCGCGCGCGTGCAGCGCGGTGCCGGGATAGACGCGCATGCCCACGATGGGGAGCATCACGGCCCGTGGGAGACGGCGCGCGTTGGCCAGTGTCTCGGCGAGTGTGTCGCGCGTTTCCCCGGGCCCGCCAAGGATCAGGAAATGGCAATGGTCCACCTTCGCGTCCGACGCGAGCTGGGCCGAGTGCCGGATGTCCTCAAACCCGAGGGTCTTGTGGTAGGCTTCGAGCACCGGGTCCGAAAAGCTGTCGGAACCAAACTCGATGTGCTTCAGGCCGGCGCGGGCCATGAGGGCCATCAGCTCGGCCGTGAGTCCTTGCGGGCGGAGGAAACAGCCCCACTGGATGGCGACGCCGCGTCGCAGGATGGCGTCGCATGTCTCGGCGACGTGCGTGGGCGACGAGTTGAACACCGAGTCGACCACGAAGACGTAGCGCGCGCCGCGTGCCGCAAGCTGGCCCAATTCCTCGGCCACGAGTTCGGGCGGGCGGCGGCGGTGCCGGTTCCCCTCGATCAGGGGGTAGGCGCAGTAGCAGCAATGGAGCGCGCAACCGCGCTGGGTCTGCACGTTGAGCATCAGACTGCGCGAGAGGTAGAAATCGACCAATCGATCCGGACGATCCTCGGCCAGAACAGGGCGGTCGAGTCGATTGGGCTGTTGTGGATTGCGGCGGATCCGGCCGTTTTCGCGATAGACCAGGCCGGGAATGGCGCCGTGCTGGCTCCCGGCTTCGAGGGCTGCGAGCAGCGCCAGCAGCCCGGCCTCGCCTTCGCCGTGGATGCCGAAGTCGGCCCCGCTGCGATCGAGGAGGCTTTCCGGAAAGAGCGAGTATCCGCTCCCGCCCACGATGATGCGTGCGGCGCTGCACTGGCGGATGCGCGCGCACAAGTCGAAGAGCGCGCCATAGAACGTCTCCCGCTTCTTGAACGCGACATCGTCGATGTTGCGCAGGGACACACCGACAAAGTGGGGCTGGAACTCGTCGATCGTCCGATCGATCGGGTCGGCGTCCGCCAGGCAATCCACCCAGCGCGTCTCGTGTCCCGCGGCGCGCAGGGCGGCGTTGATCTGCGCCAATCCCAGCGGGAACACGGCATACGGCTCGATGCAGCAGTTGGCGCTGATGAGCAGGACGCGACTCGACATTGGGTGTGAAGTAGACTCGCGGGACGGGCGGCTGGCAAAGAGAAACTGTCGGGCCCGGGCATTCCAGTCCAGATGTGGCTGTCGGCAAAGGTGGCGACCGAGGTCTCGACGAAGGCAAGAGGATTGTCGGCTCGGATAGCCCGCCCGAAGGTGCAAACTCGGGCGCCGCCAACATGTTATCGACAGTCCGCCGACAAGAACCTAGCGTGTCGCCGTGGACTCTGCCGCCGCGCATGTTGTCGTCATACCTTGTTGGAACGAGGCCGCCACCATCGGCTCGATCGTGGGGCGGGTGCGTGTTCATGTGCCGGACGTGATCGTTGTGGATGATGGTTCGACCGATGCGACCGGCTCGATTGCCCTCGAGGCCGGGGCCACGCTGGAACGGCATCGAAACAACCTCGGCAAGGGCGCGGCGCTGCGGACCGGCCTCGCACGGGCGAGCGCGGCGGGTTATGGGTGGGCTCTGACGCTCGATGGCGATGGCCAGCAC
Organism: uncultured Verrucomicrobiota bacterium; assembly: GCA_964413865.1. Taxonomy (GTDB): domain Bacteria; phylum Verrucomicrobiota; class Verrucomicrobiia; order Limisphaerales; family J093; genus MWFF01. Next base: position 3,340 of record CAYPUR010000336.1, read on the forward strand.
GCGCCCGAGGACATCCCCGCATTCATCCAACGGGCTGCCAGGACGGGCGCGGCGCTGGTCGTCGGCGACCGCAGCGCCGGCGCGGTGGGGATGCCGTGGATCCGTCGGACGGCGAACTGGTGGATGAGCCGCCAGCTTTCCCGCCAGGCGAACTTCCCTCTGCCTGATTCCCAATGCGGATTCCGGCTGCTGCGCCTCGATGCCTGGCGACAGCTCCGAATCGAGTGCGATCATTTTGAAGTCGAGTCGGAAACCATCCTGGCCTTTGCCCGGGCGGCATTCCGCATCGAGTTCGTGCCCGTGCCGGTGATTCGATCGGCGCGGCCCAGCCGGATTCGCGCCCTTGCCGACACCGTGCGCTGGCTGCGCTGGTGGCGGGAGACGTCGCAGCACGCGAGCGCGCCGGTTGGCCATGGCCTGCCCCGGACCGTCTGAGATGCCTCGACTGCGATTTGCGAGTCTGGTTCCGCCGGGCGCACCCGGCCGCTGGCTGCTCGGCGCCGCCAGGCTGTTCGTGATCGGCCTGTTGCTCGGCTGGATTTATGCCTGGGCGGGGCCGCGGCTCTACCCGGCGGACACGCGCTTCGGCTTCCCGTGGGGCGTGGCGCACGGGGCCTGCATGCCGATGGCTCTGCCCGCCCTGCTGATGGGGCGCGACGTGAGCATCTACGGGGCGGAAAACACTGGCCGCGGATACAAACTCGGCTACATCGCCGGGATCAATCTCTGCGGGCTGGTGTTCTTTGGCGGGGCGTTCTGGAGACCGCGAAGTCCCTAGCCCGGATTTCTCACAACCGGGAAGATGATCAAGAAATCCGGGCTGTGGCA
>CAYPUR010000337.1:0-2236 GCA_964413865.1 uncultured Verrucomicrobiota bacterium
TGCACCCGTCTCGGTTCAGGTCGACAGGGACGACCGAGTCGATGTGAGGCGCCACAGCACAGGACCAGAGTTGGGTCTGACCGAAGACATCGTAGCAGAGAAGTCCGCGTGCCCTCAGGCCCCTGGGGGAGTTGACCGTCGCCAACAGTTCAAGGCGTCCGTCTCCTTCGAGGTCGGTCAGGGCATTCGCGCACAGGCGGGTCCATTCCAGCCTCCCAAAGCGATCAGCGCTGTTTGTATTCGGCACCGTGAATCGCTTCGCAATGTAGTTGCTGCTGTCCATCTTTGCGAGCGTCGATGTGCTCCCATTGGCATATGAAACAAAGACCTCGTCATAGCTGTCTCCGTTGAGATCCACAGGCGGTCCCACCCAAAGAGTCGAACTCTCGTACGGTTCGGCCACCGCAGATTCGGGCAAAGGACTATGACCGTCTCCCGACAAGAGCTTGAAGGACTGCGGCTTGACAACGACAAAGTCCGGCACGCCATCGGCATTGAAGTCGGGCGGATCTCCGGTTGCCCATCCCTCGATACTGGTCGCCCCCTCGCCTACTTTGATCGAACGCAGCAGTTCGATCTGTGGACGTGCCGCCCACCATGCCCACGCTCCGAGCGTGGCCATGAGCACAGCCGCCACCGCGATCCAGAGGCGTCTGCCTCGCGCCCAGCCCCGCTGTTCAAGACCTCGGCGGATGGCCCGCGCGCCCAGGGGCTCGCGCCCGGCAGCGACTCTGTCCAGGTCTTCCACCACGTCGGCCATGCGCGCATAACGGTCCCGCAAGTCCGCGGCCATGGCTGTTTCGGCAACCTGCGCCAATCTCGAGTCTGCCTTGGCATTCAGCGACCTGATGGGGGGCGGCGGGCCGGCCTTGATCTGGTCCAGAACAGCAGCGGAGGTCGGCCCCTTGTATGGAGGCCGGCCGGTGAGCATCTCGTAGAGGACCGCCCCCAGCGAGTAGATGTCACAACGTGTGTCTTCGGCCTCGCCGCGGGCGACCGCCGGGGACATGTACGGCGCGGTGCCCTCGCAGTGGCCGTGTTGCGGGTCGGCGACGGAGTCGTTGAAGAGGGTCCGCGCCAAGCCGAAATCCGTGACGACGGCCTGGCCGTCGTCGGAGAGCAGGATGTTCGCCGGCTTCAGGTCGCGGTGAATGATCCCGTGGCGATGCGCGTAATCCAAGGCGCCTGCGACCGACCGCGCGATTGCCACGGCGCGGTCGGCGTGCATCGGCCCTGACGCGGCGAGCGCCTTGGCCAGGCTGCCCTGCCCGAAGTAAGGCATCGAGAACCACGGCACGCCTTCCACTTCCCCGGCATCGAGGACACCCGCGTCGAGGACGGTGACGATGCCCGGATGCTGCAGGCGCCGCATGTGTTCGGCTTCATCAAGGAACCGTTTCCGGGCGGCGGGGCTCTTTTTCAGGTCCTCCCTGAGCACTTTGAGCGCCACGGATTTCCGATGGGTCGGGTCCCGTGCGAGCACAACGACCCCCATGCCGCCCTGGCCGATTACTTGCAGAAGCTCGTAGCGATCGAGACGTCCGGCCGTGCCGGGCCGGGCGGGTGCCGACAGTCCTCCAGGCGGGAGCAGTTGGTGGAGAGTATCGTAGAAACTCGAAACCGGTATGTCCGGCGGATCGTTTGTGCTGGGAGTGCTCGAGTTGTTCATGGCTGGTCCGCTAGGTGCCGCCTGCGGTTGCCTTTGTCACGCTTGCCCGCGCTTGTTCGAGCGTCGCCTTGCTGCTCTGATCCACCCACGGCCTGGCCAGTGCCCAGTCCAGCCCGCGCACCAGGTCGGCGCGGCGCAGCCGGGTGACGAGCGTTCCCAGGCGCGTGATGGCGACGGCGATGGCCAGGTAGTAAAGCACACCGGCCACATCGCGGGGCACCGGGGAGTCTTTCGACTTCAGGCACGCTTTCGCGAATCTCGCGATCATGGCCAGAAGTTCGATCGGCGGAACAGGGTGTTGCATGAGGGCCCGCACGCTCGACACCGTCAGCCCCTGCGCCACAGCAAGATCCCGCAGGGCACGTGCCCGGTGAGCGCTCATGGCGCCCAACTCGAACTCGATCGGAGCCGACAGGTGATAGTCCCAGGCCGCCGCCAGCTCCGCCGGGCGCCAGGGACGCGCCGATTCCAATCCCGCTTCGAGGAGATCGGCGAAGCGCGTCTCGGGTGCTTCTCCAGAAGGATTGGTCTTCTCGGAACACATGTCCGTAATCTTCTACGCCGTCC
>CAYPUR010000337.1:2336-4159 GCA_964413865.1 uncultured Verrucomicrobiota bacterium
TCTCCAGAAGGATTGGTCTTCTCGGAACACATGTCCGTAATCTTCTACGCCGTCCGCACGCGTTTCCTGCAAATCTTCCTACAGATCTTCTCTGCAGCCCGCGCCCCGCTCATCTCTCTGGTGTGAATACGCTCATCAGTCGCCGCAGTTCGTCATCGACCTCGCTCTCGCTCTCCGCATAGCGCGCAATCGCCCGGCGGACCATCCTGCCAAACCCTCGCTTCGCGGTGACGATTGCGTTGCCGGCTTGGCGTGCGGTCTCAAAACCGTGGCGCCGAGCCAGTTCCTCGTCCGTCGGACGCTCGACGCCGTCCCGGGTCGGGAGGAACCAGCCTTCGTAAAAAACGCCCCACGTATCGAGGCGCTTCTTGGCCTCGTAAAACCGCCGCGTGTCGTTCTCGGCCTCCTCGATCACCGTCAGCGCCCACAACCGATCGAACGGGCCGCCGTCCCGGCGCGAAACGCCCCGTTCCGCTTCCCGCAGATTGTCATCGAGCGACACCAAGCCGCCCGACGGCTCGCGCCCAGCCCGCTTTCGCGCCCGGTGAACATCCTTCGCGAAATTGTCCAGGACATTGAGCAAAAAGGTCCGGAAACGACCGCGCGAGCGGTCAGCCCGGCCCAAAAGGCGCCCCTCGAGAATCTTCCGGACCATGAAGTCCTGGAGCACGTCCTCGGCCGCTTCCCTCGACAACGTGAAACTGCATTCGAGGTGGGCGAGCAACGGCGCGTAATACCTGATCAGCAGCCGGTTCAAGGCGCCGTCTCCCCCCATCTCCTCGGGCCGCGCCGCCAAAGAAATCGATGACCAATGGCTCGAGGGAAACGTCCCCTCGCTCTCCCCGCTAACCCTCGCCCGTTGACTTCGCACGCTTTTGCAGGAAACAGAACCCGCCGTCGTAAAGCAAGGTGAAAAGCAAATGTGGCACGGCGGATTGCTGGATTTCGTGACCCCGGAAATCCCTTCAGGTCCAGGAGAAACGAATGCGTGATGGCGAAGAGACTCAAACATAAACCGGGGCATATCATGAGATGCCGCAAGACACGAGTTATCTGGGCCCCACGCCGAAATCCAGTCCCTCCTGCGCACCTGCAACTGACACGGGAGCGGACAGCCACGCTCTCGTCGCGAAGTCGTGAGTCACCAGGACCAACTGAACTGCTGCAACCCACTCTGAAACGCCGTGTGATAACCCCTATTCGTCGCTCCACCATGCAAAATGCCATGACACTATCAACCTACATCCGACGAAGTTACGCGATGTTCGCCCTCTGCACATTTCTCGCACCCATCTGCCCAAAAGGGGCCGAAGTGCTCGAATTGAAGAAGACGGGAGATGCGGTATCCGAATGGAGAGACGGAAAAAACGCCCGTGAATACGACTCCGCCTACGTTTCAGGCATCATCCTGGGCGCTGGCGTGAGTCAGTCCAAGCCAGTCTATAGGTTCTTCATTCCACCCCCTACGGTCCTAGCTGGCTCTGTGGAGTTGGAGCGCTTTGAGATTCTGGTGAGCGGGGCTGGGGAACGCGCAGACATGTACGTTGGCGACCTCTTGGTTGCTAGATCGTTCAGCCCCGGTCAAGTATATCCTGTTTCCGTTCCGGCCTTGCGCCCGTACGTCCATCAGTTGGGTAGCCGTTACTACGTTGATGTTGTTCTCGATGTTGACTGGTCAGCGAGGCTGGACGTCAAACAGGTAACAGTGCGAGTAAGCTATCCGGGGCCTCGGCAAACGGTTGGTCATTATCTGATGTGTCTAGGAGCTGCTAGTGCCATCGAGGAATTTCGAACACGTATAGCCGTACCCACACTCGATTATT
>CAYPUR010000338.1:0-4119 GCA_964413865.1 uncultured Verrucomicrobiota bacterium
CATGCCCCCAAAGTCAATGTCCCTCCCCCGCATTGTCAACACCAACAACACGTCGATGTCCAAACATCAGGCGGATCGATCAACCTGGGCCGCATGCGCGGCGCCGCCCGCGCCCACACCTCGGGCGGCAGCATCCGCATCGACGAGGCCGGCGGACGCACCGACGCCTCGACTTCCGGCGGGAGCATCCGCGCGGCTCTCGCGGGGAGCCCGGAGGAGGATTGCCGGTTCGAGACCTCCGGCGGGAGCATCGAACTCAGCCTGCCTTCGGGCGTGTCGGCCAACGTGGATGCCAAGACGAGCGCCGGCACAGTCAGTTGCGACCTGCCGGTCGCCGTCCAGGGCAAGACCCAGCGCAGCAGCCTCGAGGGACGACTGGGCGAAGGTGGCAAGCTGCTCAAGCTGCGCACGAGCGCCGGCAACATCCGGATCCGGGCGCGGTAAAACGACGCGACCGGTTGTCAGGGAAAACGCATCTGCGTAGAATCCTGCCATCCTCGGTCTCACTCGCCGGCTTGCTCTGCCATTCCACCGTTTCGCTGCTGGCGGGTTCCAGTCCACTCATGAATCGCGAGCACTTCCTCATCGTGGACGGTCAACCGCGTTTCATTTTGGGCCTCTATGAGAATCCAGAGGATGACGCGGTGCTCGAGGAAGCCGTCGAGGCGGGATTCAACCTCATCCAATGCGCCCCTGAGACGGACGCACTGGAGCGCGTGCAGCGCGCCGGCGCGAAGGCGTGGATCAACCTGGGCAGCGCGCTGGACCTCAGCCGTGACACCGCGAGTCGAAAGCAGCGGTTGGCGGAGATCGTTCAGCGCATGCACGATCATCCGGCTCTATTTTGCCGAGGAACAGGTGATCGAGCGCCGGAGTCTGAGCGACGGCATCCGCCCGCGAGACGCTCATGTGTATGCCACCTCGCGGCGGTTCGAGCATCCGCTACGATGAATTGGAGCCATGAGAATGGCTGCCATCCGAAAACCAGCCGGCCTGAGGAATACCCGGCCTGGCCCGCATCTATCACACCCCGTCAGTGCACAGGCGATCGGATTTCGCATGATGTCTGCTGTGCGGGTTAGCCCGGATCCGGTTTGGCGCGAAGCCTGATATCGATCCGGGCTAGCCCGGACTCGACAGCGCCGGCGGGCGTCGGCACCATCGGCGTCCATGAACACCGTGCGTTTGCCGCTCCTTTCCCTGATTCTGTGTTGCCTCGTGTTGGCCCTGTCCGCACCTCCCGTCACGGCTGCCGCGCCGGCGCGCCACCTCACCCGCGCCGCGCTCGAAGACAAGATCCGCGGCGGTTGGGCGGGGCAAATGATCGGCGTCTCGTACGGCGCGCCGACCGAGTTCAAGTCAAACGGCAAGATCGGCGAGTGGGACCTGACGTGGTCGCCGGACCGCATCGCGAACGCGATCGATCAGGACGATCTTTACGTCGAGATGACGTTTGCGAAGGTGATGGACACCGTCGGACTCGAAGCGACCAGCGCCCAATACGGCGAGGCGTTCAAGGTCTCGCAATACCATCTGTGGCACGCCAATGCCGCGGCGCGACGCGCCCTCAATCGAGGCATCAAAGCCCCCCGTTCCGGCCATCCGAAACACAATCTTCACGCCAATGACATCGACTTCCAGATCGAGGCGGATTTCATCGGCCTGATGTGTCCCGGACTGCCGCGGGCCTCGAACACGTACTGCGACCGCGTGGGGCGTGTGATGAATTACGGCGACGGCCTTTATGGCGGGATGTTCGTTTGTGGCATGTACGCCGCTGCCTATTTCGAGACCGACCCGCGCCGCGTGGTCGAGGCCGGCCTCGCCTGCATCCCGGCCCGGAGCGAGTACGGACGCCTCATCCGCAACTTGCTCGACTGGTCGGCGCAGCACCCGAACGACTGGCGCAAGGTCTGGCAGTTGGTCCAGGACACGTGGGACAAGGACGACCCCTGTCCGGACGGCGCGCTGGCGCCTTTCAACATCGACGCCAAACTCAACGGCGCCCATATCGCCTTTGGCCTGCTCTTTGGCGGCGGCGATTTCGAGAAGACCATGGAAATCTCGACCCGTTGCGGCCAGGACTCGGACTGCAACCCATCGAGTGCCGCCGGTGTCCTGGGCGTGATGCTCGGTTACACCCGCATTCCCGAGCCGTTCAAGGCCGGCATCCCCGCGCTGGCCGACAAGACATTCCAGTTCACCGACTATTCCTTCAACGACATCGTGAAATCCACCGAGACGCGGGCGCTCCAAGTCATCCGTCAGGCCGGCGGGAAAGTCACGGAGACTGAGGTGATCGTGCCCGCCCAGAAACCCCGCGCCCCGAGGCTCGAGCAATGGAATCCCGGCGTGCCTTATCAGCGGATCGAGGCCAACGACACAGCCTGGACCTGGATCGGCGTCTGGACCGATGACAAGGGGGCCAAGGTCAGCCAAGCCGCGGACAACCGGGCGACACTCAAGTTCGAGGGGATCGCCGTGGCGCTGGTGGGCCGGCTTGATCAGGACGGCGGGCGCGCGGAGGTTCACCTGGACGGCAAGAAGGTCGGCGTTCTCGACGCGTACATCGTCGAGCGGACGCACGACAACGCGCTGTGGCACACCTATGGGCTGAAGCCGGGGCCGCACACGCTCGAGCTTGTGACCACGGACGCCAAGGATGCGCGGTCCAAAGGCAGCACGGTGGCGGTTTCGCAGGCGGTGATCTACCGGAAGTAGCCTCGCGTGACATAACCCTCGCTGCCTGGTCAGAATGGTCCTCTGACGACAATTAGAATTCACGACCCATGAAGAATAATTGTCGTTGACCGGGCTGTCCGTGTTCCTCCTCGTTCGGCCCATCGCGAGCGTGCGCCTACTTGTCATTGAGTTGGAATTTCGCCCTCACCCGGACGAGGATCTCGATCGGGTAGGCGGCGGTTCCCTCATGCGGATCGCGCGCATTGCGATAGCGGGCAGTGTTGCCGGACTCCGGCAACTCGACCTCCTCTTCCGTCACCTCGAGAAGTCCGCCCAACACGGCTCCACCTTCCTCCGCCAACAGTGCGGCTTTTGTGCGCGCAGCCTGCAGAGCTTCCCCGATGGCGTTCCTGCGCACCAGGCCTTCCGCTGAACCGCTCATGCGCATCCATCGAATGTCATACTCTTCATGGGTGCCGATGTAAGTGAGGAGCTTGCCGTAGTTGGTGAGGCTGAGCAAGTGGAGCGAAAGCATGGCCGACGAAGAATAGCCGAGCAGCACCCGCTTTTCGCCTTGCCACTCCCATGCCTTCTCGGTCTTACGTTCCTTCACGCTGACGGCTGTGGCAGGATAGTTGAGCGTGGCCATCTGCGTGCTAAATTCCTCCAGGAGGCGATCGAGACTCACAACGCTCGCTTCGATGGTCTTCTCAGTCGCTGCCACATCGAGCGTCATCGCCAGCCTGTCGGCGGGGATCTCCCGTTGCACCGTGCCGATTGTGCTCACAAACCGCTCGCCCGCAGAAGCGGTGTAAGCAGCAATTGTCAAGACAAGAACGACGACTGTTTTCATAGATTCACTCGGACCATCAACATCCAAACAAAACCGGCGATGAGCAGCAACACTCCGATGATGGGATACAGCCCATCGGGAATGTCCCAATCGATATGCTGCGCGATGGCGTTGCCCCACAGCGTCATGACTGCTCCGGCAACGAACATGATGACGGTGACAATCCAAGCGCGGGCCATGCGTCGCGGGCTGCGATAATCTTCCTGCACGACGGCAGGTTGGTCGAAGCCGTCGAACGCGTAGAAGCCACCCATGAGAGTGACGAACACGAGGCATGATTTGAACTTTCACGACGCGGTCGGCCCTCCGAGCAGCCCGGCGCATCCGCAGCGGAAGCGCTGGGCGGCGGTTCGGTCCATGCGACCTTGTCGCTCCTGACCGAGGCGGAATCAACCACAAAGAACGCAGCGCAGCAAAGCCGCAACCGAGGTTATTGAATCCTCGTACACGCCCAGCTCCGACGATCACGCTGGGAGAGCACGGCAATGTCCTCGCCCTCACACGAGAAGAAGACGTGCGACCAGAACGTTCGATCATTCGCCTCCTTCAGTGGCTCACCGGTCATCGGGGACGGGGGATGTTCG
>CAYPUR010000339.1:0-4106 GCA_964413865.1 uncultured Verrucomicrobiota bacterium
GGTGTCGGTTTGCGACTCCGTGTTCCCGCTCGACCAGACCCTGGTTTTCCCCTGTCCCGACGCGGTTTTGCCACAGCCCGGATTTCGTTGTCATCTTCCCGGTGGTGAGAAATCCGGGTTAGAATCCTTGATCCCTCTAGCGCAGCAGGGGAACTTGACTTGTCTATAACATGTTTCACCGGTCAAGGATTCTAGACCCGGCCAGTACCGGATGAGCCGCCCGGAGGATGCAAAGTCCGCCAAACGCCTCCTTTGGGGCGTGGTGATCGCCGTTGTTGTGCTCAATCTGGTCCTGTTCCTCGTCTATTCGTGACAGCGTCATCCAGTCTGCCTCAACCCCAGCAGAATCGAAGGTCCAGTCTCGCTGCGCGGACCTGGGGCGATTGCACTGCAATGCTTGGTGAGGTCTGGTGTTTTTGCTATGCCTGACCTGCGTGCTGAAGTCCGAACGGCCATCCTGACGCGCTGTCTGTTCGAGCGTGGAGAGCGCGTTGTGGTGGCGGTCTCGGGCGGACTCGATTCGATGGTGTTGTTGCGGTTGCTCGATGAACTGGCGTTCGATTCCGAGTGGTCCTTGATCGTTGCGCACTTCAATCACGGGCTCCGCGGACGGGAGGCGGACCGGGACGAGGCGCTGGTCCGCGGCAGCGCATGGCGCCTGGGGTGGCCGTGTGTGGTGGGGTGGGCCGACAGTGGGCTGCGGAAGCGTCAGCCGGGGATCTCGATCGAAATGGCGGCACGCCAGGCACGGCACCGGTTTCTGGCCGAGGTGGCTGCGCAGTCGGGTTCCTCGAAAGTCGCCCTTGGCCAGCATGCCGATGACCAGGTTGAGACTGTCCTGTTGCGCCTGCTGCGGGGGGCGGGCGGGGAAGGCCTGGCGGGCATCAAATGGCTTGGGCCGTCGCCCGCGAATCCCGCGATCCAACTGGTTCGCCCTCTCTTGGGTCAGACACGAGCGGCGTTGCGCCAGTGGGCTGCGCATGCTGGTGTGTCCTGGCGCGAAGATCGGACCAATGCGTGCGTCGACATGAGCCGGAACTGGCTTCGGGTCGAGATCGTTCCGAAGCTGAGGCGGCGTGTCGGCCGCGGGTTGGCGGCCGTGGTGGCCAGAACGGCGGCGCTTGTTGGCGCCGAGGCCGATCTGGTCAACGACCTGGCCCGCAGGTGGCGGCGAGCGCGGCGCCGGATGGCGTTCGGCACGCTGCACGTGGCTGTCCAAAGGCGCGTGTTGGTCCAGCAGTTGATCAAGTCCGGCATCGAGCCGGAGTTTGATTTGGTGGAGGCTCTTCGAACGGAGCCGGGCGTGTCCCGGATGGTCGGCCCGGGCTTGACTGTCCGGAGCGATGTCCGGGGGGACGTTGGAGTCGAAAGGACTGCCGGGGTGCGGTTTCGCGGGGAACGGCTTTCGGTGCGACTGGACGGGGATTCGGGCAGTCTTGTTTTTGGCGGAATGACGGTGGCGTGGCGGATCGTGACGCGGCGCGGCAGGGAGAGAGTGGCCCGGCGCCCGCAGCGGGAGTGTTTCGACGCGGATCGGGTGGGGACGGACATTGTGCTGCGGCACTGGCAGCCGGGCGACCGGTTCTGTCCGATCGGGCAGGAAGCCCGTGTGAAGCTGCAGGATTTGTTTGTCAACGCGGGCGTGCCTCGAACCGACAGGCATCGGCGGGCGATTGCGCTGACGGCGGAGGGGGAGCTTTTCTGGGTGGAGGGGCTGCGGATGGCCGAGAGGTTCAAAATCAGGCCGCAGACCCATAGGTGGCTCGAATGGCGTTGGAGCCGGGAGGGCTGACCGGCGCGTCAAACGGTTGCAGTGGCAAGAGGCCAATGCTAGGCTAGGTCGCATTGAAGAGCGACGATGTGAGCGACGACAAGCGCAACGAGCCGGGTTCGAAGGAGAAACGCGGGCATGAGCCGCGCGTTCCTCCGCGGACGTGGCTTCTTTGGCTGGCGATTCTGACGTTGATACCGCTGTTGGTTTTCTTCAAAGACCGCACGGAATCGCGGTTCAGGGAACTGAATCACCTCGAGTTTCTGAACCTGGTCGAGAACGATCTGATTCAGGAAGCGACCATCTATTACAATCCGCAATCGTTGCGGCGCGAGATCACCGGTAAGTACGTCGATTCCGGGGAAAGCAAGACGGCCGACCCTGTGCCGTTCAAGGTGGAGACGCGCCTGTCGGAGGCTCTCGAAGACCAGTTGTTGCGCACGGGCAAGTTCAAGGTGGGGGAACCGAACACCATGTTGGTGAACTTGTTTTACGGCATTCTCCCATTTGTCCTGATCGCCGCGCTGGTTTACTTCTTTCTCATCCGGCAGATCAAGATGGCAGGGAAGGGGGCGCTCAGTTTCGGCAAGAGCAAGGCGCGGCTGCTGAACAAGGAGAAGAACCGGACCACGTTCAAGGATGTGGCGGGCATCGAGGAGGCGAAGGATGAGGTGTCCGAACTGGTTGAATTCCTGAAGGACCCGAAGAAGTTTCAGAAGCTCGGGGGCCGCATTCCCAAAGGCATCCTGATGGTGGGGCCGCCGGGCACGGGCAAGACGCTGCTGGCGCGAGCGATTGCCGGCGAGGCGGACGCCTCGTTCTTCAGCATCAGCGGATCGGATTTTGTCGAGATGTTCGTGGGTGTGGGAGCGAGCCGTGTGCGCGACATGTTCGAACAGGCCCGCAAGAACACGCCCTGCCTGGTTTTCATCGACGAGATCGACGCCGTGGGCCGGAGCCGTGGGCACGGTTTGGGCGGCGGGAATGACGAGCGGGAGCAGACACTCAACGCGCTCCTGGTCGAGATGGACGGATTCGATACCACCGACGGCATTATCATCATCGCGGCCACGAACCGTCCGGACGTTCTCGATCCGGCGCTGTTGCGGCCTGGGCGTTTCGACCGGCAGATCACGGTGAATCTGCCGGATGTGCGGGGGCGCGAAGCGATTCTGAAAGTGCACGCCAAGAACGTGAAACTGGCGCCGGGTGTGGATCTGTCGGTCATTGCGCGCGGCACGCCGGGGTTCTCGGGCGCTGAACTGGCGAATCTGTTGAACGAGGCGGCCTTGCTGGCGGCGCGTTTCAACAAAAAGGCGATTACTCTGGTCGAGTTGGAGGAGGCGCGCGACAAGGTGCGCTGGGGACGCGAGCGGCGCAGCCTGGCGATGACCGAGGAACAGAAGCGGTTTACCGCGTGGCACGAGGCCGGACACGCCCTCGTGAACGTGCTGCTCGAACACACGCACCCTTTGCACAAGGTGACCATCATCCCGCGCGGCCAGGCGCTCGGCGCGACGATGTACCTCCCGAAAGACGACATCCTCAACCGCGGCCGCAAGGAGTTGCTCGATTTGATCACGGTCACGATGGGCGGGCGCATCGCCGAGGAGATCATCTCGGGCGACTTCTCGACCGGGGCGGCGGGCGACATCCAGCAAGCCACCCAAATGGCACGGTCGATGGTCTGCAGTTTCGGCATGAGCGAGAAACTGGGGATGGTCCAGTACGGCGACGATAACGAGTACATCTTCCTCGGACGCGACATGGTGCGGGGCAAGGATTACAGCGAGGAAACGGCCCGCGACATTGATGCCGAAGTGAAACGGATCACCAACGAGTGCTACGAGCGGGCCCGCGAGGTCATTCACAGCAACCGCGACAAGCTCGAGTTGATCGCCAACTCCCTGCTCGAATACGAAACCCTCGAAGGCGCCCAGGTGGAGGAAATCATCCGCACGGGGCGCCTCACACCGCCGCCTCCCGCGCCTCAGACCGGGCCTCCCACCGGGGCGCAGGCGGCCACACCGCTGCCCGAGGTCCCCAAGCCGGTCCCGCCGAAGCTTCCGCCCGGGCTGACCGCGCCGGCGCCCGCGACCGCTTGAAATTGCCGATGAATCCTCTCCGAAGCTGGCGTCTGGGTCTCCTTGGGCTCTGGATGGGCGCCTTCGCTGTCTTGGCCCAGGATTACCAACTCTTCGCCCGCACGAATCTCGTTGCGTGGTGCATCGTGCCTTTCGACGCCCTCAAGCGGGGCCCGGCCGAGCGCGCGGCGATGCTCGATCGGCTGGGACTGCGCCTGTTCGCTTACGACTATCGGGCCGAGCACATTCCG
>CAYPUR010000340.1:0-4098 GCA_964413865.1 uncultured Verrucomicrobiota bacterium
TGCCGCAACTGCCCGTTCTGAAAGAGCTGAATAGTCAAATCGTGCGGATCGATCTTCGTCTCCACATACGGGCCGACCGGGGTGAAGGTGTCGAACGACTTGCAGCGCGCCCACTGGCTCTCGGCGTTCTGAATCGTCCGGTCGCTGATGTCCTGCGCCGCCGTGTAGCCGAAAATATACCGGGCCGCCGCCGCGGGCGTGACGTTGCGCACACGCCGCCCGATCACAATCGCCAGCTCGGCCTCGAAATCGACCCGATGCGACGGGAATGGAATCTCGATCTTGGCGCCATCCGCAATGAGCGAAGTCGGGGCCTTGAGCCAGAACAGCGGCTCCTTGGGCAGCGGTTTGCCGCTCTCCCGCGCATGATCGGCATAGTTCAGCCCCACCGCCATCACTTTCGAGGGAACAACCGGCACAAGCGTCTTCACCCCTTTGGGCGATACCGGTTTCTTCTCGAAGGACGGCGACCCGAAAACGTCGCCGAGCAGTCGGTACAGCTCGCCGTCGACGACCTTGGCATAAAACACCTCGTCGCCCTTCTGAAATCGGCCAATGGCTGCCATAAAAGTGGCAAAGCCTAGCCATTTGGACGGCCTCTTCGCAAGCCGAAAGTCAGGCAGCGCATCGACGCGTCGTCTGTGGGAGCGCGGCTGGGCGCGAAGCGCCGCCTGCAACCCGGGAAAGGGGAGGACGGCGAATCACACCAATCACTCGAATGATGTTTCCCTTCCGATTCGTGTCATTCGTGTGATTCGTGGTTCGCCTTCATCGCACGGATTCTGCTATGACAAGCGCCATGCGCGATCCGGCGTCCGGTCCAGTCTCTTCCGTCCCGCTGTGGCAGCGGATGATCGTGGGAAAGAACCCCAAGGTCACCCTGGTGCGCGCTCTGCTCCTGGGCTTGGGATGCTGGCTGGTCTTCCGGCACGTGCTCCTTCCGGTCCGGGTCAATGGGATCAGCATGGAACCGACCCTGCGCAACGGCTCGGTCAACCTCGTCAACCGGGTTCCGTACCTGTGGCGCGAGCCCCGCCGCGGCGAGATCGTCGCGATCCGAACAACCGGCACGAGCATCATGTACTTAAAACGCATCATCGCCTTGCCAGGCGAGTCGGTCGAGGTGCAGCGTGGAGAGGTGTGGATCAACGGACAGTGGCTCGATGAGCCGTATCTGAGGGAAGCCGAACCTTGGGAAATCGAGCGGCGCACTTTGGGTCCCGAGGATTACTTCGTGATGGGGGACAATCGCACGATGCCGAAAGAACTGCACTGGGGCGGCGTAATCAAAAGAAGCCGCATCGTCGGCAGTACCCTGTGGTGACCTGGTCATGAAATGGGGCAAGCTCCTCCTCGTGCTGGCGCTGGGCGGCGCCGCGTTCGCCGCCCTGCGCGGCTGCCTGCCGTCCGACCAGAAGCGCATTCTCAGGCTTCTGACAAGCCTGGCTGAGGACGTCAGCGCCCCCGCGCAGGGTAGAACCTTCGCGGACCTTGCGGCGGCCAATCGGGTCGCCGACCACTTTGCACCCGGGTTTCAGATCCAGGTGGCCGTTCCGGGCGCTCCGGACATCGCCATCAGCGATCGCGCGGAACTGATTCAGACGATCGCGGCGGCGAAAGGCCCGACCCGCCAGGTGAAGGTCCGGTTTCTGGATCCTCAGACCGTCGAGCTCGGACCGGCCTCGGCGGTGATCGAAGCGACGGCGCAGGCGCAGGTGTCGGGTGACCCGGAACTGCACGTGATCGAAATCCGCTTCGCCCTGGTGAAGTGGGACGGTCGCTGGCGCGTCCGCCAGGTCGAGAATGTCCCGACCTTCGAATGACACGGGCGAGGGAGCACCAGAACTCCGGATCCCGCCCGGGGCGGCGTGAGCGTCCGCCAGGCCGGGTCGCCCGGGCCGGGTTGGAGGCGCGCTTCGAACTTGCCATCGTCGACCCGTGGGCCAGACTGGCCTTGCATGTGCGGCAATCACCTCCTATGCAACTGAAATTCGACTGGCTGATCGTTCTCGAAAACCTGCGGCGCGGCATCATGGTCACGGACGCCGAACTCGAGCCCCCGTCCGGACCCCGCATCATCTATGTCAACCGGGCCTGGCTGAAGATGACCGGCTACGGGCGGGACGAATTGAGCGGCAAGACGCCGCGCATGCTGCAAGGCAAACGCACGGATCGCGCCGTGCTGGGGGGGCTCAAGCAGAAGCTGCTCAACCGCCAGGTGTTTCACGGACAGACCTGGAACTACCGCAAGAACGGGGAGCCCTTCGTCATGAACTGGTATTCCTACGCCATCTACGGCGAGCGCGGCAAACCGATTTACTATGTGGCCGAGCAGGAGGACGTGACGGAGATCGAGAAGCTGCGCATGAGGCAGCGCCTCCTGGCCAATCCCCAGGATGAGGAAGCCAACACGTTCTTCATGATTCTCAAAGAGAGAAAGACGGCTTGAAGCCACGCCGCAGGCGATGCCTTGATTGACTTCACGGCCCGGCATGCGGTTTCCGGGCAAGCGCTCGCTGGAAGCGGGCCCGGTTGTAGCGCTGCGCCACAATGCACGGCACGTTGGCCGCCGCGGCATACGCCACAATGACGAGATCCGCCCACCACGGATTCCAGAGGAAAAAAAGCGGCACAAAGGCCAGCGCCGCCCAGTGACAGAGTTCACCCCGCCATGTTTCGCGCACAAAACGACGCAAATGACCGGGATCCGCGCCGCGCAGTGTGCCCTTGGCGAAGCCGCCGCTGAACCAGCGCGCCCCGTCCGGCAACCGGTCTTTCCACCGTTTGACGGCAAAGACCCGTTCGTAGAGGCGCCCGCCCTGCTCCCATCCGCGCGCCTCTCGAGGATTGAACCAGGCGGCGGGCATGCGGGTGAAGGCCCAGGCGAGCCCGACCTGAATCGCGGGCCAACCAGCCACGTTCAGCGCGATTACCCAGCCGATCGGCAGTTCAATCGGCACGGATCTGGCGTCCTTTCCAACTGACCTGTTTGCCCGAGCGCAGTGCGGACCGGGCAAAGACAACGAAGAAGAAGAGCAGCGGCAACGGGTACAGCAGCGCGGTCAGCCAGCGAAACGAGCCAATCTGCCGGCTGAACCAAGCCACCTGCGCCGCGCAGGCAAGGTAAGCCGGCCCCCACAACAGCCCGTGGTCCATCACCGCCCAGCCCATCGGCGCAAAGACCAGGCCGATCATCCAGGCGACAACCAGGATCAGCACCCCGCGTGGCGTCTGCCCGGCTCCCGACGCGAACCCCTTGGTCCAGCCTTCGATCAGGTCCCCCAATCCATGCGGGTACATCCGAAACGAAAACGCGCCACGACCGGTCGCGCTTCGCACCGGAATGCCCGCGGCGCGAAACCGCCCCGCCAGCCAGAAGTTCTCGAGAATCCGCCCCTTCACGGCCTCGTGCCCGCCGACCCGCCAGTAGCTTTCGAGATCTGCCAGCAGCATCTGGCCGAAGAGTCCATCAGGCACCGTCCCGACAGTCATGTTGAAGTTGAAGAAAAGCGAGAGGTCTTCCCAAAGTCTCTGGACGGCATGATACGGCCCGACCGAAAAGGCGCCGCCGCTGTAGTTGCTCAGCACGCGGGACAGCCCGTTCGGCTCGAACCAGGCGTCCGCGTCCACGAACAGAAGGAACGGACCCGCCGCGGCCCGGGCGCCCTGGTGGCACGCCCATGTCTTGCCGCGCCACCCGTCGGGCAACGGTTGCGAAGCGATCACCGTCGCCCCGCATTGGCGCGCGATGTCCGCGGTGCGGTCGCTCGAGCCATCGTCCACCACAACGATCTCCCGCGGTTTCACCGATTGCTCCGCAAGCGACCGCAACAGTGCCGGGAGGTTCCGCTCCTCGTTCCGGGCCGGGACGATGACGCTGACCGGCTGGGGTGTGGCGGGCGCGCCTGTCGCGACAGGCCGACGCAGGCGCGGCAACAAAAGAAAGCCCAGGGCCCAGAGCAGAAGGACGGCGGCCAGGATGCCTGTTTCCATGTTCATCGATTCAGGTTCCGGTGATCAGTGCTGCAAACGGCACAGACTCCGCCATGTCTCCGCGCCTCTGGCGGAACACTCCTAACCCGGAAATCTCACCAGTGG
>CAYPUR010000341.1:0-353 GCA_964413865.1 uncultured Verrucomicrobiota bacterium
CCGGTGCGGTGGGAGCGCGCTGGCCAGTCACAGGATCGAAAAGCGTCAGGCGATAGCGTGCTGACGAGCGCAGCGCGCACACCGACACCGCGCGCGGCTCCAGCACATACACAAGCCGCAACCGGTCGCCGATGCCGCAGGTGTACGGCGCGCTCGTGTCGTCCCCGGAGGCCCCTGCTCTTGCAGCGCCTTTCGGTGCGCCGATCAAGTCGCCCGGGGCGGGCGCCTTCTCCGGTTCTGCCCACGCAGCGCTGTCCGGTTGGGGAACGAATTGTGACCAAGGCAGCGCAGCAAGGAACCCTCTTGCCAGGCTCAGTTGCTCGGAGCCGGGCAGGCGCATCGCATCGTCCCAG
>CAYPUR010000341.1:363-1038 GCA_964413865.1 uncultured Verrucomicrobiota bacterium
TTGCCGCCGGGGGAAGGACCGTACGGTTGTCCGCGTCGGTTCACCTGCCAAATGCCGTTTGCACCGTAGGTGTGGCCGGCGCAGCCACTGCTGATCAGGTGCGCCCAGAACGCCTCGCGCACCTCGCGCGCAGTGAGCGTGGGTCTGATCTCCAGGGCTTCGTACCGCGCTTCGCCGCTGATGGTCGGCATCACTGGTTTGACTTCCCAGCCCTGTCGCGCGAGAAGGGCATGCTTCCAAGCCGGCGAGCCGTGGCCGGTCTGTTGCATGTCGAAATCGAGCACCGAGGGGTCGGTGACCGAGGCCCGTGCGGTTTGCGAAGGATGGCAGGTCACCAGCCGCCCGAACGGGTCCGTTGCGTGGATGAAGCGGATGATATCCGTCCACTCGCATTGTTGCCGCTCTGTGTCGGCGGCTTTTGTGGACGAGAGGTAGAAGGGCATCGTCGTCTCGCCCGCAGCGCACCACACCACCGGCCAGGCGCCCCAACGCGCGATGATCTCCCGCCAGTGCCGCCGCATTTTCTCGGCCCCGAGCCACGGCAAATGATAGCCCCATGCGCCGACGATGCAGGGCACCAAGCCCTGTTCGGCCAGATACGCGATGCGCCGATCGGCGGCGTTGAAATACTCCGGCCGCAACCGCGCGTAATTCGTCTCCCACGGAAACCCCGCC
>CAYPUR010000341.1:1048-4096 GCA_964413865.1 uncultured Verrucomicrobiota bacterium
TCTGCCCCACGTTGACGCCCTTCCCCCGCCGGTCCCCCGCGAGCGTGTGAAAGTCGCCCGGCCATTCGAGCCGCTTCGTGAGTCCCATCCACCACGTGTCGCCCAGCCAGAAGAAGGGCGTGCCGTCCGCGTGCATGAAGTGCCGCCGATCCGCCGCAATGCGAACCGGCCCGTGTTTGAACAAGGGATTGTCGCCAACATAAGGCACGACCTCCACTGTGCCCGTCAACCCGTGCAAGCCCGCGTCCTGCTGGTCGACGCACTCGCTGCGCCAGCGATGGACGCCGGGAGTCGCCGAGGCATAGCGCACTTTCCAGTCAGAGCCGCCGAGCCAGAAGGCCGGCACTCGGCGCGTGGTTCCATCCGGTTCGTTGAAGACAACGTCGAGCACTACCTCGTTTGGCAGGCCGGCGTGGGAACGTTGCGCCGTGAAGGAAACTTCGACTGGGACATTCGCCTCGGTGCGGACTTCAGCCGCGGTCCCGACGCAGCACCGCACGCACGCGGGGAGGATCACGAGCCAGGCCGCGAGGTAGCGACGCAGAAGCAGGCCGTTGAAACGCTCTTCCGCATTCTTCAGGCGGAAGGCGCCCGCGAAGCCCTGGACTCCCCGCGGCAGGGTTTCGGGCAGGCTTGCCACTTCCTTCCCAGTCAATCCGCACGCGTTCATGCACTGTCAGTAACAGAGCTATGGATTCGTGTAAACCTCGACCGCTCTCGGCACTTCAGGGAGACCGTAAGCAATGGTTGTTTCCGTCGAGGCCCGCCCGAGCATGGCAGCCATACGCGCTACCCCGGGAAGCGCACGGCGTCCCGCCACTTAACCACATCCTCGACGCGCTCTCGTTGGTAGATCCGGTGGACAAGTTCCGAGGCGTGATTCACCAATCGCATGGCAACCTCACGCGGAACGCAGGCCGGTCGAAAGCCCGCGGTAAGAGACGTGACTTCCCGGGCGGGTGAAGCCAATATTCCGCTTTCGTTCATGAGAAAGATATCGTCGGCGGTAGCCCGGTCGGGCCGGTTCGCACGCGGGCCGGCGGCCGAGGTGGCCGCGTTTTCGGAGTCCGTTTCGTTCGATTGGCGGCTTTGGCGCCATGACATCGCCGGGTCGATGGCCCATGCGGCGATGTTGCGCCGCGCCGGGCTGCTGACCCGGTCTGAATTGAAGTCCATTCTGGGCGGCTTGACGGCGATCGGACGCGAGATCGCCGCAGGCACATTCCGCTGGCGCCCGGAGCTCGAGGATGTGCATATGAACATCGAAGCGGAGCTGACGCGCCGCGTGGCGGCGGGGGCGAAGCTGCACACTGGGCGATCGCGAAACGACCAGATCGCGCTGGACCTGCGGCTCTGGCTGCGTGACGAGACCATTGCCGCGGGACAGGATCTGCGCTCGTTGCAGAAAGCGCTCGTTGCCCTGGCCGAGGCAAATGTCGCGGTTGTCATGCCCGGCTACACTCATCTGCAGCGGGCGCAGCCGGTCTTCTTCGCGCATCACGCGCTGGCTTACGTCGAGATGTTCGACCGGGATCATGACCGGTTGGGAGACAGTTGCGACCGGCTGGGGGTGTGTCCGCTGGGGAGCGGGGCCTTGGCGGGCAGCACCCTGCCCCTCGACCGGGCCTTCGTGGCCCGGCAGCTCGGATTCGTCGATGGCCGCGGGCGTCCGCGGCTCACGGAAAACTCGATGGATGCGGTGAGCGACCGCGATTTTGTGATCGAGTTTTGCGCGATTTGCGCGCTGGTTGCCGTTCACTTGAGCCGGTTGGCGGAGGACATGATCCTGTGGGCGAGCGCCGAGTTTGGGTTCATCCGGATCGGCGACGCCTACACCACCGGGTCGTCGCTGATGCCACAGAAGAAGAACCCGGATGTGGCTGAACTCACGCGCGGCAAGAGCGGGCGGGTGATTGGCAATTTGATGTCGCTCTTGACGCTCTTGAAGGGATTGCCTTTGACGTACAATCGGGATTTGCAGGAGGACAAGGAGCGGTTGTTCGACACGGCGGACACGGTCCGGGCCTGTTTGCGGCTGATGGCTGGCATGTTGTCGGACACCACGATCCACGCCGGGGCGTGCCGCGCCGCGGCGGAGGATCCGCAGCTTCTGGCGACCGATGTGGCCGATGACCTGGTGCGTCAAGGCGTGCCGTTCCGCGAGGCGCACCACCTGGTGGGGGCGGCGGTGGCCCATGCGGAGAAGGCAGGCAAGCGGCTTAACGAGCTGACGCTTGGGGAATGGCGCCGGATTTCGACGAAATTCGGCTCGAAGGCGCCTGGGGTGTTCAATCTGGACCGTGCGATGCGACGGCGCGCGCTGCTTGGGGCGCCCAGCCCGCGCGAGATTCGGCGGCAACTGGCGCGGTGGCGTCGGGTGATGGGCAATCCGGAGCTTCCATGAGCGATCCGATCTGGTTCGTGGCGCACACGCGTCCGCGGTGCGAGAAGAAGCTGGTGCAGTATTGCGAGCGTGAGGGTTTATCCACCACGCTGCCCTGTTACCGGAGCGTGAAGAAGTACCGGGGCAAGAAGGTGGTCTTTTACAAGCCGCTGTTTCCCGGCTACGTCTTCTTGCAGCTCGAGCCCACCGAGCGGCAGGCGGTTTATCAGAGCGATTACGTGGCCAACTTGCTCACTGTGCCGGACCAGAGGGAGTTCGCGGCGCAACTGGAGGACATCCTCCAGGCCCTCGAGACCGACGTCGAGGTGCGGCTGGCCCCGACGATCGGTCCCGGCATGAAGGTGCGGATCAAGTCCGGTCCGCTGCAAGGGATGGCCGCCTGGGTCGAGAGCCGGTCGGGAATGACGGAGGCGCTGCTGCGGCTGGACTTTATCGGCCAGGCTGCCGCCATCAAGGTGGATGCGACCCAACTCGAACTGATCTGACCCGCATCGGTTCATCGTTTGGAGTCCCCGGGGTTCGCGATGGCCAAGACCTTGGGGAACATGCGGGCTGGAGGAGGCCGTGCGGGGGGACGACAGTCTGCGAGGCTGAGGGACCACTTGTGTCCTGACTTCTGTGCTGTCGTGGTGCGATCAAAACCG
>CAYPUR010000342.1:0-4094 GCA_964413865.1 uncultured Verrucomicrobiota bacterium
AGGAGTGCCAGGGGGCGATGGACCGCGCTGCGAAAACCGCGGCTATGCAGCGCATCACCCACCACGATCTTCGCCACCTTTTCGCCACTCGCTGCATCGAGTCCGGCGTCGACATCCCGACGGTCAGCCGGTGGCTGGGTCACAAAGACGGAGGTGCGCTGGCGATGAGGGTCTACGGCCATCTTCGCAATCAGCACAGCCTGGCGATGGCCAAGAAGGTGAAGTTCTAAGGCCGCTCGCTGTTCCTTGCCCCGACCTCGGCCAGTCTGGCCTCAGCCGAATCGCTTGGTTCCCCTGGCGTACTTGTTGTGGGTGTGAAGGCCGGATTGTGGCCTCAAGGGGACTTCGACGGAATCACTTGTATTTGAGGACGTTGCATAGCTGTTCGGCACGTCGCTTGAGGGACGCTTTTGGACCAGAATGGGCCCAAAACTCGCCGACCAGTATCAGATTGTAGTATCAGATCTCGGTCTCCGGATCCCCAGCCTCTGCTGCGAACCGTAGTCGTGGTCGCATGATCGCATCCTGATTAGCCCCAATCACCGCTGGCAACCTGCACCAAACATCCCGTTACCGTCGGGGGATGAGCGATGGATGGCTTGCCCCGCTCCTGCACTTCTTTGCCTTCGCGCGAATCGCTCGTGGCGACTACGTTGTCCCCGCATGATTCGCGAGGATTACCTCATCGCCTGGATCAAGCGATACGTCCGCTTGCTGGCCGAGATCGCGGGGTTCATCAAGGCCCAGGACTTCGAGGCGGCTGCCCGACGTGCGGACCTTGCCCTGCGCGAACTCCTCAACATGGGCACCGACTCAGTCGTCAGTTTAACCGAGGGCGAGATCCTCGCCCGCCTCGCCCTGGGAGACCCGCCACCTGTGGTTCGCGACAAATGCCTGATGGTCGCCGCCCTCCTGAACTCCCTGGGCCAGGTCGCCGTTGGTAAAGGCAACCCCGACCTGGGTCGTGACTGTTGGTTGAAGGCGTTGCAGGTCGTGCTGGGCATCCAACTCCGCGAACCGGGCTGCGAGGTCCCAGAGTTCGCCCCCAAGGTCGGCGAATTGCTCGACCGGATGCGGGGAGCCGAACTGCCCGCCCGGACGGAAGCGACCTTGATCCTCTACCACGAGCGCTGCGGCGAGTTTGACCTGGCGGAGAACGCTCTGTTTCGATTGCTCGAAGCCACCGGGGCCGCCGATCATGCAGGTGTGATCGATCTGGGGATGAGTTTCTATCGGCGCCTCAGCCTCCTGAGCGACGAGGCGCTCGCCGCGGGCAACCTGTCCCGCGAGGAAGTGGGTGCAGGTTTGAAGGAGTTGCTGGCTCGCCAACCCGTACCAGGCGTGGAGCCGGATTCCAGGAGCCACGGTGTCTAACGGGTCGGAATCGACGGCCGTGGCCCGCACGCAAAACAGCGGGCGGTGGCCTGCCACATGCCTCTTGCACGGCGGCGGTCCTCCCCTTGCCCGTCCCGGGGCCCGACTTTACAACCGGCTGCGGCTACCGCTGGCGCCACCTTCAGGCGGTTGGCCGACTTGCGCTGGTGAGTTTCCGCACCCAAGGGTATTCTCGGGCGGCTTGAGAACCCGTTTGAGCCGATTCGACTGAGCCGAAGGTGACCGCGATGGACCATACCACCCGACGCCGTTTCGTGGGAACAATGCTGGCCGCAACCGCCCTGCCAGTGGCCAACCGACTCGTCGACGCACGATCGCCAACCATCGACCCTGAGGCCGGCGGCTACGTCCGCGCCAACACCGACTGGCTCGCCGGCTGCCGGTTTGGCGTCGGCATCCACTGGACCGCGCAGACCGTGCCTCGTACCGGTCCCGCCAAGCCGTTTGCCCAGGCCGTCGCCGACTTCGACCTCAAGGGCTTCATGGCCGAGATCGATCGCAGCGGGGCTGACTACGTCCTGTTCACCATCGCTCACGCGCTGCAACGGCTCCCGGCGCCGCATCCGGTGCTCGACCGGATTCTGCCAGGACGGGCCTGCGAGCGTGACTTGATCCAGGAACTGGCCGAAGCCCTCGCGGCCAAAGGCAAACACCTGCTCCTCTACTACAACCACTCCTGCAACGGCGGGCAGGACGCGGCGTGGGAACAGGCAGTCGGCTATCATGCGGCCAAGAAGGATCGCCTGGCGGAGAACCTCATGGAGATCGTGTCGTGGCTGGGCAACGGTTACCGGAAGCTGATCAAGGCCTGGTGGTTCGACAGCCCCTATTCCCTCGATCCCCGCGGGCCGCACAACAGCGTGACCACGGACATGAGCGGTTTCCAGTTTCCGTGGGAACGGTTCACGGTGGCGGGCAAGGCCGGCTATCCCGACCGCCTGGTGACCTACAATCCCGGGGTCGCTGAGAATTACCTTTACACCACGCACCAGGATTACTGGGCCGGGGAATTGGTGAACCTCGAATCGCCGGCCCGGGGTCGCTACCTGGACAACGGCCTGCAGTGGTTTGGCTGGACGTGTTTGGAGGACCGGGCTTGGGTGCACACGCGACTCGACACGCCGATTCCGGCGCCGCTCTACAGTGACGAGGCGATCCTGCGCTACGTGCAAACGTGCAACCAACACCAAGCCCCGATGACCTTCAACGTCGGCATTTACCAGGACGGCACGCTGGCGCCCGGATCGGTTGACCAGTTGTCCCGGCTGGATCGCGCGTTGAAACGCGTGCGCTGAGGACGGGGCATCCCCGACGCAATCGCGATCGCACCGAGGTGAGTGGCCGAGCCTCCGAAGCCACAGGTCGAGATTGCCGGCCTCCGACAGCCCGCGGCCTTGGGTTTGCCACCGACGTTCAGGGGTATAAGTAGTCGAAATCGTTCCGTCAGAGACGCAGAACCGCGACGATTCCCGGGCAAGTCAGCGCGCGTCGACCGTGGCGCGCCACAGCGACTCGTCCTCCCGCTCAAGACGGATGGTCAATGGCAGGAACCGTTCGATAATCGTGGCATTGGTCGTGGCGTGGGATGACGGCGCGACCGTGCGAAACGAGCCGCCCCCCGCCAGGGCCAGCGGCAGCAGCAGTTGATCGGCCAGGTGTTCGTCCACGGGCACGCCAGCCTCCAGCCAGCGTTCCGCCGCTTCCGTCGCCTGTCGCGCCACGGCTTCAGCGGGGCGCCCGCGCGCGCCGAACGCGGTGAAGACTCCGATCACGTTCTCCGCCTCGATTTCCAGAACCAGCGCATTGCCGGGGCCGGTCGGGTGCGAGGCCAACTCGATGCCGCATTCGTCGGCTCGCCATCCCAACGCCTCCTTGACGACCGCCAGTTCGCGCTCGGCAATAGTCGCCGGCAGCTTTGACAACCACGCCCTCGCGCGCCGCCCACGGATGGCACCGCGCTCGCCCAGATCAAGCGCCGCCAAGCGCTTCACCGGTTCGATGCGCACATGGAAAAGACCGCCGCCCGCCGGGAAGAAACCCGGTCGCTTGAGTTCGAGTTCGACGCTTGGTCCCATGCTCTGGATCAGCGGCAGGAAGCTCCGCGCAAGGAAATCAAACGGCGGCGCCATCGGGTTATGGGTCCCGCCTTCGAGTGTCAGTGTGCTCGGACCCTTGGCGGTCAAGAGCGCCGGGAGCACGGTCTGCAGAACCAGCGTGGCGCTGCCGGCGGTGCCGACGGCGAAACGGTAGTTCCCTGGAGTTACCGCTCCCGGTCGGAACTCCAGGACTTGCGAGCCGAGTTGCGCCCCCGCGACCTCCGCACACCCGACCGCCTTGGCCGCTTCGACCGCCGTCAGGTGCTGCCGCAGCAGGCCGGGCTTCTGTCGCCCGGCCCGGATCCGCTCCATCCGGAACGGTTGGCCGGTGACCAGAGATAGCGCCAGGGCGGTGCGGAGGATCTGTCCGCCGCCTTCGCCTTGGGAGCCGTCAATCTGCATCATTGCCGATAGTCCTTCGCGTTCATGTCAGGTCCTCTCTTTTAGCGTAACTGTGGCAGGAGGGCGAGCGCTGCCGCCCGCCCTCTTGGGTCCTCATTGGCGTACGAACAGCTCCCAATCTCCGATGCCGTGAACGTTCCGAATGAGCGCCGTCGCGGGCAGTTCTTTCGGAACGCGCGGGGCGGCCAGGAGCTTCAATCC
>CAYPUR010000343.1:0-4080 GCA_964413865.1 uncultured Verrucomicrobiota bacterium
CAGGCTCGGGAGGTGTACGCCTTCGAGGAAGCCGCCATCCGCGGACTGCGCAGCGGTTGGGGGGACCGAATCCGTCTGGTCGGAGTCGATTACCCGGAACTGACTCCCGCCGCCAGAAAAGACCCGTCCTCGGTCCCGCTGCCCCTCGACGCCACCACGCCGCTCAGTTTTCTCACCGCCCAGGGGGCCTGGGATGCCCTTGCGTCCAAACACCCGCAGGCCACCCTGTTTGTCAGTGTCATTGGGGTTCCGGTCGGCGTGCAGGCCCTGGATTGCTGGCGCAATCCGACCCCCCGATTCGCCCTCCTCCTCCCTGACCTCCGTCTGATCGGCGACGCGCATGCCATCGCCGACGCTTTCAAGTCCGGCAAGCTCGTTGCCGCAGTCCTGAATCGTCCGGGCGCGCCATCCGAGACCACAGCGATTCAACAGGATGATCGTGACGAGTTTGAAGCCCGGTACCTGTTCGTGACCGCGGCGAACATCGATGACCTCATCGAGGTGTTTCCGGCGCTTTTCTAGCCAGGCTCCGCCGCCAGCGCGTCCCAGGTCTCGATGTAGAGGGCCCGGACCGATTCGTCCACCGCCAGGTCCCGCGGGAGGCGCAGGGCTTGGATCAATTCGACCACGTCGGCTTTATCCTTCAGCCGGCGGTTGGGGCTGTTCGACCAACTGTCGAGCTTGAGCGCGATCAGCTTTTCGAGTGAGACAAAGTGGGGCTCGTCCCAAACCTCGATGGGCACGGGAAACGGCACCCGGCAGCCCGCCTTGAGCACGTGCCCCGCCGGCAGCAGGTTGATGAGCACCCCGTTCCGCTTGTCTTTCACCGTGTCGTCGCAGTCTCTGTGCTTGACGAACGGACCCGACAGATCGGCGGCCAGCACCTCGGCCGCGTCCAGCACGTCCGGCACAACAAGGTCGCAGTCCGTCGTGACGCGGAAGTAGCCGTGTTCCTGGACGGCCAGGCCGCCAACGACAAAATGCGGCACCTCGTGCCGCGCCAGCGCCTCGACCGCACTGCGCAGCGTCGCCTCGAGACCCGACGTCCCCGTCGTCTCGCGCAAGTGAAATGCCCCTGCCGTCCGCATCACACCAACATGCCCGACCGACACGGCTTTGCCAAGAGCCTCCTGTCGGTTCGGAAGGCACTCTGCCATGGGAACAGTGTGTCACATTCCTCGATCTCTCTCAGGACCTCGCCTTGCCTGCCATTCGGAGCGCGACTTCGGCGACCCGTTTGCCCAGGCCCTTCGCCGTGGCACATCCGAATTCGTCCTGCGCGATGTCGTCCTTGGCGCTGTTCCACAACGTGGCGCCGCTGTGGCCTGTCGGACGCCCGTCGCCGACCACGATCATCTCGACGCCCAGGACCGCGGCCATGATGGACTGCGCGACGCCTTCCTGGCCGCCATTGCGCGCGCCGGCGACTGTCAGCACCCCGGCCACCTTGTTCGAGAGGGCGCCGCTTTTCTTGTATGGGCTGAAGTGTTCGATGAACATCTTCATCATCGCGCTCATGTTGCTGAAATACACGGGCGATCCCAGAATGATGCCCCCCACCGACGGGTCGGTGATCTTCGCATGAATCCTGGCGTAGTCGTCCTGGATCTCGCCGCCGGGCATGGCCGGAGAGAGCTTGTAGTCCATCAACTCGATCAGTTCGGTCTCGATATCGGGGCTGACGGCCCGGGCGGAATCGAGAGCCATTTGAAGCCCCGCGGCGGTCGTCTTGCCCTTCCGGTGGCTGCCGCTAATCCCCACGATCCTGACCTTCGCGTTCGCCGGAGGCGGCGCGTCAGCGGCATGGGCGGGAGCCGCGCTCCCGAGGAATCCCGCGGCGGCGGCCGCGGCTCCCGCAGTCTCGATGAAGTGGCGTCGATTGATGTTGTCGTGTGTTGTCATGGTCTTTTTTGGAGGTGCTCAACCTCAGGATCCGCGGCGGCCAAGTCAAGTTTCATTCCGTGTGATTCCGGGCTGTTTCATCCCGACCCGTCGCCTCGCGCCCTCGCGCCACGACCTCGATCAGGTATCTGAGTTCGGCCGTGACTTCCGCGCTGTCGCGCACCGTTTGGGCGATTTCCCGTTTGACCAGGCCGCGTGCCCCCACGCGGCGCCTACTCGATTCCCACTGACCATCGGGGAGCAGGATTGCCGCGCTCTCTGACTTTGGCTGACTTTGGCATGGGCAACGCGGGCAGACGCAGGCATGATTACCTCCCATGAACCGTGGTTCCGTAGCCGCGGACGTGAGTCCGCGCCATCTCGCTCCGTCAAAGGCAGGAATCAGCGCCGACTCACGTCGGCGGCTACAGAACGGCTCATTGTCCCCGTGCGCATTAAACCGTTGAATGCCAACGCTCTCCACGTGAAAGACCGCATTCCGCTCTGGATCGCCGGATTAAGCCTGATCGCTGCCGCCTCAGCAGCAGCCGACGGACCCACCCCGCCGGACGGTTGGCGGGGCGTCGCCGCGCGCGAGGAAATCCGGCCCGCATTCGCCTTCGATCCCTCCGGCGGCCCCGATGGTAAAGGCGGCCTCGTGATCACCTCGGACGCGCGCGAGGGCCTGGATGGTCATTGGACGAAAACCCTCGCGATCCAGGGCGGACGCCACTACCGCTTCGCCGCACTGCGCCGCACGGAGAACGTGCCCACGCCCCGCCGCAGTGTGCTCGCGCGCATCCTCTGGCAGAATGACCAGGGGCGCCAGGTCCTCCACGACGATCCCGGAGCCCTCGGCTACCGCGACGGACCCTTGCCCGTGGCCGAACCGGAGTACCCGACCGATGGAGGTTCGGACGCCGCAGGGTGGACGCAGGTCTCGGACACCTACCTTGCACCGCTGAAGGCGACCCGCGCAGTGATCGAACTGCATTTGCGCTGGGCCCCCGGCGCCCGGGTCGAGTGGAGCCGCATCTCCCTCGATGAAGTGCCTGCTCCGCAGCCCCGAAAGGTCCGCCTCGCCACCGCCCATTTCCGCCCGTCCGGCCAGAAGACCGCGGCGGACAACTGCCGCCTGTTCGCCCCGTTGGTTGCGGAAGCCGCCCGCCAGAAGGCGGACCTGCTGGTGTTGCCCGAGACCGTCACCATCTGCGGCAATGGCCTGAGCTTCGCTGAAGCCGCCGAACCGATCCCCGGCCCCTCGACGGACTACTTTGCCGCCCTCGCCCGCGAGCACGATCTGCACCTGGTGGTGGGTTTGCTGGAACGCGACCGGCATTTGGTTTTCAACGTGGCCGTGTTGATCGGCCCCGACGGACGACTCCTGGGCAAGTACCGCAAAGTCGCCCTGCCGCGGGCCGAGATCGAAGGGGGAGTTGCCCCCGGCCGCGACTACCCGGTGTTCAACACCCGGTTCGGCAAGGTCGGAATGATGGTCTGCTACGACGGTTTCTTCCCCGAGGTGGCGCGTCAACTCAGCATCAATGGAGCCGAGGTCATCGCCTTTCCCGTTTGGGGCTGCAACCCGCTGCTCGCCGCCGCGCGCGCCTGCGAGAACCACGTCTACATCGTCAGCAGCACCTACACGGACGCAGCAACCCGCTGGATGATCTCGGCCGTCTATGACCACGAAGGCCGCGTCCTCGCCCAAGCCAGGGAATGGGGCGCCGTCGCCGTCGCGGAGGTGGACCTGAACCGGCGGCTGCACTGGTCGAGCCTGGGCGATTTCAAAGCCGAAATCCCCCGCCATCGCCCGGTCTGGAAGGGGGAGTGAACACACGGAGGAGGAGCGCATGATGCACCCGCTCTGGCGCGTGCCTCCCGTGGACCCCGCCCCGCTCACCGCCGCCCAGGAACAGGCCATCCGCCAGGACAACACGCGGCGGCTGATGCAACCGCAGCGGCGTCTTTGAGAACCCTGCGTGCGTTGCCACAGCCCGGTAATCCGGGTCCTCGTCCCGGCCTGGCCCGGATCGATCACAGGCTCCGGGCTCGACCTGATCCAGGTCTGTCCTCAAGTGAGACATCCCCACGACGGCCAGCTCAAGAACAGGACACCCGCCAGCAAAACCGCGCTCGAGTCGAGGGATGGGACCGGGCAACAGAGTGTCGCCGCACCCGCGAGGTTTCGGAGGCGCT
>CAYPUR010000344.1:0-4066 GCA_964413865.1 uncultured Verrucomicrobiota bacterium
GGGCCAGGACGCCGACGGCCTCCTAACGGAAATGGAGGCGGCGGTCCTGCGGGCGCCGCCGCGGGCCGAGTACATCCGCACGATCATGCTCGAAATCGAGCGGTTGCACAGCCACCTGTTGTGGGTGGGCCTGGCCTGTCACATCCTGGGCTTCGACACCCTGTTCATGCAGAGCTTCCGCATCCGCGAACCGGTCATGTGGATTGCCGAGAAGATCAGCGGCAACCGGAAGACCTACGCCCTCTGCCTCATCGGCGGGGTGCGGTGGGATCTGACCCTCGAACTGATTGCGGAGTTGCGCCGGGTCCTGGACACGCTCGAAGCTGAATGGCGCGCCGTGATCAAGGCGGTGCTCGGGGACAAGAACGTGCAGCAGCGGGCGCGGGGCGTGGGCGTGGCGGACCGGAGCCTGGTCGAGGAACTGTCGTTGATCGGGCCGGTGGCGCGGGCCGCGGGTGTGCCTCTGGATTGCCGGCGTGATCATCCCTACGCGGGTGGTGGTCGGTCGAGGCGCCGCGGGGCGAGAGCCATCACTTCGTGATCACGGGGGAGAACCATCGTCCGCGCCGGTGGCGTGTGCGGGCGCCGACCTACCAGAACCTGCAGGCTGTGCCGGCCATGATCAAGGACCAGCAACTGGCTGACATGACGATCACGCTGGGAAACATCGATCCCTGTTTTTCCTGCACCGACCGGTTCGAGATTGTGGATCTGGCGACCTCTGCCACGCGCGTCTGGTCGGCGGAGGAGCTGGCGCGACTGGCGCGCGCGGGACGCCGTTGAAGGAGAGGCCATGGAGTTGCTGACTATACTCGGATGCGCGGCGAACGCGGGCCTGGTGTTGGCGCTGGCGCCGCTGGGCGAAGGCGTGTTGCGCAAGGTGACCGCCCGGCTTCAATCGCGCCGGGGGCCGCCGCTGCTCCAGCCCTACTTCGATCTGCTCAAGCTTCTGGGCAAGGAAGACATCGAGTCGGGCGAGACCCCGCAGGTCCAGCGGGGGGCGGGTTACCTGGCCCTGGCGACGGTGCTGACGGTGGCGTGTCTGCTGCCTCTGGGCTTTCGGACGCCGCTGACGGGGGCGGGGGATGTGATTCTGCTGGTTTACCTGATCACGCTGGCGGGCATTTGCACATTGCTGGCCGGTTGGGGGGCGGGGTCGACGTACGCGCTTCTGGGCTCGAGCCGGGAGCTGATGACGATGATGGCCCTCGAACCGCTGTTTGCCCGGCATCTGCTGGCTGGAGCGGTCCAGACCGGGTCCTGCCGGATGGACCAGGTGCTTGACGGATCGGTGTACGGCGCGGGCGGCGTGCCGTGGTCGGGGCTGATCCTGCTGGCGACGATGGCGCTGGCCTTTCCGGCCTTTGTCCAGCGGCTGCCCTTTGACGTTGCCGAGGCGGAAACGGAGATCATGGAGGGGGCCTTGATCGAATACTCCGGACCCAAGCTCGCGCTGTTCAAGTATGCGCAGATGGTCAAGCTGCTGGTCTACAGCGGGCTGTTTGTGGCGCTTTTTGTGCCTTGGGGAAGCGACTGGAGATTCCCTTTGGGCTGGCTGCTGTTTTGGGGGAAAGTCTTGGTGATGGTGCTGCTGGTGACGGTTGTGGCGGCCAGTCACGCGCGGTACCGGATCGACCAGGCGCTGCGGCACTTTGCGCGTCTGCTGGCCTTGGCGGTGGGGGCGCTGGTCCTCGCCTGTTATGGCCTATGAACCCGCGGCCCAAACAGAGCCGGAAAGGAAGGTGCCGATGACCTCGTTGCTCAGCAAAATCCGGGAAGTCATGGTCGGTTGGAACGCCGGGCGGGTCACGCTGCCGTATCCGGCCGCGCCTGCCGCCCCTCCGCCCCGGTTCCGGGGCCGCCCGCTGTTCGACGCCACCAAGTGCATTGGCTGCGCGGGCTGCGCCAACAACTGCCCGGCGCGGGAGATCCTGGTCTATGACGTTTGCCAGGAGATCCGCATTCTGAAGTATCTGGGGCGTCGGTGCACGTATTGCGGGCGCTGCGCGGATGTGTGTCCGGAGGCGGCGATCACGATGAGCGGCGAGTTCGAGAATGCGACTCCCGCGATCGGCGACCTCGAGCAGCGGCTCGAACTGTTCATGAGCACGTGCCAGCGCTGCGGGCGCTGCTTCACCGAGCCCAGCCCGCTCGAACAGTTGAAGCTCAAAGGCTATCGGACCGACGATCTCGATCACGATCGCTGGGTCTTCCGGTCGCAAAGCTATCTGGAGAATTCGCCCGTCGTGGACGATCTGACGATCGAACTCGATTGAGTCAGGAAGGCTATGCTCAAAAAGATCTGCCAGAAGATGCTGCGACGCTCCCTCTGGGTCTACCACGCCAACAGCGGCGGCTGCAACGGATGCGACATCGAGGTGCTGAATGTTCTGACCCCGTACTACGACGCCGAGCGTTTCGGAATCAAACTGGTCGGATCCCCCCGTCACGCCGATGTGATGCTGTGCCAGGGGCCGGCGATGCGTTCGACGGCGTGCGCCTTGCGTCGCGCCTACGAGGCCATGCCGGCGCCGAAGCTGGTTTTTGCCATCGGCTCGTGCGCCTGCGGCGGAGGCCTGTGGCACGACAGCTACAGCGTCCTGGGGCCCGTCGAAAAGCTCTTGCCCGTGGATTTCTACATCCCTGGATGCCCGCCCCGCCCCGAGGCGATCCTCTACGGCGTCGCGGCGGCGGCAGGGCTGGTGGACAAGAAAGTCGCCCCGGTGCACTTCAAGCAGGCCGAGTTCCCGATCCCGCGCTATCACCCGGAACACCTCCGCGGGCGCGGCGAGTTGGTGGTCTACGAGAAGGCGGAACGCGTTTAGCCCGGATCGGTCAGTATTTCTTGACGAACTTCTTGCGCGGATCGTCCTCGGGTGCCGTGTCGGACGGGGCCGCACTTGGGGCCGGGGGAGAGTCTTTCGGGGCGTCGGCGGCCGCGGGCGCGGGCGGACTCGGTTTTGACGCAGCGGCGTCTGCTGCCTCGACGAACGCCATGCGCAAGTTGGTCAGGCTTTGTTGCAGGAGATCGTTCTCGCTTTTCGAGAGGTTGCCTTTGGTCTTTGCGGCCAGCATATCGAGCGTGTCGATGAAGACGCTGGCGGCCTCGACATCGGTTTCGGTGGGCCCGGTTTGCGGATGAGACGCCTGGCCCAGGAAGATGAGGGCCATGTTTGTCTGCTGGATGACAAGATTGGCAAACAGGGCCGTGTGATGCCGGGAGGCATCCGGCGTCGACGCGGATGAGGCGGATTGGTCAGTCATGGTCTTCGGAGGCTTTGCGGCGCTCGATGTCGTGATTGAGGAAACTCACCAGATGGCGCAACCGATCCTCGAGGTGAGCGGTTTCGAGGATGACCTGGCGCTCGCGGGGCGAGGGCAGCAGGGTCGCGGAGATCAGGTCAACGAGTTGCTCGGGATCGTCGACCTGGCTCAGGTGCCGCAGCACTTCGCGAAAGGCCTCCGCGGCCGTTTCGTCCGGAGTGGCCGGCCCCGCGCCGAGTCCGGCATCGGCGTTCAATTCAGCCAGGGTTTTGAATGGCGGTTCGAAGCCGAGCGTGAGGCGTTCGGTCACCAGATCGAGCAAGCGGACAGCCAGCGCCTGGACACTCTGCGCCGACGCGGCCAGGCGCGGCAGGTACCGGACGCCATGGATGCGGTATGGACGGTGTGGAACACGGCGCGTCAGTTCGACCCGGGCGATGCCCTGGAGCACGAGGTTCGATGTCCCGTCCCGCTTCTTCACCGAGGCCCGAACCAGCCCAAGCCCTGCCACGTTCGCCGGGCATTCCCGGACGCGCCCGGGTTTCTGCATGGCCACGGCGATCATGCGATGGGTCTCGAGCGTGTCGGACAGCATCCGACGGTACCGCGGCTCGAAGATATAGAGCGGCAGCATCGCCTGCGGGAACAAAATCACGTTGGGCAAGGTCATCACCGGGACCTCGGTCGGCAGTTCCATGTGTGGATATTAGTCTCGAGTGCGTGTAATGCAAGGGGGGCGCGAGGACGCCCAGCAGTTCTCATTTTGCGTGCAGGGGCTTGACGCCGGGTGAGGGCACCCGGC
>CAYPUR010000345.1:0-4057 GCA_964413865.1 uncultured Verrucomicrobiota bacterium
TCGGAAGCGCTCCGAACCTCGTTTTTCCCCGTGCGGGCGCGGTTTTGCCCCAGCCCGGGTTTCTTTATCATCTTCCCGGTTGTGAGAAATCCGGGCTAGGGCGCCGAACCATCGTCGATCTTGGCGTACAACTCGAGGGCGTTGAGGACTTTGGCCTCGATGATCTGGCGTTGGATCTGGGGCAGCGCGCCGCGCTCCTGGAGTTGCTTGACCAGCTTGTCCGGCTTGATCTGGTAACGGGCCGCCAGTTCGAGGATCCGTTGAGTGAGCTCCTGGCTCGTCGCCGTGATGCCCTCCTTCTCCGCGATCCGGCTCAGCAGCAGCGTGGCCTTGACCCGTTCCTTGGCGCTGTTGTTGGCGACGCTGTAGATTTCGTCCTTCCGTTCGTCGATGGCCTCCTTGGCCACACCCCGCTCCTGGTTGGTCTTGACGATGTCGAACACGACATTGCGGGTCTCGTTCTCGACGAGGGATTCGGGCAAATCGAAGCTCACGCGTCCCAGGAGCGTGGCCACCAACTGATCGCGGATCTGGCGTTGTTGTTTTTCCTTGAGTTCGAGTTCGAGATCCTGCCGCACGCCGGCACGCAGGACTTCGAGATTCTCAGCCCCGTAGCTGCGCGCAAAGGCGTCGTCCAGCTCCGGGATCTGCCTTTCCTTCACCTGGACGATCTCGACCTGATAAACGCCCTGTTTGCCCGCCAGTTCGGGCGTGACGAAATCGCCGGGGAACGTGACGGTGACAGTGCGGATTTCGCCCGCGCTTGCGCCCACCAACGGATCGGTGAACCCCGGAATGAACGAGCCGGTTTGCACCTGAACCCAGAAGTTCTTCTGCTCGGTCAGCCCGCGCGCGGTGGGAGCGATGTCCGTGATCGGCTTGGCATCGCACGTGCCGGTGTAATTGACGACGGCGAAGTCGCCCGGCTGGACGGGGCGATCCAGATCGACGAAGACCGGTTTTTGCTCGCGGAGCATGCGCAATGCGCGTTCGAGATCGTCGTCCGTGACGGTGCGATTGTCCCGGCGAACCGGCAACCCGCGGTAATCGGGGACTTCGAAATCGGCCTCGGTTTCGACTGTGGCGGTGAAAGCGAACGGCTGTCCGAGTTCCCAGGGCGTCTCCTCGATTTCAGGGCGAGTGATCGGGCGGAGTTTGTGCTGTTCGATGGCCTCGCGGTAGGCGTCGCCGGTGATCTGGCGTTTCATCTCGGCGTTGATCTCCTCGGCAAAGGTCTTGAGAAGAAGCGCGCGGGGCGTCTTGCCGGGCCGGAACCCGGGAATCCGCGCCTTGCGCTGGAACTCCTTGAGCACCGCGTCGGCCTTGGCCTGGGTGGCTTCGGCGTCGATTTCCACGCGCAGCAGTTTCTTGCAGGGACCGAGATGTTCGATGGTCACGTTCACGTCAAAAAGCCTTTCGTTGAGCCTTGCGGCAACGCCGCCGGCCGGCGGGTCAAGCCCGCGGCTCTAAAAGGGGTAAAGGCTAAGCACGCCCCCCTCAACCGTCAAGCACGCGGCCATTGTTGATTCCCGATTGACATCCGGCAGCACTTGCACCTACTGTCCCCGCCCTGACCTGAGGGGGGGCTGGCCGCGCGGTGCGGCCAAGCGGCCCCGGGTCCCAGAGAGGAAGTGAATCGATTTTGACGGAAATTCGGCTCAAGAAAGGCGAACCGGTCGAGAAGGCGCTTCGGCGTTTGAAGAAGAGAGTCGACCGCGAAGGCACCCTGAAAGAGGTGCGCAACCATCGGCATTACGAGAAGCCAAGCGAGCGGCGTCGGCGCAAGCTCAAAGTGGCCAAGTTCTCGGCCATGCTGGCCGCCCGATACGCCGACATGTAGGCGGGATCTCAGGAACAGGTGCTGATTTCAGGGCCGAGCCCGTGCCGTGCGCACGCGCGCTCGGCCTTTGTTTTTTTGTCTATGTACGCGTTGTCATCCTGCTGGAACTCGAGTCGCCACATCGACGGCCATGCCATGCTGCGCGAGATTCGGGAGTTGGGCTTCGAGTACGCGGAGCTCAGCCACGGAATCCGGCTCAGTCTGGTGCCGGGCATCCTCGATGCCGTCGCCGCCGGCGTGGTGCGGATCACCACCCTCCACAATTTCTGTCCGCTGCCGATCGGGATCACGCGGGCTGCCCCGAATGTCTTCAAGTTCACGTCATCGGATGCGCGGGAGCGGCAGAGCGCGCTCAAACACACCCTCAAGACGTTCGAGTTGGCGGAGCGCCTGGGCGCGCAGCTCGTGGTGCTCCATATGGGCGCCGTCGAGATGAAGGACTACACCGACGCGCTGATCAGACTGGCGGAAGCGGGTTTGCGGGAGACGCCCAAGTACCAGCGGCTGTGCGCCGAAGCCGATGAGCGGCGTGAGTCGAAGAAGGAACGGCATCTGCTCTTTGCATACGAGGCGCTGCGCTATCTCGAGTCCGAGGCTGCGCGGCGCCACTTGCTCCTGGGGATCGAGAACCGGGAGGCCCTCGAAGAAATCCCGTTCGAGTCCGATTTCCCCTTCTTTTTCCGCGACTTTCCCGACGGGGTCATCCGTTACTGGCATGACACCGGCCATGCTCAAATCAAGGAAAACCTCGGGTTCATCGACCACGTCATGCATCTCGAATCGCTCGCCGCCGACATCGCGGGTTTTCACCTCCATGATGTCGAGTTCCCCGGACGCGACCATCGCCCGCCGGGCCAAGGCATGATCAATTTCGAGGCCTTGAAACCGTTCGTGAAATCCGAACACATCAAGGTCCTCGAACTCTCGCCCTCGATCACGCCCGAGGATGTGCGGGCCGGCCTGGCCCACCTGCAGTCGCTTTGGGGCCCCGAGTAAGACACCGAACCTCCCTGCCATCGCATGGTGAAGAAGCGCTCCATTCCCTGGCCGATGGTGTTGCGGATCGTCCTCTGCCTGGTCCTTCTCGGCTGGGTCTTCCAGACGATCTTCCTCAGCGAGGGACGCAATGCGTACGAGCGGCAGGGTTTTGCCTGGGATTCGCTGAGCCGCGCCGAGCACTGGAAGCTGGCTTGGCACTACGGCCCGCCGGAGCTGTGGCGAAACGTCTGCCTGATCGACCCGACAGCCGCGATCTGGTCCCTGGTCTTCATGGGCGCCACGATCTTCCTGGGCACCCTCCGTTGGCGGATGGTCCTGCGCGTGCACGGCATCAACCTTTCCCTCGGACGCGCGGCGGAAATCTCGCTCGTGGCTCATTTCTTCAACTCGTTCCTGCTCGGGTCGACCGGAGGCGATCTCATGAAGGCCTTTTACGCCGCGCGTGAGACGAGCAATCGCAAGACCGAAGCGGTGGTGACTGTCCTGGTCGACCGGCTGATCGGGCTTCTGTCCATGCTTCTGTTCGCCGCGGTGATGATGGTTCCGAACTGGGCCCTGCTGTCGGGCCATCGCCGCCTGGCGGCGCTCGCCGGCATCGTGATGGTCATGCTGTTGGGCGCGCTTGCGGTGGCCGGCCTGTCGTTCTGGGGCGGTCTCTCGCGCCGCTGGCCCCGGGCCCGGATCTGGCTTCGCCGCCTGCCCAAAGGCGAACTGCTCGAGCGGGCGCTCGAAGCCTGCCGCCAGTTCGGGCAGGAACCCCGATTCCTCGCCCAGGCCTTCGCACTCTCGACGGTGCTGAACGTGATGTGCGTCCTCCAGATCTGGGTGCTGGCGCGCGGCCTGGACCTGGCGATTGCGCCCGTGGCGCTTTCCCTGATTGTGCCGGTCATTATCTGCATCGCCGCCATGCCCGTCACGCCCAGCGGACTTGGGCTGCGCGAGAACGTCTACGTCTGGATGCTGGCGGTGCCGGAGATCAACATCCCGGCCACACAGGCGCTCCTGCTCTCCCTTCTCGCCTATGCCGGCAGCCTCTTCTGGAGCCTGGTTGGCGGCGTTGTCTACCTCTTCTTTCGAGCGACCCGGACGGAGAAGACCTGAAGCATAAAGCGTAGCCGCGGACGTCAGTCCGCGCTGACTTGCTCCGCGAAGGACAATGATCAGCGCCGTCTCACGACGGCGGCTACGGGGGCCGGGTAGCCGTCCCGCATGGCGCGT
>CAYPUR010000346.1:0-4047 GCA_964413865.1 uncultured Verrucomicrobiota bacterium
CAAAGTGCCGGAGTTTCGCGGCCATATCTCCGATCTGGGCGGTCCGACGGCCAATCTCTATGGCGCTCGGAACGGGCATGTCGAGGCGTGCCGGCGCTGTCATCGGCCCAGTTGCCTCTGGCCGCGGCTTTGTCCGCACTTCAGGATTGACGAGGGCAAGGGGATCGAGTTGCTGCGCCGGGCTCGGGAGCAGGCGGGTGTCAAGCATGTGTTTGTGCAATCGGGCATTCGGATGGACATCGCGTTGCGGACGCCGGCGTACCTCGAAGAGCTTGTCCGCCATCATGTCTCCGGACACCTGAAGGTCGCCCCCGAGCACTTGCATCCTGAGGTGCTGCGCCGGATGCGCAAACCCGCCGTCGATTTCGAGGCGTTTCTGGCGCAGTTCGATCGGTTGAGCAAGGCGGCGGGCAAGGAGCAGTACCTGGTGCCGTATTTCATTTCGAGCTTTCCGGGCTGCACCGACAGGGAGATGGCCGTGGTCGAGCGTTTTCTCAAGCGCGAGAACTGGGATTTGCAGCAGGTGCAGGATTTCATCCCGCTTCCCATGACGGGCGCGGCGGCGATGTACGTGACCGGTTTGGATCTCGACACGGAGCAGCCGATTCACGTGGTGCGCAACGCCGGCGATCGGGCGCGGCAGCAGCGGATGTTGCGTCCGAATCGGACGCGCGCCACCCCGCATGGCGCATCGAGCCTTGACGACTCTGACACCGGAGATGCGAGCAGGCGGAGGGTGGGGTGAGGGTGGCAGGGGCGCGCATCCTACGGATTCCTCCGTGACCCGAACCGGTTCGTAACCGCCATTGTCAGCCGATGATGTGTTTGAGCGTGCTGGGGGGGACGGGGGCGTAGGTGAGCGGTTCCATCGAGCAGGAGGCGCGGCCCTGGCTGAGGCTCCGCATCGCACTCGCATAGCCGAACAACTCATGCAAGGGCGCGTGGGCCTCGATCGCCGTCAAGACGTCACGGTGCTCGGTGTGGACGACGAGTGCGCGGCGCCGTTGGAGGTCGCCCAGGAAGTCCCCCAGGTAGGTCTCGGGGGTGAGGATATCGAGCTTCATGATCGGCTCGAGCAAGACCGGCCCGGCCTGTTCCAGCCCCTTCTGAAAGGCCTCGTTGGCGGCGATGCGGAAGGCCATTTCGTTCGAATGCTCGGGGCTCATCTGGCCGCCCAGGATCGAGATCTGAAGCTTGGTAAGGGGGTAGCCCGAGATTCGGCCGCCGCCGCCGCCACAGGTCTTGAGTTCCTCGACGGCGGCTGCCACGAAGGGCGCGGGCAGGGTCTCGGGCGGGCAGAGGTCGACCACGGTCACAGGCTGCGCGGCGGAGTCCGCGGGTTCGATGCGGATTCGCAGTTCGGCGAACAGCGGTTGGCCGGCGATTTGGCGCTGGCAGACGCCGGCGACCTCGACGCCGTGGGCGACGGTTTCGCGATAGCTGACCTGGGGTGTGTGGAATCGCACATGGAGAGCAAAGTCGCGCAGGAGGCGGTTCTTGATCACTTCGAGATGCAGCTCGCCCATGCCGTTGATGAGCGTCTGTCCGGTCTCGCCGTTGCCGACCCGCAGGGTGGGATCCTGTCGCTGGAGCAATTCGAGCGCGCCGGCGAGTTTCTCACGTTCGGTGGCGCTCTCGGGCTCGATGGCCATCGAGATGACGGTCTGTGGGAACTGGATGGATTCGAGGAGAATGGGGTGCCGCGGGTCGCAGAGGGTGTCGCCGGTGATCGAATGCCGCAGGCCGATCAGGCCCACGATGTCGCCCGCCGCGGCGTTCTGGACCTGCTGTTCCCTTTTGGTGGCGTGGATGCGCCACAATTGGGAAACGTTCTCCTTGTTGTCCTTGCCCGGATTGAGGGCGCGCGTGTTGGCCTTGAGTTCGCCCGAGTAGATGCGCACCCAGGACAGATCGCCGGTCTTGGCCGGGAGCACCTTGAACACCAGGCCGCAGAACGGTTCGGAGGAGCGGGGGGGGCGGCGTTCGATGTGGCCCTTGCGGGCCGGGTGCTCTCCCTCGACGGGCGGCAAGTCTAGCGGGTTGGGCAGGTACCAGGCGACGGCGTCGAGGAGCGGTTGCACGCCGATGCCGCGCAGGGCGGAGCCGCAGAGCACAGGCTGGATTTTTAGAGCGACAGTCGCCTGGCGGATCACCCGGCGAATCAAGGCCGGCGGGATCGGTTTCTCGAGAAGAGCCAGTTCCGTCAGTTCGTCGCTGTGCCCGTAGAGTTTCTCGAGCATCTGGTTGCGCCACGACTCGGCTTCGGCCCGCCGGTCCTCGGGGAGGTCGCCCCGTCGAACGACCCGGCCGTCCGTCTCCCCGTCGAACTCGAGCATCTGCATTTCGATCAAGTCGATGACGCCGCGAAACGCATCGCCGGCCAGGGCGGGGCCGGCCCCAACCGGGATCTGGAGCGGGACGGGTTGGGCGCCCAGGCGCTGCGCGATCTCGCCGCAGACGCGCTCGAAACCGGCGCCGTCGCGATCCATCTTGTTGATGAAGGCCAGACGCGGCACCCGGTAGCGGTCGGCCTGCCGCCAGACGGTTTCGCTCTGGGCCTGGACGCCTTCGCGGGCGCTGAAGACGACCACGGCGCCATCGAGTACGCGCAGGCAGCGCTCGACTTCGGCCGTGAAGTCCACGTGGCCGGGGGTGTCGATGAGATTGATGTGGGCATCGAGCCAGTCGAACGTGACGCAGGCCGAGTAGATGGTGATCCCGCGGTCCTGCTCCTCGGGATCGCAATCGGTCTCCGTGGTGCCGGCATCGACCTCGCCTGCGCGATGCTTGCTGCCGCTGCAGAAGAGCATGTGCTCGGTGACGGTGGTCTTGCCCGCGTCGATGTGCGCGATGACCCCGATGTTGCGGATGCGTTGGATGTCGCGTGGCATGGCGTTGTTTCGTTCTCGAAGAGGGTGCCGTTCAGGCGGGATTGCTTCATCGGCCTCTGGCTTGCGGTCAGGGCGCCGTCTTCGCGTCGGGCGCGGGCGCCTCATCGATCTCGAGTGTGACCTGACGGGGTTCGATATTCTCGAGGTTCAGCTTGGTCGGGTAGGAGAGTTCGCTGCTGGTGATGCGGAAGGTGCGGCGCCCGCGCCGCGCGTCCCAGAGTTGCAGCACAAGGCGGATCTCGCCGGAGCCCAGGAAATCGAACTCCTTGCGCGGGGCGGAGAAGCTGGCCACGATGCTCTCGGGGCGGACCGTGGTGACGACGAGATTGGTGCCGAGCAGTCCGTACTGGACAGGGATCTCGAAGGAGCGGTGGACGACCTGGCTGCGATGGACGACCACCAGCCAGAGACTGACGGCCAGAACGAGCGCGAGCACCTTCTCGCGGTAGTTGTGATTGTAGAGATCGCGCCAGAGACGGAACTCGGGCTGGGGAGCGATCTCGTGATAGAAGGCATCGAGGATCGTGGCCAATTCGCTCGAATCGGCGACCAAGCGGATGCGGCCCCGACGGACGACGGAAATGGTGCCGCGTTCCTCGGACACGACCAGGCAGAGGGCGTCGCTGCGTTCGGACAGGCCGAGGGCGGCGGCATGGCGGGTGCCTCTGCGGGGGAGTTCGTCAAGATTCTTCGAGAGGGGCAGATAGACGCCGAGCTTGTCGACCTGGTTGCCTTCGATGATCACCGCACCGTCGTGCCCCGGCGAATGGGGATCGAAGATGCTCCGAAGCAAGGGTTCGCTGAGGCGTCCGCTCACCTCCTCGCCCCCCTGCACGTGGCGCGCGATCACGTCGTGTCCGCGCACCACCACCAGCGCCCCGATGCGGGCCCGGGCCAGATCGCCCAGGGTGCGGGCGAGGATCTCGACCTCGCGGCGGGGGAGGCGGCGGGCCTGGCGCCTGTAGAGAGGCAGGCTGCGCTCCCGCCACCAGAGGCCGACCCGCTCGAAGAAGTAACGGAGATCCTCCTGAAAGATGACGACCAGCGCGACGAGGATAATCGCGAAGAAACCCCGCAGCAGGGTGGTCGTCAGTCGGAGATCGAGCTTCCAGGCGCCCACATAGAGCAGGCCGAAGATCACGATCCCGACAACGAT
>CAYPUR010000347.1:0-3900 GCA_964413865.1 uncultured Verrucomicrobiota bacterium
GCCGCGTGGGGGCACGCGGCCTACACCGAGTGTATTCATCCGGTGTAGGCCCGGTCCCCTCACCGGGCGACAGAACATCGACAACAACCAGATGCACCGCACGTCGCTCAACGTTCCGCTCGCCAGTGGGCTGGGCTCGATGTTAGAAAAGCTGCCTTTTGAGGATGAATACGACCCGAGACATTCGACGTCATTTTGCCAGCGACAATTACGGGGGCATCTGTCCCGAGGCCTGGGCTGCGCTCGCCGAGGCCAACACCGGCCACGCGGTCAGCTACGGCGACGATGTCTGGACGGCCCAGGCGGCCGACCTGATCCGCGATGTATTCGAGATGGCCTGCGAGGTGTTCTTCGTTTTCAACGGCACGGCAGCCAACTCCCTCTCTCTTGCCTCGCTCGGCCATTCCTACCACAGCATTCTCTGTCACGAGATCGCACACGTGGAAACCGACGAGTGCGGCGCGCCGGAGTTCTTCTCGAACGGAATGAAGGTCCTGCTCATGCCGGGGTCGAACGGCAAGCTCGATCCCTGCGCCATCGAGCGCATGGTCGACAAGCGCGCCGACATTCACTATCCCAAGCCCCGGGCTGTCAGCGTGACCCAGGCGACCGAAGTGGGCACTGTTTACAGCGTCGAAGA
Organism: uncultured Verrucomicrobiota bacterium; assembly: GCA_964413865.1. Taxonomy (GTDB): domain Bacteria; phylum Verrucomicrobiota; class Verrucomicrobiia; order Limisphaerales; family J093; genus MWFF01. The sequence continues at coordinate 641 of CAYPUR010000347.1, forward strand.
GCTCAAGGCTATTTGGGCCAGGACAAAACAGTGCGGCCTCAAGCTGCACATGGACGGGGCGCGCTTCGCCAACGCCGTGGCGTCGCTCGGGGTGAAGCCAAAGGAAATCACCTGGCAGACCGGCGTGGATGTCCTCTGTCTGGGCGGGACGAAGAACGGCATGCATGTCAGCGAGGCAGTGGTCTTCTTCAACCGCGAGTTGGCGGCGGAGTTTGATTACCGATGCAAACAGGCGGGCCAGCTCTATTCGAAGATGCGCTTCATGGCGGCCCCGTGGGTCGGGATGCTCAAGGACGGCGCATGGCTGCGCCACGCGGCCCACGCCAATGCCATGGCCGAATTGCTCGAGACCGAACTGGCCCAACTGCCCGAAGTCCGCATCCTCTTTCCGCGCCAGGCCAATTCGCTCTTTGTCGAGCTGCCCGCCGCCGCGATCGAGGGGCTCCAGAAGGCCGGCTGGAGGTTTTACACATTCATCGGGCAGGGCGGATGCCGATTCATGTGCGCGTGGGACATCCGCGAGGAGGATGTCCGAGCCCTGGTCGCGGACATCAAACGGCTGATCGGATGAGATGCCCTGTCCAAAGCAGGCAACAGCGCCGTCTGACCTGCCTGCGCCGAGGCTTGGGCTGGCGGGCGACGCCCGGATAAGGGATGAGGGGGTAGCCGCCCGCAGCCGCGGAATGAGTCCGCGCCAACCCTCGATATGCGCTGACCGTTCCTGCGGCAATCAGGGCGGGCTTGGCAACGGGGCCTGGTTTTGCCCATACTCGATCCATGCGCGACACCTCGCTTGAGTTTCTGAAGACACTCGTCAACACGCCGAGTCCGTCCGGCCACGAAGCGCGCGGACAACGCGTCTGGCTCGATTACGTCGGCGCTTACGCCGAGGAGACTTTCTCGGACGCCTACGGCAATTGCGTGGCCGTTCTGAACAAGGGCGGCTCGCCCCGCCTCATGCTCGCCGCGCATGCCGACGAGATTGCGCTGACCGTCAACTACATCGAAAAGAACGGATTCCTCTATGTCCGCAAGCTCGGCGGTGTGGATGCGATTGTTGCGCGCGCCCAGCGCGTCGTGGTCCACACCCGCAACGGCCCGGTCCGAGGCGTGATCGGCAACGTCGCGCCGCACCTGACCAAACTGGACAAGGAACGAAAGGTGCCGGAGATCGGCGACCTGTTCATCGACATCGGCGCGGCGGATCGCAAGGAGGCGGAGCGGTTGGTCCGGATTGGCGACCCTGTCACACTGAGCGACGAATTCGAGCTGCTGCGCAACGACCTGGCTGTCGCCCGCGCGTTCGACAACCGCATCGGGACCTTCGCTGTGGCCGAGGCGCTCCGGCTCTTGGGCGCGAATCGCCGCAAGCTCAAAGCGGAAGTGTGCGCGGTGTCGAACATCATGGAGGAGGTGGGTCTCCTCGGTGCGCGCCAGATCGCCTATTCGCTCAAGCCGGATGTGGCGTTGGTTGTCGACGTGACCCATGCCACCGACTACCCGACCGTCAGTCAGCAACTGCACGGCGACATCCGGATTGGCAAAGGCCCCACCCTGACCCACGGGGGATGCAACCACCCCGAAGTGATCGCCCGGCTCGAAGAGGTCGCCAAGAAGAAGAACATCAAACTCCAGCACGAGGCGATGTCCGCCAGCAGCGGAACGGATACTGACGTCATCTTCTGGACCCGCGGCGGCATCGCCAGCGGGCTCATCAGTTTGCCCAATCGGTACATGCATTCCCCCGTCGAACTCGTCAGCCTCAAGGATCTCGAGAAGATCCCGGAGCTCATGGCCGCTTTCGCGCTGTCGCTCGAACGCGGGGAACAGTTCAAAGTCCGCATCTGAGCGCCCATTCCCCCCAGATCCAACCGGGATGAATTGAGCCCTCAGATGTTTGCGCACCAGAGCATCGGTCTGCGGCGATCGCCGCTGTTGTTCGTGTTCCTGCTCGTTCTCAGTGGGTCCGTCGTTCGGGCTCGCGTCCGGGCTGGCGAGGGAGTTTGGGAATCCGTGGGGGCGCGATGCGGCATCTCATCGCATTCGTCCGCCAACCGCTTTATCCAGACTGAGCTATGGGCGGCGTGGAATCTCATGGCGCCCCAAGACCTTGGGGGCAAGTGGTCCCTGCGCTTTCAGTTCGACAGTTGTGCCGGCTGGCTCAGCGGGCGCGGTGCGGATGGTTTTGTGGGCGGGGTGGGGCCGGCGCTGGAGATCGGACGCGAGCGCCTGCCGGTTTCTTTGCGCGGGGGCGTCAGCCCGACGCTCCTGTCGCGGGACTCATTTGGCAACAAAGACTTCGGCATCCTGTTTCAACTGACCAGCCACGTTGGAGTCGAGATCCACGTGCTGCCGCATGTCGACATTGGCTATCGCTTCCAACACATGTCCAATGCCGGTCTCGGCCTCCACAACCCCGGCCTGAATCTCCACATGTTCAGCCTGAATTATGCTTTTTAACCCGCATGGGCCATGGTGTCGTGGCCATGTCGAAGCCGAAAACTCCAGAATGCGGACCGCTGCGGACTAGTCTGGCGCCGTTATTCCGAGTCCCAGCAACGGCAGCAGGTCGCGGCTCTCGGGCACACCATAATTGAAGATGATGAATCCGCCTGTTCGATGCCGGCGCGCGATTTGGATCTGTGCAACCGTGCGGTCGGCGCCGAATTTGGACGAGGAGGCGCTGACGCCAATCCCGGGATAGCAGGGGACCGAGCCGGCCCATTGGACCTGCTGCGCCAGCATGTTCTCGAAGTTCCGGTCGCTCGGCGTGTAATTCATCGGGCAGACGAAGTCGAGATAGCCCCGCTCGCACCAGAGTTTCCAGTCCTGTCCGATGCTCGCGCGGTCCGTCGTCCATCGAGGGAACACGGCGGCGGAGATCTTGATCTTCGGCTTGATGGCGCGGGCCTGCTCGCTGACTGCCTTGACGACGGCGGTGATGTGGCCGCGGCGCCATTCGAGCCACCGATCGTGCAGCGAGCCGCGGGCGAGCACGTCGCCCGGCCAGTTCCCAAGCGTGGTCCGGGCGGCCTGCTCGAACCGCTGACGGCATCCGGCACAGAAGCAGTGATCGCTGTCGGGGTACCGGATGTAATCGAAATGGAGCCCGTCCACGTCGTAGCGGCGCGCGACTTCGAGCATCGAGTCGATTTCGAGTTTCTGGTTGGCGGGGTGTGATGGGCAGAGCCACGATTCCTCCTTTCCGTCCCGACTCGATTGCAGCCGTCCGGCCGCTCGCATCTGGTCGATGAACTCCT
>CAYPUR010000348.1:0-1007 GCA_964413865.1 uncultured Verrucomicrobiota bacterium
TTCGTTGGCCGTCAATCGCGACACCAGCCGCGACACGGACACCCCGGCGCTCGACGGCACCCAGGACAAGGTGCTCAAGACCATGGATAGCGAGCGCGCCCAGATCGCGCAACCGCTGGAGCCGGCTCCCGTGGCCCCGCAACAGCCGCAGGACGGCATCGCCCCTGAGGCCATCCCACCCCAGGCCGTCACGGTCGCCCCCGCCCCGCCCCAACCTCTGCCCCCGCCCGTGGCGGTGCCTGATCCGGCGCCGCCCCCGGGCGAGACGCTGCTGGCCAAGGCGAATCCAATCCCTGCCGCGCCGGCGGTGACGGTGCCCGTGCCGACGCCGGTCGAGGCGGCGCGGGCCGCCCGGCCGCGTCCCCGCACGGTGGCGGCGGCACTGGCGAAACGCCAGTTGAATCCGAACAGCGCTTTGGTGGGGGAGAAGATGAAGCAGGAAGGGGGGGTGAAGAGGTTTTCCGTCTCCTCCTCTCTGGATGTGCAGGCGACGCCCTTGGGGAGCTACGATGCCAAGTTCATCGCCGCCGTCCAGCAATGCTGGTACGGTCTGCTCGAGCAACAGGGCTACAGCCTCGATCGCATGGGCAAAGTCGTGATCGATTTCCGGCTGACCCCCGACGGGCGCATCACCGACTTGAAGACCGCGCAATCGGACGTGGGCGAGATCTACACGATGATCTGCGAGTTGGCGATCCACAAACCGGCGCCCTACGAGGAATGGCCGACAGATGTGCGCCGGATGGTGGGGTCGGCCTACCGCGACGTGCGGTTCACCTTTTACTACTGAGACGAGACTATGTGGGAATTCCTCCTGGCCGGCGGGCCATTCATGGTGGTGTTGGTGCTGACCTCGATTGTCGGTCTGACCTTCATCATCGAGCGCGGTCTGGCTTTGCGGCGGAGCAGGGTGCTTCCGCCGAGCATCGAGGAAGCGATTGAAACGACGGGGAGTAAAGAAGACCTCCAGGCCTTGCGCGTGCTTTGCCAGCAGAAACGCTCCACCC
>CAYPUR010000348.1:1017-3897 GCA_964413865.1 uncultured Verrucomicrobiota bacterium
AAACCCGACAATGCCGACTGCGTTCAGACGCGGGCCCGAAACGAAATCGTCCAGCTCGAACGCGGCCTGGTGGTGCTCGAGATTGTGGTCGGCATCGCCCCGCTACTCGGCCTGGTGGGGACCGTGCACGGACTGATCACGCTGTTTGCCGACCTGGGCAAGACCGGCCTGGCCGACAACTCGGTCCTCGCCAAAGGCATCGCCATTGCCCTCAACACGACGCTCATGGGCCTGCTGATCGCCATCCCCACACTCGTCGCCTGGAGCTACTATACCGCCAAGGTCCAGGCCCTCGCCGTCGAGATGGAAACGCTGCTCGACGATTTCCTGCGCCGCCAGTACCGGCATCGGACACGCATCGCGCCCGCGAAGGAAACCGCCGGTTCGACACGCAACGCCTGATCCCAGCCATGCGGTTCTTCGAGCGCAAACGCCGCCAGCCCCCCGCCATCATCATCGTGTCGCTCATCGACATCCTGATCGTCCTCCTGATCTTCATGATGGTGACCACGACCTTCAAACGCCATCCGGCGGTCCGGCTCACCCTGCCCGAATCGAGTCAGCCGCGCGACGGCGCCTCCGAAGCGAGCCTGATTGTCACCGTGGTCAATGAGCCGCCCTTCTTCTTTCTGGGGGAACAGCGCGTCACACTCGATGAACTGCGCACCGAGTTGACCGCACGCGTCGCCCGAGAACCGGATCTGGCGCTGAGCATTCGCGGCGACACGGCCGCGACGTGGGGCCACATCGTCGAGGTCATGGACGCCGCCAAAGCCGCGCGTGTCAAAAGCATCAGCGCCCAGGTGAAAACGCTTGGCGACAATTAGCCTGCGTACGCCGTGCAACCTCAAGCCAGCGCGCCATGCCTGAACTGACCTGGATCGGAAAAGACGCCGCGGTGCTCGCGCAATTGCCGGCGCACGCCGGCCCGAAGGTCATCTACGCCGCTGCGTGCCGCCTGGGCCGCGCGCGGTTGGAGGCGGAGCGCATCACGTTCAAACAGACGCCCTATGATTTGCAGGTGTAGCCAAGCGAGGCCAAGACTGTTAGCTTGGGCCTGTGAAAAGAGACGAACTGCTGCAACGCATTTGGATCGATCCAGCCCGGTGCGGCGGCAAACCGTGCATCCGAGGGCACCGCATCTGGGTCTCACTGATTCTGGATTTCCTGGCCAACGGAGAAACCGTGGAGAGTCTCATCGAGCATTACCCGCAGCTTGAGCGGGAGGACATTCTTGCCTGCATCGCGTATGGCTCCGAGATGGCGCGAAGCAACTTCATGGCGGTTCACCTGGAGCCGGCATGAGGCTGAAGCTGGACGAGAACCTTGGTGGGCGCGGGCGGGAATTGCTGGAGGCGGCAGGCCACGACACCGCCACGGTGGAGGAAGAGGGCCTATGCTCGTCGGAAGACCGGCGGGTGTACGAGGCATGCCAAGTCGAGCAGCGCGGATTAGTGACCCTCGATCTAGATTTTGCCAACCCGTTCATTTACCCGCCGGAGCCGCTCTCGGGGATCATGGTGTTGCGGCTGCCAGACAAGCCTTCTCACGCCGATCTACTGGCCGCCTTGCGGGTGCTGATCGCCGCCTTGGCTGAGGATAATCCTCGTGGTCGTCTCTGGGTCGTTGACTTCCGCCAAGTGAGAGTCTACCGCCCCGAGACAGAGGACTGACCGATCCCGAATCCCATTATGACCACGCTCCTTCCCAAAGAATAGCAGTTGGCCTTGCTCGCCAGCGTGGAGGGGTATTGCCGGGAGTGCCGGGTCATGGGCGAGTCGAAGGCAGCGTTTCACCGGACGATGCAGCAGCTCTGGCGTGAGCCGGGCAGTTACCGGCCGATTGCCGGGTTTCACGAAGGGATGCCGTACTTCTGCCTTCGGGTGCCGACAGGCGGCGGCAAGACCTTGGTCGGGGCGCGGTGCGTGCCGTTGGTGAACCGGCACCTGCTGCAGACGGAGCATAGCGTCATTCTCTGGCTGGTGACGTCGAATGTCATCCGCGAGCAAACCCTGAAGGCCTTTCGGAACCGCGAGCATCCGTATCATGCCGCGCTCGCCGACCGCGAAGCTCTTGCCGGTGCGCCTTACTTGCGGCCGCTGGTGCTCTTGCAAGCCCAGCCGCACCGCCAGAACGTCGAAACGCTTCATGCCGAAGCCTTGCGCGATGAGTTGACGACCGCCGATCGCTGTGCCCCTGTCGGAAACACCGGATTTGACCAAGTTGGAGACGGGACTGCGCCGGAAGCTCGAGTGGGATGGGACGACGCAAACGCTGAAGATCACTACGCCGCTCGCCCCGGCGGAAGAGACGGCAGTCGCGGCGACGGTGGTTTGGGAGCAGTCGCAACGGGCGCTGGTGGAAGCCGCGCGCCAGAGCCGCGCCGACGTCCAGATACTCAAGACCCCGAGCGAGCGCGGTTTGGCGTTCCGCGTCCCGCAACTCGCGGTGCGGGTGCATGGGGAACTGCAGCTTTTCGACGATCCCGAAGTGCTCGATTACCCGTGGGACTTGCCTCTGTATTCGGCCCCACCCTCACAGCAGGAGATCGGGCGGATCCGCGCCACTGAACGGCTGGCAGACGGCGGGCTCATTGACGTGGATCAGGGCAAGGGAGTGGTCGGTTTCCTGCCTGAGCTGACGCGCGATTTGGACCTAGTGTGGTGTCTCACAATTGGCTGGTGTTTCGTTGTGCCCAAAACGGCCTGGAGCGAGGCGCGAGGAAGGAGCATCCCCGCAGCGGGCTGTGACTGACGAGCAACGAAGCTCCAGGCCGTTTTCGGCACAACCCTACGGGCCGCAGTCCTTTCCGCCTCCCGCGTCGTTGCTCGCTCCTTACAGACCGCTGCGGGTATGCGCGTCGCTCGCGCCTCGCGGGAG
>CAYPUR010000349.1:0-3889 GCA_964413865.1 uncultured Verrucomicrobiota bacterium
AGTAATACTGGGTCTTCTCAGGCGTTTCGGTCGTCGCCTGGCTCGGATCGACATCGACAAACAACACCGGGATTTCCTGGTCCGCCTCCCGGAGCGCGGGATCCTCGGCAGCCGGAGGCGCCGAGGCGCGCCGGGCCGCCAGGGTCGATTCGACGTCGACGCCCAGCGCCTGGGCCAGGAGGACCAGCGGGCTGTATCGCCACAGATCGTAGCGGTTCACCACCTCGATCGAGCCAAAGAAAAGCGCGTGCAGCACCAGTGACACGAAGAATGCCCGGAGGACCGGACGCATCGTCCGGCGCGGCATCCAGGCAATGGCTTCAGTCTGCATTGTGCGGATTACAGAATGCCGCACCCCGTCCGATGCGGCAACTGGAAGTTCACTGCCAAGCGAGGCGCCAGCCCAGCGTGAGACACCGCCGGACTCGCCGCCATAAGATGAAACTGGAGTTCCTGGCATTGCAGCCGTTTACTGGGGCTGCGGAGCGGCGCGGTTTGGCGGGGCGCCAGGCCTTCCCGGCCAGGGACAAGGCCTTGCGGGCGCGGAGTGCCACCGAGCCTCGTCGGTCAGGCGATGCCTCGCCAGGCTTCGCGGAGTCAGACCGACCATCCGCCAAACCGTGGACGTCAAACGAAGAAGCCTGATCGAACTGAACACCGCCGTCGTGTTGTGGGCGGGCACGGCGCTCTTTGCCAAGTGGATTCCACTGCCCGCGCATCAGATTACCGGGCTGCGGTCGGTCGTGGCGGCCGGGGCGTTGCTGGTCCTGCTGGCGGCCCGGCGGGATTCGCTTGGTGTGCGCGGACTGCGCGATCTTGGGTTGTTGATCGGTTCGGGGGTGGCGTTGGCGGCCCATTGGGTCACCTACTTCCAGTCGATCCAAACGTCGACCGTCGCCATCGGCATTCTGTCGCTGCACGCCTATCCCATCATGACCGCGCTGGTCGAGCCGTTGTGGTTCAAGGAGAGACTCCGCGCGTTCGATGTCGGCCTGGCTGCGGTGGTCGGGGTGGGTCTGATGGTCCTGGTGCCCGACTTCTCCCCGAACAGCCCGATTCTCCAGGGCACGCTCTGGGGGTTGCTTTCCGCGGCCCTGTTCACTGTGCGGAACCTCCTCACCCGGCAGGTGCGTTCGGTGTACAGCGGAATCCACGTGACCTTCTGGCAGTTGGCGGCCTCGGTGGTGGTCTTATTGCCGACGACACTTGCCTGGGGCGAGCCTGTGAGCCCGTCGTCCGGGTACAAACTGATCCTGCTGGGCGTGCTGTTCACGGCCCTGCCGCACACCCTTTACACGAATGCGCTCCAACATCTCAGCGCCCGGTCGGTCGGAATGCTCGGAACATTGCTGCCTGTCTACGGCACCGTCACTGCGGCCCTGCTCCTGGGCGAGGTGCCGTCGATGCGCACCATAATGGGCGGCGCGATCGTCCTTGGGGCCGTAACCATCGAGACGGGCCGCGCCCTGCGAAAGCGGTAGGATGTCAGCGCTCTTCCCATGCACGGCGACTGGCGCTACAACAGGCCCGATGTCATGGCCCGCCGATTACCACATGCACACGCCGCTCTGCCGGCATGCCACGGGCGAACCGTCCGATTACGCCCGCCGCGCCATCGAGCTCGGTCTCGATGAAATTGGATTCTCCGACCACGGCCCGATGCCCCGCGACGATTTCGACGACTGGCGCATGCGTCTGGACCAACTGTCGGACTACGTCGCGCGTGTCGATCGGGCGCGGCGCGATGCGCCCTCCCTGACCATCAAGCTCGCGCTCGAAGTGGATTTCCTTCCGGGGCAGGAGGAATGGGTGCGCGACCTCGCAGGGCGTCACCCCTGGGATTATCTCATCGGCTCGGTGCATTATGTGACCGAGTCGTGGGACATCGACAATCCCCATCGCATCTCCCTCTGGCAGGGGCGCGATCTGTTCGAGGTCTGGACCGCCTACTTCGAACGGCTCACGCAGGCGGCCGAGTCGGGCCTGTTCGACATCATCGGGCACGCCGACCTCTGCAAGAAGTTCCGATTTCGCCCCGCGGCCGACTGCACGCCGCTCTACAGGCGGTTCCTCGCCGCGGCCAGACGCGCCGGCGTCGCGATCGAACTGAACACCGCCGGTCTGCGCAAGGAATGCCGGGAGATCTACCCGAGCCGCACTTTTCTCGAACTGGCGCACCAGGAGGCGGTCCCCATCGCATTCGGGTCGGACGCCCATGCGCCTGAGGAAGTCGGCGCCGATTTCGATCAGGCGGTGGCCCTGGCCCAGTCGGTCGGCTATGCCCATGCGTGCCGCTGGACCCGGCGGGAGCGCACGATTCTCCCGCTCCTGGCGCCCGGGCCGGCGGATATCAAAGGCCCTAGCCCGGATTTCTCACAACCGGGAACATGATAAAGAAATCCGGGCTCTGGCAAAACCGGGCCGGGTTGGAGGGAGGGGCGAAGGCAACGGGGCGTCGGTTTGCGACTCCGTTTTACCCGCTCGACCAGACCCTGGTTTTCCCCTGTCCCGGGGCGGTATTGCTTTTCGAACCCGCATAGCAGTCATCCTGCGAGGTCTGAGCGTCCTGTGCACCGACGGGGTGTACGCAATATGCGGGTTCGAATCAGCGTTTGAGGAGAACGAAGGCGGTGAATTCGGTGGGAGTCGGAAGGGACAGAGGGTCGCCGTGGGCGATCCCAGCCAGCACCGGGGCGCCAAAGAAATCCGTCGGATCGAGCACGCGGAACCGGTCGCCGGGCTGAAGGAACATCGAGACATCGGCCGCCACGGTCGGCGTGCGATCCCAATTGAGCACCGCCAGGTGGGCGCGCTGGGGATCGTACTTGCTGGGCTCGAGGACAACGCGGGATCCGGACGGGCGAACCTCGAGCGCGCCCAGAAGCCAGTTGTCCTGCTCGGCGACGCGCGCGAAGCGGCTGATTGTGAGCCGGGAATTGACGAGGCGATTGCCGCGCAGCTCACAATCGAGGTTGGTGACCGCGGCGTAACCGAGTTGGACGGACATCCCATAGAAGAGGTTCGTCAGCACGCGAATGCCCCGGCTCGGCTGGGCACCGCCGATCAGGAACGTGCCGGCGTCGTAGGCCATGTTGTTCTCGACACGGTAATGGTCGACGAAGGCCTGGCGGGAACCGTAGGCGTGCAGGCTGTAGCCGAACCCGCCGGTGAGGATGTTGTTCGAAATCGTTTTCACGCCATGCCGGTTCTGGGTGTAAATGGCGTGACCATGGCCGCGTTGAGTGCCCGCCCAGCCGTTGTCGTAGATGATGCACCCGTGCAGTTCGCTGTTGGTCGAGCCCGCCCACCAGCTCACTCCCTGGGAGTTGTCGTGAATGATCAGGTGGATGAACTTGCAGTCGCCGCCGCCGTACACGTTCAGCCCGCCCCACGGCCGGTTCAGATTCCGGTATGTCGGGTCCGGAGGAATCGGCTCCGCCGGACGCGGCTCGGACACCAGGATTTCCAGATCCCAAATCCAGAGATGACTCGAAGGGGACTGCACGTTGAGCCCCCCATCGAGGATCACCTGCTCGCCGGGCATTGACCGCACGTGGACGGGAGCGCCGGCGCGCCCGGCCAGCTTGACTGGCCAGCCCATGCCGAGATTCTCGAACGGGCGCCTGTAAACGCCCCGCCGCAACCAGAGAGTGTCGCCCGGCGCAATCGACTGCCGGCCGGCCAGAGCCGATTCGATGTCCCAGGGGAAACGACGGGAGCCTTCGGCTGTGGCGGTCCCGTTCGTGGCCGCGAACCACTCGGAAGCCAAGAGGCTCCCCTGAAACCCAAGGAAGACCCAAAAGACAAGTCGACTCACCCAGGCACGCATTGCCGCCCAGTCTGCCCCGTGATGGAATCCGCCGCAAGACGAGACCAGCGGTTCTCGTTT
>CAYPUR010000350.1:0-3871 GCA_964413865.1 uncultured Verrucomicrobiota bacterium
CTCGTGCTCACGCCATCGAACAGGAGGCGCCACCCCGCCGCGCGCTCGGCGGGCGTCAACTGGCTGGCCGTCGGTTCGGGCGAGATTCCCGCGAGCGGCTGCGTCTCGAGGGCGACGAAGAGAGCGACGAGGGACACAATCCTTCCAGCGAGGCGATCACGCATAGCGCGGCCTGTCTAGCGTGCGTCGGCATGCGGGTCAAGCGCGGCGCATCGGGTTGTTCCCGGTGCGATGTCGCCCGGTGAGGGCACCGGGCCTACAACCCCGGAGAATGCAGCGAGCAGGCCGGGTCCCCGGACCCGACGCTTTCGAGTGCTGGTATTTCCGCCCTTGCCAGAGCGGCGGGGCGCGCCTAACGCTATCGGCTTGAACAACGGAGCCGACAGCATGCGACTGCTCGAAGGAAAGACGGGGATCGTGTTCGGCGTGGCGAACAGGCGTTCGATCGCCTGGGCGATCGCCCAGGCTTGGGCCCAGGCCGGCGCGACGCTCGCCTTCACCTACCAGGGCGAACGGCTCAAGGAGAACGTCGAGGAACTCGCCGCCACGTTTGGAGCGGATACGCTGATTCTGCCGTGCGACGTCCGGCAGGACGACGAGATCGCGTCGGTGTTTGCCGCGCTCGAAAGCAAGTTCGGCACGCTGCATCTGCTCCTGCACTCCGTGGCGTTCGCCCCTCGAGACGCGCTCGAAGGCGCGTTCATCGACACCAGTCGCGAGGCGTTTCGCATCGCGCACGACGTCAGCGCGTATTCGCTTGTCGCCCTGGCCCGCGCGGCCGCTCCCCTGATGAGGGAGGGCGGCAGCATTCTTGGATTGAGCTACTACGGCGCCCGAAAGGTCGTGCCCCACTACAACGTCATGGGGGTCGCGAAGGCCGCCCTCGAAGCCTCGACCCGCTATCTGGCCTACGACCTGGGCCCCAAACGCATCCGCGTCAACTGCATCAGCGCCGGCCCGGTGAACACCCTCGCCGCACGGGGCATCGCGGGCTTTCAGGACATGCTCCGGCATTACGAGCTGAAGGCGCCGCTCAAGCGCAACGTGACCGCCGATGAACTGGGGGCGACCGGCACATTCCTGGCCAGCGACGGCGCGGCCGCGATCACGGGCCAGGTCCTCTACGTCGACTGCGGCTACCAGATCATGGGGATGTAGCGGGCCTCATTCGTACATCAGAAACCCGCTCCGCCGCTGTTTGAACGCGGCGAGATCGGCAAGCCAGAGCCGGCGGATGTCCCGGAGCGATTTGTCGGCGCGGATGGCCTCGATTGTGGGCGGGTGCTGGAGCAGGTTGTTGAATTTTGCGATCGCGAAATCCTGCGGGTAGAGCCGGTGCAGCGTCTGCGCGATCGTGATTCCCACGTCGATCACTTCGCAGCGGTCACGGTCCGTCAGGAAGATCTGCACCCCCGCGCAGGCCTTGTCCTTGAACACGCTGGCGTTGGGCGTGAACCGCACGGGGACGAACCGCACGCCCGGCAGGGCCGCGCGCGTCAACTCCTCGGCCAGCTTGAGGTCGTCGATGTACGGGGCGCCGATGATTTCGAACGGCGTGCCCGTGCCGCGTCCGACAGACAGGGCTGTGGTTTCGAGCAGACCGATTCCGGGATACAACGCCGCCTCGGTGAGGCTGCGCATGTTCGGGGACGGGTTGGTCCAGGGGAGGCCGGTTTGATCGAGCCACTGGGCGCGCGACCAGCCCTCGACCGGAATGACCGTCAGATCGCACTTGAACCCGCGCTCGGCATTGAACATCCGGGCCAGTTCGCCAACCGTCATGCCGTGGCGGACCGGGATGGGATGGAACGCGGTGAAGGTCGATGAGCCGCTGTGGACTGGGCCGTCCACGGCGATGCCGCCGATGGGGTTGACGCGGTCGAGGAGAAAGAACTTGAGGCCGGCTTTGGCCGCCGCCTCCATGCAGAGGCCCATGGTCGAGATGTACGTGTAGAAACGGCAGCCGATGTCCTGGATGTCGAACACGAGCGCATCGAGGTCGCGCAACTGTTCGGGCTTGGGTTGCCTGACCTCGCCGTACAGGCTGTAGACCGGCAGCCCGGTTTGAGCGTCGACGCTGTCGCCCACCTTCTCGTCAAGCTGGCCGCGGATGCCGTGCTCGGGGCTGAACAGGACCTTCAGCGAGACGCCCGGGGCGCTTCGCAGGAGATCGATCGTGGCATTGCGCTGGCGGTCGTGTCCGGTGTGGTTGCTGATGAGCCCCACGCGCAGGCCCTGCAACGGTTTGAATTCCTGCCGGACCAGAACATCCACGCCATTGAGCGCCGCGCGATTCGCGCCGGCGTTCGAGGCCCTGGCGGTCGGGGCGTTTGTGAGTGCCGGCAGGGCGCCGGGAACGTAGGCGAAGTTGTAGCCGCGCACCGCTTCCGCCGCCAGCGTGCCCAGCTTGCGGCGCAGCGCGATCACGCTGCCGCTTTCGTCCGGGTGGTTCCGGTTGGAGAGGAAGATGACAAACGTGCGCGAGAAGGGGTCGATCCAGAGGGATGTGCCGGTCCAGCCCGTATGGCCGTAGCTGCCTGCGGGGAACCATGCGCCCCGCGGTCCGGCGTAGGCCGAATCGAGATCCCAGCCCAGGCCGCGGCGGGCGGTTACGTGGGGCGGCGTCTGCACCGAGGTCATCAGGCGCACCGTCTCCGGCTGAAACACGCGGACCCCGTCGAGTTTGCCCTCGTTCAACATCATGCGGCTGTACCGGGCGGCATCGGCCGCGGTGGTGAACAGTCCGGCGTGGCCCGCCACGCCGCCCATCCGCCGCGCGCGCGGGTCGTGCACCACGCCGCGGACCGGCTGGCCATTCTCGATCTCCGTGGGGGCGACGCGCGGCAGCTTGGCCTGGGGGGGGGTGAACCCGGTGTCTTTCATGCGCAGTGGCCCGTAGACCTCGCGCGCCAGAAACTGATCGAGCGGTTGGCCGGTGACGCGGCGCACCACCTCGCCCAGGAGGATGGGCCCCGTGTCGCTGTAGATGAACTGCTCGCCCGGGCGGGCGCGCAGTGTCTCGGCGCACGCAAGCTGAATGGCAGCTTCCGTGCCGGTCCAGTCGGGTTTGAGGCCGACGTCCGGACGCAGCCCCGAGGTGTGGGTGAGGAGTTGGCGGACGGTGATGGCCTCTTTGCCGTCGCCCTTGAATTCAGGCAGGTAGTTCGAGACGGGGGCGTCGAGTTGCAGCCGGCCCTTTTCCACAAGACGCATGACAGCCGGCGTGCAGGCCATCACCTTCGTCAGCGAGGCGGCATCGAAGAGGGTGTCTTCGGTCATCGCTTCGTCCGAAGGGAACACGGCGCGGCGCCCGTAGGCTTTGCGGTAGGCCACGCCGTTGCGTTCGAGCCACAGCACGCCGCCCGGACACCGCTTGTCGGTTATCGCCGCTTCAACCGCCGCGTCCATCTCCGCGAGTTTGGATGCGTCGAACGCCGCCGCCAGCTTCGCGGCTGGCGCCTTCGGCTCGGGCCGGTCGGTGCGGCAACCGGACGGAATCGCCAGGATGAAGGCGCCCATTAGACCAAGGACAAGGGCGCGGCGGTCGCTGCCTGGCCTGGGAATCTCATGCCGGGACGAGGAGACAGGTTCCCGGGCCGTGGTGGTCGGGCTTGACGAGGCAGTGCGAGACAGCCCGAATCGACGAACGGTGTTCATGGGTGCAGGCTAAGCAAGCCTGTCCCGCGCGCCAAGCGGAGATTGCGACCGGGTCGCCGTTGCGCATGCGCGTCAACCTTTGGCAGGCTGAGATGCGGAGCTTGCACGAAGCGGCCCGAGCGCAAGCGCGTCCGGCAGCGCGAAGCGTCTGGAGTGCGTGTGCTTCAGCACCGCTTTGGAATGGGAACGCACTGAAGACCGTCCTCGGAAAGCG
>CAYPUR010000351.1:0-3821 GCA_964413865.1 uncultured Verrucomicrobiota bacterium
GATCTCCGAACTCCGATCTCCAAACTCCGATCTCCAAACTCCGATCCCCGATCCCCCTCAGCCGTCTGAGCCCCAAACCCCATCCGGGCCGAAGATCTCATCCAGACAGGTGTTCAACAGCCCGGTGCGCACCGCAAAATCGAGACCGGTGAATCGACGCCGAATGCAAAAGGCGTCGAGGAAGTTCGCCCGCAACCGCGCGCGCGAGATGCCGATCTGTTCAGGCTCGGTCGCCGCGCCGGCAGCACGCAGCATTTCGCGGAGTGTTTTGAACGGGATCAGTTGCCGACGCAACCGCTCGATGATCCGCGGCCAGGCGGTGCGGACCTGTTCGAGTTGCTGTCGGAGCTGGTCTCTCGACACGTGCTTGGCAGCCGATTCCCGCAGCGCAACGGCGCACAAGTCGCCTTCGGCGAAACGATCCCGAATCCAATCGAGCCAGGCCGCCTGGTCGGGCCAGGCCGCACAGCACGGCTCAACATCGAGTCGATCCAGCGGCTTCGCGAGCATCGACTCGTACAGCGCGGACATCGCCAGTGTGCCAATCCCAACCTTCAGCCCATGCGACGGCGCCGTCCCCTGGTGCGTGTGGTGTTGCATGTCCCACAAATGACTGAACTGATGCTCCGCGCCGGAAGCGGCCCGGCTCGATTGCATCGCCTGCATGGCGAAACCGCCGAGCATCAGCCCTTCGACAAGCCGGCCGAGGGCTTCGGGACGTCCCGCACGAACGCCGTCCGGATCGGACACGAGTTCCCGGAGCCGGCCCTGCACGATGCTCCAGGCCTGCGCATGGATCGGCTCGACCCCCAGGGCGTCAGCCAAAATCCAGTCCGCACCGGCAGTCACCTTGGCCAGCAGATCCGCATAGCCCCACGCGCTCATCGCAGTCGGCGCCGCGCGGATGACTTCGAGATCGGCGATAACCGCCATAGGCGCGGGGCAGATGAACGTCTGCTTCGCGCCCTGGCGCGTAATGGAGGCCCCGAACGCGGTGTAGCCGTCCATTGAAGCCGCCGTGCCCACGCACAGGTAAGCGCGCCCCACCCGATGCGCCGCGAGTTTGGCCATGTCGTTGATCGTGCCCGAACCGACCGCAATGGGAATCGCATCGTGCTGTTGCAATGCGGATTCCAGTTCCACGACAAAACCGTGCTCCGCATACAAACCCGCGCTCTTGAAGATGAACGGTTCGAGTGTCGGATGCTGCGCGGACGCCAGCGTCTCTTGCACCTTCGCGCCCGCCGCGGCGAACGTGTTGGTGTCGGCCACGATGACGGCGGGCCGCTCTCCGAACTGCTCGCGAAAGACGCGTGGCGTCCGGGCCAGGACACCTTCGCCCAACTCGAGACAGCGCGTGTCACGCGCCGCGCGCAGGGCATCGGCCAGCGCACAACCGGCGGTATCGGGGCCGGCATTCATCGCTTGTCTCCCGTGCCTTTCCCCGCGGCGGAGCCGCCCGGCAGCGACGCCAGACCGACAGCAGCCTCGTAGCGATTTAGTTCGGCGGTGCGCGCTGCCTCCGACCAGCCCAGGCACGCGCCCATCCAGTCCGCCGCCTGCTCGGCCCGCTGGCGGGCGTCCGGACAGTAGTACTGCCAGCTTGTCCGCCGGACCATGACATCGTCCAGATGCACCGCCCATTCGTTGGCGCAGTAATGCTCGATCACACGGCGCTCGAACGGCGGCGGCAGGATCCCGCTGACCTCGGCGCTGTCGGACGGCGTCAGCAACGGCTCATCCGCCGTGCGGCACCGACGGAATGCCGGGCGCGGTGTCCGGAGCAGCCATCGGGCGATCTGATCGACTGTCTGTTCGGCCATCAGCCGGTAGGTCGTCAGTTTGCCGCCCGCCACATCCCACCAGCCCGGTTCCGGATTGCGAATCTCGTGCGACCTCGATATGTCGGACGGTTTGCCGCCCCGCGCGGCGATCAGCGGGCGCACCCCCGCCCAGGCGCCGATGACGTCACTCGATGTGAGGCGCGCGCGCGGGAAGAACTGGTTCGCGATCTCGAGGACATAGGCCACATCCGAGGCGTCCGCCGTGATCCGATCGAGCGAGCCGTTGTAGTCGGTGTCGGTCGTGCCCAGAATCACACGTTCGCCCCAGGGTATGGCGAAGAGGATCCGCTTGTCCTCGGTCATGACCACGCTGTCGGGCACAGCAAGCCGATCCCGGCCCACCACCAGGTGAATGCCCTTGGTCAGCCGCAGTTTGACCCGGCTGTGCGGGACTTGCTCCGCCCACGGCCCCGTGGCGTTGACCAGCGCGCGGCTCCGGACCCGCGTCACATTTCCCGTCAGACAATCCTCGAGTCGGCACTCCCAATCGGCCGTGCGCGTCGCCTGGGTGAACCGTGCGTAGTTGACGACGCCGGCCCCGCTGCGCGCAGCCGAGCGCAGCGTGTCCAGCACCAGGCGGGCGTCGTTGGTCAATCCGTCATAGTACCGAACCGCCCCGTTCAGACCGGCCTCGGCCAGACCCGGCACGCGCTCCAACACCTCGCCCGGCTTGAGCCAGGTCGACTGCCCGAGGTTGCGGCCCCGACAAAGGAAGTCGTAGATCTTGACGCCGATCTTGAGTTGCCACAGGACCCAATGCCGGTTGCCCCGGTATGTCGGAAACAGAAAAGGCAGCGGCTCGGCCAGGTGCGGCGCGATACGATGCACGATCGTCTTCTCGATGCTCGCCTCGCGCACCAGGCCGATGCGTCCCTGGGCCAGGTAGCGCAATCCGCCGTGCAACAGGCGGCTCGAGCGGCTGCTCGTCCCGAACGCGAAATCGTGTTGCTCGACCAATCCCACACGCAGACCCCGCATCGCGGCGTCGCGGGCCACGCCGGCGCCGACAATGCCGCCGCCGATCACCAGCAAATCGAGCGGGGCCTCTCCGAACCATTTCCATGTCTGTTCTCTTTGCATAGTCTGACTACTGAGGGGTGCGCAGCATCGGTGTCCGCTTATCTGTAGGCCGGGTCGCCTGCCTTGCAAGGATCGAAAGCAACGCCAATTCTTGCGATTTCAATGGCAAACCGCAATCGCGTTTATTGCGGACGCTTGGGCCGGGGCAAGCGGTAAGGGGCAAGCGGTAAGGGGCAAGCGGTAAGGGGCAAGCGGTAAGCGGTAAGCGGTAAGCGGTAGGTCAACGCTCAACGCTCAACGCTCAACGCTCAACGTTCAACCCATCAACCATCAACCATCAACCATCAGCCAAGAAAGCAACCGCCAGATCCGACTTTGCATCAGCCGCGAAGATCCAGCAGGGTACCGCCCTGGTCGCGTGAGAGAATCTCTTCAGCGTGAAACGATGTCATGGGATAGCACTGCAAGGAACACGGCATCCAGAGCCACAGATGAACACAGAACACGGATGGGCGGATTCATTCCGCTCTTGCCGGGCTGGGTCGACAGCCAGATTCCATTCATGATCCGCCCCCGAATTCATGAGGGACTCTTTCCTCTGCGTGCTCTGCGTCTCTGTGGTGAATCCCATTCGATAACTGTCACCGTTCCGAATTGAACCACAGAGGCACAGAGCACACAGAGAGGAGCGGGGGAAACACGGAGCGCAAAGAGCGGGAAACATGACCCCCCGTTCCTTCGCCACTCTATGTTGAATTGGCTCCGACTTCGTCGTTTCTCACGGTTTCCCTCGCCCGTAATGTTCATTTATTTGGCCCCTAATCGTAATCGTAATCCCCTCTCATGACTTCCTGTACCTGTGAATGGCGTCTGGGTCGAGATTACGATTACGAGCAGGATTACGATTACGACCAGAGGCAGCAGTTCGTTTGGCTACTGACGCACCGACGCACCGAC
>CAYPUR010000352.1:0-3786 GCA_964413865.1 uncultured Verrucomicrobiota bacterium
GAGTGAAGAAGGTGTTTGTCGGCGACGAGGCCGTCGCCGCTCCGCTTCATGAATTGGCCCTGGCCAGCATCGGGCTTGTCATCTGGCGGCTGGTCCGTATGCTAGCGCAGTGTGAAAGCTAAGCACGGGTTGCCTTTAGTGTTGCTGGCGGTTCTGGCCCTGACCCGGATTCCCGGGCTGTTGCCGCCGAACTTCAGTCCTGTCTACGGGCTGTTGTTCTGTGCGGCCGTTTATTTCTCCGGCTGGGTGGCGTGGGTGCTGCCGCTGGGCACCGTGCTGGTCACCGATGTGTTGCTGAACCTCCATTATGACGCGGCCCCGTTGCAATTGGAGATGTTGGGCAACTACGCCGCGTACGCCGGCATCGTCTGGCTCGGGCGCCAATTCAACCGGCGCTCGTCGTGGCTGACGCTGTTCGGGGGAGGGATTCTGGGGGCCATTTTGTTCTACATTGTCTCGAACACGGTCTCATGGCTGCACGACCCCGCCTATGCCAAGAATCTCGCCGGCTGGATCCAGGCCCTGACTGTCGGCACGCCCGGATGGCCGCATACCTGGGAGTTCTTCCGCAACACGCTGCTCAGCGGCGGGCTTTTCGCAGGCCTCTTTGCCGGCGCCATGAAGCTCGGCGAAGCGGTCGAGCCCAAGCCCGAAGAGGAAGAGGAACCGTCCGAGGAGCCCGAGGAGGCCCCTGAGCCCGGCGAAGCCAAAGCGTAATGGCCCGGCTCGGCATCATCTCGGACACACACAACTTCCTGGATCCCCAGGTCAAGTCTCTCTTTGCCGGCGTCGATCACATCCTGCACGGCGGAGACATCGGGTTGCCGTGGATCATCATGGAGCTCGAAGCGATCGCCCCGGTGACGGCGGTGATCGGGAATGTCGACTCCGGCCTTTCGTTCCGCGAGACCGAGGTGATCGAGCTGTTCGGACGCAGGTTTCTCGTGCATCACGTGGTCGAGCCGCGCCGGCTGGCGGATCCCCTGCGGCGCCACATCGACCGGGTGCGACCGGATGTCGTGGTCTTCGGACACACCCACAAACCGTTCTGCGAACGGATTGGCGACACGCTGTTCATCAATCCGGGCTCGGCGGGCAAGCGGCGATTCGCCACGCCCCGGAGCGTGGCGATCCTGCGGATGGGAGCGACCGAGCTCGATGTCGATTTCCACGATCTGGAACCTCCCGGATGAGGCCAAACTCCCCGGAGGACTCGGGAAAGCAACTTCGCTCTGCACAAACCGGTTGGTTCGAGGTGCCTCACACCGTGGCCTTCAGGCACCAGACCAACGCCACCGTGCCAAGCGCCAGCCCAGTGCGCGCGATCCACTTGCCCCGTCCATCCAGCTCGGGGCTCCGGGCCTTGGCTTCACCGAGAATGCCCGTCAAGAGGGCGAAGATGCCGCAGAGGAATGTCAGCGGGTTGGCCTGCCACTGAAACGAGGCCGCGGCGCCCGCGGCCAGACCGCTCGATGTCAGGGCCACCCACGCCCAATCGTTCCAGTCGCCAAGCAAAGGACGCGGACGGCGTTTCGATGTTCGCGCGCGGGGCGCGGAAGGCGGGATGGGCGGGGGTCTGGGGACATTCGGCATGCCCGCCGGCCAGAACGGCGAGCGGCGTTCGCCGCTGCGCGCCGCGCCGCGCTCCCGGGCCCGCGGGGGCGGCGCGCGGTGCTCTCCCCGTTTCACTCCCTCGATCGAGGGGAACGGATCGCGCCCGGCAAGCTGTTTTGCCCGTTCACACCACGGACACTGTTCGAGGTGATCGCCAAAGACGTGCTGGATGTTCCACTGGCACGTGACGAGGTGCGACTCGGCTTCCTCGATCACGTACTGCCAGCTCTGCGGCTCGGGCCGGAGGCTGGGGCGGAAATGGCCGTCCTGGAAACACCGCAGACACAAGTCGCGCAGACCGGGCGCGAGCGTGTCGAAGGGCGGCGCGGTGGGTTTGGGTGAGTAAGGCAGACGCGCCTCGCGCGCGTACGGGAAGTGGCCGGCCGCAATCCGCTGTTCGAGCAACGGCGGTTCGCCCCGCCCGCGGTAGACGCCCGCGAACGGGTGTGTCCCCTCCATCAACAACTGGAAAATCAAAACGCCCAGGCCGAACCGATCATGGGCGGCCTCGCGGTCGACCTGGGCAAAACTCTTGCCCTGCAGTTCCGGCGGGGTGTACTCGGGCTTGCCAACCCGGCAGCGGTACATCACACCCGCCTCGGCGTCCCAAACCTGAAACGAGTCGGTGTCGACTATGGTCACCAGGGCCGTCTCAGCCACCAGGACGTTCGACTCGTTGAGATCGCCAATTACGTAGCCGCGCTCATGCAGGGCCCGCACCGCCGTAGCCAGGTTGCGGGCCGTCCGATACAGGTACGCGTAGTTGAACAGCGGACAACGGGCCCGGCGGACTTTCGGACTGCTGAACTCCCCCACGGGCCGCATGTTCTCGACACGCGGCATGATGAACCCCGCCAGCGCCTGCGACCGGCCAGGCGCGCTCAACACATCGATCGGCCAGGCAATCGACGCGTGCTGCTGCGGCGCCATCGGATCCATGGGCGGATTGCACAGCATCACGCGCAGCTTGCGGCTGCGCTCGGGCGTTGGCTTGTGCCAGATCTTCGCGACCAGCCGCGGTTCTCCCGGCACCGCGTAAATGCGCGCCTCGCCTCCCGCTCCCAGACGGTGATTCTCCCCCAGGGTCACGATCTCGCCGTTGGATGCGCGTTGAAATCGCACGGATCGGTATCAAGCAGCGGCTAGCACGGTGATTCCACACGCTTCGCGGGGAACCGTAACCAGGCTAGAATGAGTCCCTGGATGAAATCGATGGCAAATGAGTCAAGTTTTGGCGCCGCACAGCGGCGCCCCTTAGCGAGGCGTCGACTGCCGGTTGCCATAGCCAAGACCCAGCGTAAACGAGTTGGTGACATGCATCCCTGGTCTGAGGCGAAGCCTCGCTAATTGCCATAAGCCGCCAGCAGCAGGGTGAGATCGTCATCCGTGCGTTCGGTGATGCGCTGCGATTGCAGAAACGCGCTCAACTCCCGGCTGGCAGCCGTCAGATCCGCCACCCGATCGACAAAACCAAAGAGCGGATCGAAGAAACGCGCGTGCGGCGTCCCCTCCGGCAGGCGCAACGCGAGCAGTTGCAGACCATCGCACAACAGACTCGCATGCCGCCAGGCCGCCCGCCGCACAACGGTCTGCGCCGACTCGAGCGCATTCTCGGAAATGAGGAACGTGGTCTCGTTCAGGTACTCGGCCACCATGGGTCGGGTGAGGCACGCCAAGGCCTCGGGGGGCGCGGAAGCCAGCGCGGCGCCATCCCCGATCTGCGCCGCGACGGCGATCCCGGGCGAAACGGCCAACAGTGTGAGGGTGCTGGCCAGTTCACGCGCATCGACCTTGCGTTCGCGGGCAGCGGCGAGAACGGCCTCGCGCGCGCTTGTGAGCGCCGCCACCAGGCCGGCACGCCATTCTTCGTCGGCAGCCGCGTGCGACTTGGATTCGACCTGCGCCTTTAATGCCTCGATGCCCCGGCCGGCGGCAATGCCTGCCCCGACTTCAGCCAGAGCGGCTGACCCCGCGCCGTCCGCCAGGGCCGCAAGCAGCCACCCGCCGCGCGCTGTCTGCCAGCGCAACGCATCCTGGCAGGGCAGATCGGACTTGATGTGGCTGGTCCCGCGCACCGACGCGGCGACCACACGCCAGGACTCAACATCGCCGGGTTGATCGAGATCGACTTTCATTCCTCTTCAACCAGTCACGATCCGCCGTCCGCAGCAT
>CAYPUR010000353.1:0-648 GCA_964413865.1 uncultured Verrucomicrobiota bacterium
CTTTGCGAAGTCTGACTGCGATGTGCACAGACGGGGTGTGAAATATGCGGGTTAGAAATCTCATTCTGGATTTGCCGATGGAGGATCGAGTAGAATGTCACCGTGTCTGTTGCGCCTGATCCGGATCGAGCCGCCGCGGTGCCACCCATTCAGGTGGATCTGCGGCGGGTGGGGAATGTCTCTTTTCTGAATGCCGTCCCGTCGACGTGGGGCTTCGAAGCGCGGGTGCGTTTCGCAACACCGTCCGGTCTGGCGGCCCTGCTGCGTCGCGACGAACTCGACGCCGCCGTGGTCAGCATCACCGAGGTGCTGCTCACCGACCGGTACGACCTTCTGGACGGCCTGGCCATCGCCGCGCGCGGCGAGGTCAAGAGCGTGTTCCTCGCCCATCGTTCGCCTCTCGAAGCCGTGCGCGAGGTGTTTTGCGACACCGCGTCCTTGACGAGCGTGAACCTGCTCCGCGTCCTGCTCGCGGAAAAGGGGTTGCGTCCCCCGTTCCGTCCGCTGCCCGACTACCGGATCGTTCCGGATCTGGACGCCGTGCTCCTGATCGGCGATCAGGCGATCGAGTTCTCCCGACACCCCCATCCGCACCGCATCTGGGATCTCGGCGCGGCGTGGTTGGAGCGGACGGGCCTCCCTTTTGTG
>CAYPUR010000353.1:658-3769 GCA_964413865.1 uncultured Verrucomicrobiota bacterium
CGGCTGGGCGCTGCGGCGCGGCGCGCACACCCCCGCCCTGCGCGATGCCATTCGCGACATGGGCGCGCGGGGCGTGGCTGCCTTGCCCCGCATCATCACGCAACGCACGGACTTCGACATCGAGTTCCGACGCCAGTATTTTCGCCGGCACGTCTATTTCCAGCTTGGGCCCGACGAAAAGCGCGGCCTGTGCCGGTTCATGGACGGTCTGCGCGCCCACGGCCAGGCGCCAGTCTTCGAGCCGCGATTCGTTTAGCCCGGATTTCTACCCAACTTTTGATGTCATGTGACCGGTCGCCGTCACATTTCACCTGCAATGCGGGCTAATCCATTGCCGCGCGCATCCGTTCGAGCCACTCGGGCACGGCCTTCCAGGGATCGGCGGACGACTCGTATTCGAGTGCGACGAAGCCCTGGTAATTCGCCTGCCGCAGGATGGTCATCACACGGGCCAGGTCGGTCGGCTCCTTGCCCTTTCCGGCGCGGTTGATCTCGACCTTGACCTGGACGTTCACCGCGTAGGGCGCCAGCCGCGCCATATCGTCGTACGGATCGCCCGGGCCGTAGAAGTTGCCCGAGTCGAGGTTCACACCCACCCAGGGGGACTGGACGGCCTGGACGATATCGAGCAGCACGGCGACGTCCGCCACAATCCCCCCGTGGTTCTCGAGGCCGAGCCAGATGCCTTTGCCGGCCGCGTACGCGCCGCACTCTTCGAGCGCGCGCACGCACTGCCTCTTCGCCGTCGGAAGGTCAATGCCCTTCGGGGTGCCGGCAAACACGCGGATGTGCGGTGCGCCCATCACGGCCGCATGATCGATCCACCCCTTCACGGCGGCGATTTCCCGGTCGAGGTCGGGGCCGTCCGGCTGCGCGAAGTTGTTGCCCACCGCCGTGCCGCTGATCGCCAGGCCGCGGAGAAACGCGTGGCGCTTGAGCCCCACCAGGTAATCGTTCCCGAATTGCTTTGGAAAATAATAGCTCGTCAACTCCGTCCCCACACACCCGTTGTCCGCACAGAAGTCGATGAAGCCCTTCAGGGTGATCCGGCGCTCCTCCTCCCTGGCATTGAAGAAGTCGCGGAACGAGTAGGCCGCCAGGCTCAGGCGCAACTGGGATTTCCCCTTGCGATCGAGAGGCGGAACGGCGCTCAAACGCGGCAGACAGACCGCGGCGCCGGCGGTCGTCACGGCGGCCGCCGCCGCCCGTCCAAAGAAACAACGACGTGTGATCATGGGAGTCCTCGGGTCTGTGATGAGGCGGTGTGTCTCGGCCCGGGCCGCCCGCCGGGAGGCGGGCAGCCGTGTGTCCGGGAGGCCTTTCTCTGTCACGGTGTCTTGGGGGCTGTGAGCATCGGAAAGTCGTCGGTGCGGAACGGCGATGCCGGCAGACCGCATTGGCTGAACAGGTTCACAACCGGATAATCCGCCCAGCCATAGCGCACGGCTGCCGGCTGGGGCACGGACGGACTGCTCACGACGACCTTGTTGCGTCCTTGGATCTCCGCCTTGGCCCACACGAACCGGCGGTCCGGTCCTGCAATCGCGAATCCGGCCAGCTCGCCGCCCCGGGCTTCGAGCCCGCCGTCGACCGAGTCAAACTTGACGACGGCGCGTCCCCCCGAGAAGCGCGCACTCTTGTAGATGGGGCTCAGACCGTCGATCTTCTCGCGATAGGCGATTGCCCGGGCGGCCAACGCCAGCCGTTCGCCCACGGGCACTTTCTTGGTCGGGTGGATGTCGTCTTTGTCACCCACATCGGTGATGACGGCGACGCCGACCTTGCGCAGGGTCTTGGCGACGTGCATTTGGGCCTCCCGCAGCTCCGCCCAATCGCTCTCGACCGGTTCGGCGGCAATCGCCTCGAGCGTGCGCTTTTTGTTCCGGTCCCATGGCGCCAGTTGCACGGCGAGGAAGGTGAAATCGCCCTGGCCCCAGTCGCCGCGCCAATTCCGGATCATGTCGGCGAACAAGGTCCGGTACTGCCAGGCGCGGCCCGCATTGGACTCGCCCTGGTACCAGATGGCCCCGCGGATGCCGTAGGGGACGAGCGGGGCGATCATGCCGTTGTACAGTTCGGCGGGGCGCCACGGCTCCCATGGACGGCCTTTCTCGAACTTCTGGCCGGCCCTGTCCGCCTCGGCCTTTTCCTGTTCCCATCGCACCAGGGCCTGGTCGTAGTCCCTCTTCTGCGCGGTGTAGGCATCCAGAATGTCCCGTTGGTAGCCTGCGTCGGCTTCGAGTGCCTTCTGGCTCATCCAGACCTCCGCCGGCGATCCCCCCCACGAGGTGTTGATCAGCCCCACCGGCACCTGGCGGGACCGTTCGAGTGCGCGTCCGAAATAGTAGCCGACAGCCGAGAAGTTGGGCACGGTGGCGGGCGAGCACAGCGCCCACTTGGCAGGCACGTCGTCGACCGGCGCGACCGCCTTCTTCTTCGGCACGGTGAACAGCCGGATCCGGGGGTTTTCAGCCGAGGCAATGTCCGCTTGCGGCTCGAACGAGCGGTGGAGTGGCCACTCCATGTTCGATTGGCCGCTGCAAATCCAGACCTCGCCCACCAACACATTGCCAACCTCGACCCGCTGCTTGCCGGTCACAACCATCGCGTCGGGCCCCCCGGCCCGCTCCGGGCGCAGCGTGACGGCCCAGCGCCCGTCTGCGCCGGCCGTCGCCTTGACCGTCTGCTTGCGGAACTGAACGCTCACCGCCTCCTGCGGATCGGCCCAGCCCCAGATCTTGAGAGGACGCCCCTGCTGCAAGACCATGTTGTCGCTGAACAGCCCGGGGAGCCGGACGTCAGCGCGCAGACCGCTGAGCGGGAGCAGCCAAAGGGCCGCCACCACAGCCAGCAGCGTGACAGACAGGGATTTGGGAAAACGAACAGATCCAGGATTCGATAAGCAACGCATGGGAACTAATCCACCCCAAGCCGACTCGTTCGTCAACGGAGAAAGCCTCCGCTGCGGGCCGGGTCCCCCCGACCCGGCGTTCGCACCGATGTCTGTCTTCGCGCCGCGCGGGGGCACGCGGCCTGCTATGCGGGTTAGCCCGGTTACAATTCCTCGCGATGCGTGTGAAATAACCGGGCTAGCCCGCATTTCTCACCACT
>CAYPUR010000354.1:0-3725 GCA_964413865.1 uncultured Verrucomicrobiota bacterium
GCTTTGGTTTTGGCACTGGCCGCGTTTCAGGCCTCCGAGTTCATCGGGTGGCCCGAAGCCCGGATCCCGCTTGCCGAGGCGACGGTTTATGTGGCGACGGCAAACAAGAGCAACAGCGCGTACCTGGCGATCGATGCCGCACTCGAAGACGTGCGATCCGGGCGGACCCTGGCGGTGCCCCAGCACCTTCGCGACGCCGGTTACGGGGGTGCCAAGCGCCTGGGCCACGGCGTTGGGTACAAGTACGCCCACGATTATCCGGAGCATTTCGTTCCCCAGGATTACCTGGGCGCGGCGCGGCGTTACTACCAGCCGACCGATCAGGGCATCGAGAAGAAGATCAAGGAACGGGTCGCTTCCTGGCGCGCTTCGCTCGATCAAGCGCGCGCTTGCCCGGCCAAGCCTCCAGCAGAGCCCGCGGCGTCCCCGGACGCTCCGGCGTCCACTCGGCGTCCATGAACATGGAATCTCGTGAAACCAAGGCGTCGCTCAGACGCCAGATTCGCGCCCGCAATGCCGAAGTCCGCGGGGAGGCGCGGGTCGAGATGTCGCGTCTGGCCTGCGGAGTTCTACGGGGCCGTCCGGAATGGAATCGGGCGAAATGCGTCCTCTTGTACTATCCGCTTCCGGACGAGCTTGATCTTCGTCCGGTCTTGCGCGAGGCGCTGGCGGGTGGGCGGTTGGTTGCGTTGCCGAGGTATCAGGCGGATCGATGTGAGTATGAGGCGGCGATCATCCAGGATGAGGGACGGGACCTACTCCCGGGCTGGGCAGGGATCCCCGAGCCGGGGCCCTCATGCCCGGCGGTCGCGTTAAAGCGACTGGACTTGGTGCTGGTGCCCGGGCTAGGATTCGACCGCGGCGGGCGTCGGTTGGGTCGGGGCAAAGGGTTTTACGACCGGCTGCTTGTGTCCGTGCATGGAATCCGTTGCGGAGTTGCCGGCGAATGGCAAGTGCTTGGCGCTGTGCCGACAGAACCGCACGATGAGCCGGTGGATTGCATTCTGACGCCGATGCGCTGGATTTGTTGCCGCCCGCGCACGGTTTGACAATGAATCTGATGGCGGTAATTGATTGGATCCAAGGTGGTCTGGGGCTTCTCCTTGGCATCGGCATCGGCATTTTGATCTGGCGATGGCGGTGTCTGGCGCGAGAGAGCGCCTTTGCTTTGCAGCAGGCCAAGCGGCTGGAAGAAGCTCAAAGGCAGACAGAAACGTTGATTCGCGAAGCCCGCCTGGCCGCCCAGGAGGAGGGAATCCGGCTTCGTCAGGAGGCCGAGGATGCTCTGGCGGCCCGGAGGCAAGAGTGCGACGGATGGCAGCAGCGGTTGGCTGAGCGCGAGCAATTGGTCAATCTGCAGTTGGCGGGTCTGGTCGAGCGGGAACGGAGTCTGCGCGAGCAGCAGCGGCAGGTTGAAGCGCAGCAGGCCGAGTTGAACGGATTGTTGGTTGAGCAGCGGGAACAGCTCCAGTGCACGGCCCACCTCACGGAGGCCGAGGCCCGCGCGGCTCTGCTCAAGCAGGTCGAACGCGACTCGCTCAAGGATGCCGCAGACCTGTCGCGACATGTTCTCGAGGGAGCGCGCACCCGGGCCGAGGACCAAGCCAGGCGCATCCTGGGGCTGGCCATTCAGCGATACGCCAGCGACCACACATTTGAAACCAGCACGGCCACCGTGGCTCTCAACGGAGCCGACTTGAAAGGGCGGATCATCGGGCGCGAGGGACGGAACATCCGGGCTTTCGAGGCGGCCACGGGGGTGACGGTGCTGATCGACGACACACCCAGTGCGGTTGTGATTTCCGGTTTTGATCCGGTGCGGCGTGAGGTTGCCCGGCAAGCTATGGAACATCTCATTCTCGACGGGCGCATCCATCCGACGCGCATCGAGGAGGTTGTGGCCAAGGTGACTAAAGAGATCGAGGAGACGATCGTCCGCGCCGGCGAAGACGCCGTGTTCAAGGTCGGGCTGCCGCCGATTCATCCGGAGCTGACCAATCTCCTGGGGCGTCTGAGGTTCCGGTACAGTTTCTCGCAGAATGTCCTGGATCATTCGATCGAGGTGGCGCACCTGGCCGGGCTCATGGCAGCCGAACTGGGGCTGGATCTTGCGCTGGCCAAGCGGGCCGGGCTGCTCCATGACATCGGCAAGGCGGTCAACCACGAAGTCGAGGGCTCGCACGCGCTGGTGGGCGCCGATCTCGTCCGCCGCTGCGGCGAGTCGCCCGAGGTGGTCGAGGCCGTGGCGGCCCATCACGACGAAGTCGCGCCCAATTCGCTGCTCGCCATCGTGCTCAGCGCCGCGGACACCATCAGCGCATCCCGCCCGGGAGCGCGCTCCGAATCGATGACCACCTACCTGAAGCGGCTCGAGAACCTTGAACAGATCGGCGGCGGATTTCCGGGCGTTGAAAAATGCTATGCGGTTCAGGCCGGGCGCGAACTCCGTGTGATTGTGCAACCGGACGCGGTCGGCGACGATCAGGCGCAGTTTCTAGCCCGCGACATTGCCCGGAAGATCGAGAACGACCTGCACTATCCAGGCCAGATCCGGGTCACGGTTCTGCGCGAGACCCGCTGCATCGAGTTCGCCAAATAAACCGCCTCCCTTCGGCCCCAGCCCGGCGGTGCTTGGGGACAACTTCTCTCGAGATCAGCGCCCCTCGAACATCCCGGAAGGCATGCCGCCCTCCCAGCTCTTGGGCGCATTCCAAGGACGCTCGGAGCGGTTCTCGGAATCGTCGGTGGTGGAACAACCGCAGATCGAGGCCAGCAATCCCATCGCCAGAGCGATCAGCGCCAAACTGCGTCGGAGAATCGGTCGGGCCGCCATAATCTCAGTGCATGACCACGTCGCCGGGGACCACATCGGCCTGTTTCCACTCGGGCAGGACATTGGCGAAGGCGCGCTGGGGCTCGACTGTTGTGATGCGGACCTTCGCAACGAGTTTGCCGTTTCGGTTCACGAGCATCTCACCCCGTTCCACCAGGCCCTGGTCGCCGCCGATATCGAGCACGACGAAGTCCCACTGGGGATCGACGCCGACCACGGTGCCCCGGAGGCCGGGAGGAAGCGGCGGCACCACTTCCTTGTCGCTTTCGTAGACGGCGACCCTGGCTGTAAGTTCGTTGACTTTGCCGTTGAGGACCTTGTTCTCCTCGTTCAAGGCTTCGGTGGTTTCCCGCAACTTGGCCAGTTCTGCCAGGCGGTTTTGCACCTGCTCGACCGGGATGGCCAAAGCCCCCCAGGCGGCCAGTTCACGCTGAGAGTCATTCAGGAGGCCGGACGCTTTCTTCCAGTCCGCTTCAAACTTATCGGCGCGCTCCTGCTGCTGCTTCCAATTCGCGGTGGCGACTTCGAGGTTCGATCGGGTTTCATCGAGATCGCGGGCGGTCTTCTCGGCCTCGTCCCGGGCCGTCCGGGCGTCCTTCTTGGCGCCGTCGAGTTCCTCCTGAGTCCGGGCGAGATCGCCCTGTGTCTGGCTGAGGGTATCCTTCAACGAGGTAATGCCCGTGGCGACCTGCAAATGACTGATCACCAAGGTGGCAATGCTCGCCAGAATGGCAACAACGAGGCTGACTTTGAGTAGCATGTTTCTAGTCTGGTTTTGCGAACCGGCGGCAAGCTAATCATCGCGGCCCCCGGTGTCAACGCTCGTGTGAAATCCTTCAGCGGTTCTCGTTTTGAGATCGCTCAGGGCGCCGGGTCGGGGGACCCGGCCTAC
>CAYPUR010000355.1:0-3623 GCA_964413865.1 uncultured Verrucomicrobiota bacterium
GAGCCGCGCGAGAGAGGAAGAGGGGAGATCTTGGGGGCTTTCCATGAAGACTGGACCTTGGATTGGTCTGAGCGAGCTCGCACCCCGTGGAGCCGTGCGCGAGGGGGTTTCCGTTGTTGTGTCCAGGCTCGGATCCGGGCTTGGGCTGCTTGTGGCGGTCGCGGTGGCGTGTTGGGGTACTGGCTGCCGAAGACCGGAATCGGGAAAGACCGGGGAAGGGGGCGCACGCCTGTTCGGGGTGACTTTTCAGACGATGAACAACCCGTTCTTTGTGGACTTGAACAGGGGTTTGAAGCAGGTGATCGAGGGGCGCGGGGATCGGTTGGTCACCCTGGATGCCCAGTTCAACAGCCTAAAGCAGAAGAACGACATTGCGGATTTGCTGCAGCAGAAGCCGGCGGCCCTCTTCATCAACCCGGTCAACTGGGAGGGCGTCAAGGGCAGCCTGATCGAGGCCAGGCGCCAAGGCGTTCCGGCAATCATCGTGGATGCGCCCGTGAGCGATCCGGATCTTGTGCTTTGCCAGGTGGCCAGCGACAACATCGAGGCGGGGCGGCTTGCATGCGCGGCGTTGGCCGAGGTCAATCCCAAAGCCAAGGTCGTGATTCTGCATCTTTCGGTCAACAAGGCGTGCATCGATCGCGTCGAGGGATTTCGGGCGGAGATGAGCAAGCATCCCGAGATGAGGCTTCTCGAGACGCAGGAGGGGAAAGGAACCACCGAGGGGGCGCGCCCGGTCATGCGCGATCTGTTGGGTCGGTTTCCGGAGCTGGATGCGGTGTTCCCGATCAACGATCCCAGCGCCCTTGGGGCCATCTCGGCCATCGAATCGGCGGGTCTGCTCGGCCGGGTGACGGTGGTTACCGTGGACGGCTCGACGGAAGGCGTGAGGGCGATCAAGGCCGGCAAGCTTCACTCGACGTCCGCCCAGTTCCCCGAGGAGATCGGGCGTGTGGCTGCCCAGGCGGGCTACGAGCACCTGGCCGGCAAGCCGGTCGACAAGGACATCCGGATCCCGGTGAAGCTGGTCACGCGCAAGAACGCGGAGGAGTTCCTCGAAGCGCCATGAGTGACTTGCAGGGTTCTCGCAACCCGGCGATGCGCCGGACGCGTCGGGCACCCGCCGGTCCGCGGCGGTTCATCGACACGGCGCGGCTTCAGCCATGAGCATGCCCACGGCGCACTCGAGTCCGCCGCTGCTCCGCCTCGAGGGCATCCGCAAACGCTTCGGCGGCGTGGTGGCACTGGACGGTGTGGACTTCGAGTTGCGCGCGGGCGAGATCCACGCGCTGCTGGGGGAGAACGGGGCGGGCAAGTCCACCCTCATCCGCATCCTGGGTGGCGTGCACCGTCCGGACGCAGGCATCATCCGCGTCGACGGCCAGGAGGTTCAGATCCGCGACGTGTCGGTGGCGGACCGGTTGGGGGTGCGGGTGATTCACCAGGAGTTGTCGCTTGCCCCCAACCTGTCGGTGGCGGAGAACATCTTCCTCGGGCGCGAGCCGACGCGTCTGGGATTGTTGAGCTGGCGTCGGATGGCCGACCAGGCGCAGGCGCTGATCCGCGAGCTGGGGATGCCGGAGATCGGCCGGGTGGGGGCGTCGTTGGGGGACTTGAGCGTGGCCCAGCAGCAGATGGTCGAGATCGCGCGGGCTCTTTCGGTCAAGGCGCGTGTGTTGGTTCTGGACGAGCCGACGGCGTCGCTGTCCGAGGCCGAGACCGAGGCGTTGTTTGTCAAACTGCGGCGCCTGCGCAGCCAGGGGGTGGGTCTGATTTACATCACCCATCGACTCGAAGAGGTTCAGCGTTTGGCCGATCGGATCACGATCCTGCGCGACGGACGGACGGTCGGGTCCCAGGCTTCGGCGGAAATGAACCAGCGCCAACTGATCCGATGGATGGTCGGACGCGACCTGAAGGATCACTATCCGCGCGCGTCCTGGAACCCGGGGCCGGTGGCGCTGCGTGTGCGGGATCTGCGCAACCCCTGGGTTCGCGGCGTGACTTTCGAGGTGCGGTTCGGCGAGGTGTTTGGCGTGGCGGGGCTGGTTGGCGCAGGCCGCACCGAACTGGCGCGGGCCCTGTTCGGAATCGATCCGCTCGAAGGGGGGGAGATCTGGATCGAAGGCCGGCGGGTTCGGATTCAGAGGCCGAGCGACGCCCTCGATGCGGGGCTGGTGCTTGTGCCGGAGGACCGGAAGCGGGCCGGGCTGGTGATGACCGGTTCGGTCGGGTTCAATTTGGCGCTTCCCTGGGTGCGCGATTGGATTCGCGGCATCGTGCCAAACTGCGAGCGCCGGGCCGGAATCGTCTCGGGAGCGATCCGGCGCCTCGGCATTCGGGTCGCGGATCCGGAACAGCCGGTCGGCAGCCTCTCGGGCGGCAACCAGCAGAAGGTTGTCGTTGGCAAGTGGATGCAGCGTCCGCCCAAGGTGCTCATCCTCGACGAGCCGACCCGGGGCATCGATGTGGGGGCCCGCGAGGAAATGTTCGCCATTGTGCGGCAGTTGGTGGAGAACGGCATGGCGCTCATTCTTATCTCGTCCGATCTGCCCGAAGTGCTGAACCTGTCGCATCGGCTGGCGGTGTACCGCGAGGGGCGCATTGTGCGCGAGGCGCCCGCCGGCCAAGTGACCGCCGAGGACGTGATGGCGGAACTGACGCGCAACTGAATGTCGTGTCGACGACACTGCCATGAAATCGTTTCGACACTTGGTGCCGCTGCTGGTGGCAGTGGCCATTCTGCTGGGGCTGTGCCGGCTTTGGGTGCCGCGGTTCCTGAGTCCGGAGAACCTGCTGGATCTCGCCCAGCAGATTGCCGTGAACGCCATTCTCGCGAGCGGGATGACCCTGGTGATTCTCATTGGCGGCATCGATCTTTCGGTTGGCGCGGTGGTCGCGCTGGTGGGCACCGTGACGGTCGCGTTGCTGCCAGAGTGCGGCTGGGCGGCGGCTCTGCTGGGGGGGCTGGCGGTGGCAGCCGCGTTCGGGGCCATCAATGGCGTGTGCGCCGCGAAGACGCGGATGCCGCCTTTCATCATCACGCTGGCGACGATGCTGATGGCGCGGGGTGTCGCTCTGCGTTTCAACGAGGGGCGGCCTCTGGCGGTGCCCGACTCCGAGCGGTTGTTTTTGGCCCTGGGGAATGCCCGGCTGTTCGGTGTGTTGCCTGTGCCGGTGGTGCTGATGGCGGCGGCATTGGGCGTGATGGCCGTGCTGCTGCACCGCACGCGCTTCGGGCAGCATCTTTACGCGATCGGCGGCAACCGCGAGGCGGCGCGCTTCACGGGCATCCGAATCGCGCGCAACGAGATTGTCGTCTATGTGCTGTGCGCGGCGCTTGCCGGCCTGGCTGGGGTCATTCACGCGTCACAGCTCTACTCGGCGGAGCCCGCGTCCGGCCAGGGGTTCGAACTCAATGCCATCGCCGCCGTGGTTGTCGGCGGCACGAGCTTCACCGGCGGGATCGGGACGATGCCCGGCACGCTCATCGGCGCTGTCATTATCGGCATTCTCGACAAAGGACTGAACCAGGCCGGCGTCCATTTCTCGCTGCAGTACATTGTCAAGGGACTTGTCATTCTGGCCGCCGTGTATCTCGACGTGCGGCGGCGGAAGTAGAC
>CAYPUR010000356.1:0-3621 GCA_964413865.1 uncultured Verrucomicrobiota bacterium
TGCTGACTTCTCTTGAGAACCCCGGCTTCGCGGTGGCAAAGAGTGGTGAGAAATGGAGGCTAGTCGGCTTTCAGCCTGGCCATGATCTGGTCCGTGACGGCCTGGACCAGGTCTTCGGCCTCGGGATCGAGGCCCGCCGTCGTTTCGCGCTCGGCGATCTGGCAGGTGACGCCCGGGCGCCACTCGTCGTTGTCGCAGAGTTCGCACTCCTTGAGGCCGTAGCGCGGGTCGACGAACCCGAGGTTCTGTTTGATCTTGAGCAGGTCCTCGAGTTGGCCTGGGGTGAAGGTGTTGAGCGGTTTGCCCAGTTGCACCGCCACAGCCAGGGTGCGGCAATACGCCTCGATAATCTCGATCCGCCAGTAGGCTTCCTCGACGCTGTTGTGGCTCCAGGCGACCACGCCGTGATTGGCCATGAGGATCGTGTTATGTTTGTCGACCAGATCGGCGACCAGGCGGCCCATCTCGGGCGATCCGGGCGTGCGGTACGGGGCGATGGCCACGGCGCAGAACACCTCGTACTCGGGAATCATGCAGGTGGGCGGCTCGACGCCGGCCACCGCAAACGCCGTCGCGTAGGGCGGATGACAATGCACCGACGCGACATCGAGCGGCTGGCGCTTCATCATCTGGAGGTGCATCAGGATTTCGCTGGTGCGCTTCTTGGTCCCGCACAACTGGGCGCCCTCGAAATCCACCAGGCACATGTCCTCCGGTTTGAGCGAGCCTTTGCTGACAAGCGTGGGCGTGCAAAGCGCCAAATCCTCCCCGACGCGAATCGCGATGTTGCCTCCATTGCCGTCGACGTACTCCCGCTGCCAGAGGCGGTGGCCCACT
Organism: uncultured Verrucomicrobiota bacterium; assembly: GCA_964413865.1. GTDB lineage: Bacteria > Verrucomicrobiota > Verrucomicrobiia > Limisphaerales > J093 > MWFF01. Next base: position 838 of record CAYPUR010000356.1, read on the forward strand.
TCGCACATCTGCCGCTTCAGGTCGTGGCAGTACGGCGAATTGAAGAAGGCGTCCAACTCCGCCCGGGGGCTCTTCGAAGTCGGGGGGCGCGCCGGGGGCGACGGACGGACGTCGGCCGGGGGAGGAGCTTGTGCAGGCCGCGGGGGCGCCGTGGGGCGGGGATGGTCGATTTGCTCGCGCAGGAGGTCGCGCGCCGAGGGCGTCAGGATGGCGTCGCCGGGAATGGCGTTCAGATCCTCGCCGCGCCGGATCATCTCTTCGACATCACGCAGACTGTAGACTTTTTTCATGCCAGGGGTGTGTAGAAAACATCGTCGACGATGGCCACCGTGATGGCGTCCACCGGCGTCGGTTGCGCGAAGGGCATCGCCGCTTCGCGTCCCTCGACGTATCCGACCGTGTCGCCGAGACCGCCGCCCAAATCGTCATAGGCCACCAGAGAGAAGTCCTTGCTCAAGCCGGTCGGCGGATTGTGCCGATGCTGGAAGTGATCGCGTGTGAATGGGCTGATCAGGAGCCAGCGCCCTCCGCGGAACGCGGGGATGGTCTGGCTCAATGTGACGCGGCCGATGACGCTGCCCACTCTCATGTCAGCTTGCCTCCGGGTCCACAACGCCGATCACCAGCCAGCGCGCGGGGCTCTTGGGATCGCCGACAGCCAGCCGGGTGGCTGCGCCGTCGGAGGAGATGATCACGCGCTGATGCAGGCCGGCTCCGTGCGGGTCGACGGCCACCTGCGGTGCGCCTTCCGCCCCGCCAGCGGCGTTGATGGGCTGGCAGATCACCATGCGCCAGCCGTCGAAACTCGCGTGTTTGCGGGTGGCGATGACACTGCCTTCGACTCGGGCGAGAAGCATACAGAGGCGCCCTTCAGAAGATTCTGAGCTTGTCCACCATCACGCACCGCCGCATGCGGGTGAACGTGCGCGGGTTGCAGATGCCTTCGCCGGTGGTCGTCGCGATCGAGAAGTTCGAGTATCCCTCGCCTCCGTTGCCCAGGCCGGCCAGGCACGACCCGTTCTTGACGAAGAGAGTCGTTTCGAGCGCTTTGGCCATGGCGGTCATGTTGGCGACGTCGTGCGAGTGGATCATGGCCGAGTGCTTGTAGCCCCGCTCGGCGATGCGCGATCCCTCGATCCCTTCCTCGACGCTTCGCACCCGGACCACGGGCAGGAACGGCATCATCTGCTCTTCCTGGACGAATGGATGATTCGCTTCGGTCTCGGCGAACAACAGCGGCGCCCCGGCGGGGGCATTGAGGCCGGCCGCCTGCGCAAGAACAGCCACATCCTTGCCGATCAGAGCCCTGTTCACGACCGGTTCGGCGCATCCGCCGCCCTGGCCCGGCGGAAAGGTGAACGCGGCCTGGGTGAGGCGTTCGACCTGGGCGCTGGAGAGGCGGCAGGCGCCGTTCTTTTCGAGCGCTGCAAGGAACGCGTCGAAGACGCGATCGAGCACGAACACCTCCTTCTCCCCGATGCAGAGCACGTTGTTATCGTAGGCTGCGCCCAGGATAACCTGCTGCGCGGCCCGATCGAGGCAGGAGGTGCCATCCACCAGGACGGGCGGGTTGCCCGGCCCGGCGCAGACGGCGCGCTTGCCGCTGGCCATGGCCGCCTTGACCACGCCCGGGCCGCCGGTGACACAGAGGAGCTTGACGTGCTCGTTCTTGGCGAGCGCCTGGAAGGAATCGAGTGTGGGCGGGTCGATCAGGCACGCCAGGTTCTCGATTCCCAACTCGCGGTGAATGGCCTCGTTGAACACGCGCACCGCCGCCAGCGCGCATTTCGAGGCCCCGGGATGCGCGTTGAACACGACGGAGTTGCCCGCCGCCACCATGCTGATGATGTTGCACGCCACCGTTGGAATCGAGTGCGTGGACGGCGTCACGGCGCCGATCACCCCGAACGGGGCGCACTCTTCGAGCGTGATCCCGTGATCCCCGCTCAGGCCGTAAGGTCGCAGAAACTCGACACCCGGCACGGCGCGCAGTCCTTCGAGTTTCTCGATCTTGTGGTCCAGCCGCCCAATCTTCGTCTCGTCCAGTTCGAGCTGGCCCCATTCCTTCGACTTGGCGCAACAGATCTCCTTGATGATCCGGACGACCGTATTTCGTCCTGCCACCCCGTTTTTGGAAAGCTGCCGATAGGCCGCATGCGCCGCCGCGCACGCCTCGTTCGCATCGCCGAACACGCCGTAGCGCCCGAGCCGCGGCGCCGGGGTTTGGGCGGGGCCGGGACGAGCGCACGCTGGAGAAGGCGCAGCGGGCGGTGAGGTGGTCTTGCCCGCGGCTGAAGGGGCGCTGCGCCCCAGGCGCGTCAGGACTTCCTGGACGATGTCACGGATGAGAGGTTCGTTCACTTGCGAGCTCATAACGGAAAACGTGGTCTATGTTTGGATCGGTCGGGCGCGGGCCGCCTCGGTTCACCGCCGAGGCGCAGGCCTGGGAACACGTGCTGCCTCAGCGTGTCGCCTGGCGCCTTTCATGCGGGCTTTGCCGTCGCGCCGCTTCGCGCGTTGTAGATCTGGCGTCCCAGGACGTCGACGCTGTCCACGATGCCGATCACGACGGCGTCAACAGGGCAATCCTTAAGTCCTGGGGCCAGCCGGGCGGAACTCCCCTGGCAGAACAGCACCAACTCACCCTCGCCGGCGCCCAGGCTGTCCACCGCGACAATCGTGTTCACCCCCGGACGGAACCGGGTCGGATCCTTGTCGTCCACCAGCATCGGACGCAGCATGAGCAGCTTGCGGCCGTCCATGTGCGCGTCCTTCTTGGTGGCG
>CAYPUR010000357.1:0-3576 GCA_964413865.1 uncultured Verrucomicrobiota bacterium
ACCAGCCAATTGTGAGACACCACACTAGCCTCTGATCGATCCGGGCGAGCGCGCCGTTCGGCGAAGAAGCTCTGGAGCAATCGACGACACTCGTCGGCCCGCACCCCGCCCGTGATCTCGCACCGGTGATTCAACGACGGGAACTGCAGGATGTTCATTACGCCGCCCGCCGCCCCTGCCTTCGCGTCCCCCGCCCCATAGACTACCCGTTGCACCCGGGCGTGCACCAGCGCCCCGGCACACATCGGACATGGTTCCTTGGTGACGTAGAGCGTGCAGTCCGTCAATCGCCAGTCGCTCACCGCCGCCTGCGCCTGCGTCACCGCCAGCATCTCCGCATGAGCCGTCGCGTCTTTGAGCAGCTCGACCTGGTTGAAAGCCCGAGCAATGATCCGACCTCCCCGCACCACGACCGCGCCCACGGGCACCTCTCCCGCCGCGTAAGCGCGCCGGGCCTGACGCAACGCCTCTCCCATGAAGTGCGCGTCGCTTTGCAGATCGATGAGCGGATCCGGTGGCATGTTCAGTTTGGACGAAGCTCCGCCTGCCCAATTCCCATCATCAGCACCATGAACGCACCGCATGTTTGCCCGCACCCCTCCCCCGTGCGTCTTGGCTGGCGTCGCCGAAGTCCTCACCATCGAGAATCCTTGACCCCTTCAACCCGGCAGACGCACTGGACGTGTCAGCAAGAGGTCTCATGCGTCAAGGATTCTGGGGAGGCAGCGATTCCTCGATCGTCCAGGCGTCGAGATCGCCGGCGCCCGTGCGGCAATGCGCGGCAAAGAACCCGCCCCGGTGCTCCCAGAACAACGGCCAGATTCGCTCGCGATCCGTTCGCGGCAGTTCCAGGCGGGCCAGCTCGGACCGGAGGAAGAACTCAAACCGGCCCTCGCCGATTGGCGCGGGCAGCGCACGCAACCGGGGTTTCACCTCGAACAGGAACATCAGCCAATGCGCCTGCCCCTGATACCCGCACTCGCTGACCAGGCCCGTCAGGTGCAGATCCGCGGGCTCAATCGACACGCCCAACTCCTCGAACGCCTCCCGGCAGGCGCACGCATACGGAGACTCGCCCGTGCCAGTCTCGAGCTTGCCGCCACACGGACTCCACTGGCCGCGGTTCGGTTCCTGGGCCCGTTCGAGCAGCAACACACGGTCCTCAGCATCAAAACAGTAGAGCAACGTCGAAATCCTGTACGGCAATCCCATGCGCCAATTCAAGCAGGTCGGTCCCCCCGCGTAAATAGCCCAAAGCGCCGCCATCCGAGAACCACGGATTGATCACGGATTGAACACCCCCCATGCTGAGTCCGTGTTCGATCCGTGTTCGATCCGTGGCTCCCCGCCCCGGGGCCTCGGCTCATTTCGCGTTCATCCTGTACATGGTGTCGACACCCTCGCCCGCGTTCGACTGCTCGAATTCCGCACAGCGGACGGCCATCCAACGCGCCACCGGATCGTCCGGATGCGATTCGAGAATAGCCTGGTAAGCCTCCCGCGCCCGGGCGAAGTCCCGCGCCTCGAATAGCGCAAAGGCCGACGCGGTCCCGCCCGCCAGCTCCCGTTGGCCCGGACTCACCTCCCCCGCCAGGCCCGTCAGCTCATGGACTAGCACCCCGCGCATCTTGCCCTTGACCACCACCCGGCTGACGGGACGCGCCAGGACGGCGGCGGCGGCGGACTCGAGGGTGCCCTCGCTAATGAGGATGCGCGTGCCGAAATGCTTGTTCAGGCCCTCCATGCGGCTGGCGAGATTCACCGCATCGCCGATGAGCGTGTAGTTCATCCGGTTCTCGCTGCCGATATTGCCGACGACGACATCGCCCGTGTGCAACCCGAGGCGGGTGCGCCACTGCGGTTTGCCCTCCGCCTGCCATTGCCGCGCCAACGCATCGAGCCGTTCCTGGAGACGCCAGGCCGCCCGGCAGGCGTCGACCGCGTGTTGGGAATTGGGCCGCGGCGCGCCCCAGAAGGCCATGACGCCGTCCCCGATGTACTTGTCCACCGTGCCGCGATGGGCATGAAAAACCTCGTTGACAACCAGTAAATACTGGCCCATCTGCTCCACCAGGGCCTGGGGCGTCAGAGCCTCGGAAATGGTCGTGAATTCCCCAATGTCCGAGAACAGGATGGTGAGCACCTCGTGCTGGCCGCCCAACCGCGCTTCGCGTCCGGTCGCGATGAGTTCGTGGACCAGATCCGCCGGAACGTATTTGCGGAAGGACCGGAGGCTGGCCTTCATTTCGGACATGGACTGCTGCAATTGGCGGACCTCGCGAATCGAACTGGGAGCCGAGTGCCCGGACTCGAAATGGAGACGCCCCACCCTCTCGGCTTCCCCGCTCAGCTCCTGAAGCGGACGCGCCATCCGCCGCGCAAACCAGACCGACGCCGTCAGGGCCAGCCCCAGACAGCCCAGCGAGGCCGCAAGACTCCAGATCACGTTGCGCGCGATGTCGCCTGTGATCGCCGCGCGAGGTACCATCATGGCAATCACCCAGGGCGGCTTGCGCGGGTCTCCGAGACTCCGGAATCCGCCCAAATACCAATCGCCATCCACCTGGAATCGGCGCCCGTATTCCGCCGATCCCAGGTGCTCGAGGTCTTCGGCCAGGGCACTCATATACGTCCGTACCACCGGGTCCGCAACCTCCGCCCGGTTCGAGACCAGGTTGGTCCTGCTGGCATCGAACAGAGACTCCGGACGCGGATGGGCGATCAGCCGGAAATGGTCGTCCGACGTTCGTTCGATCACGATGGCGAATCCGGCCAGCTCCTCCTGCAAAGCTGCAAGGAAGGCACAGACCGACTGCAATTCGAAATCGGCGTTGACTACGCCCACCAGGTCCCCCTTGGCATCATACCAGGGCGCCACGTAGGAAACCCCCAGGGTCGGCGGTTGGTTCGGATCCCGCCAGAACGGGTACGCCTCGGTCCACACCGCCGCCTTCCGTTCCCGCGCCAGCCGGTAAAACGGACGCTCCCGCGGGTCGTAGCCATCCCAGGCAGGGGCGCCCAGAAACAGCCGTTGCGATCCCTGCCATTGCCAGTCCGTCACTCGGATCTGCTGTCGCGCATCCTGCAGGACTTCGCGCACCCGAATCGCACCGTCCGCCAGGCGCTCGGCAACGATGTAATCGCCCGTGTCCGCAATGGCCACCCCGACCGAGGTCAGCGCCTGATGCACATCGAGCGACTTGGCCAGGAAGTTCTCGAGCAGCGTGAAGTCGCCTTGCGCGGAATCCGCGTCCTGAATCAGCCGCAGCGTTTGCTGGCCAATCGCGGTGGCCTGGTTGAACAACTGCTGCACGCGCAACTCGACGCGCCCAAGCGTCTGCTCCATGATCTTATCCGCCAGGGTCATCACGCTGCGCCGAAAGAGCTGCGCCTGGACGAACACCAGCAAACCGACGGTCGTCGTCACCAGCACGACCATCAGCGTCGCCATCACCGTGCGGAAACTGCGCAGTTGCATAAGCGAGCCACGCTTTGGTCGTTGCGACACAGAGCGACATCAAGGAAAAACGAGGTTCGGAGCGTTTCCGAAACCTCGCGAGTGCGGCGACACTCTGT
>CAYPUR010000358.1:0-3531 GCA_964413865.1 uncultured Verrucomicrobiota bacterium
CGGTTCCATCCCTCTGCTCGGGCGCGGTTTTGCTATCCTAGCCCGCATGGCTGTCCTCTTGCGAAGTCTGACTGGCCTGTGCACCGCCGGAGTGTGAAATATGCGGGCGCGAAGGCGAGCGTCGATCGATCGGCGAGCCGATCCAGGCGTGATGATCGTTGCGGAGTCGGGCGAGATTCGCCTTCCCCTTGCCCGCCGCGTCCGCATCGAGTTCGTCCACGGCGTGCCAGAACGTGTGGCCTTCCCCGTCGCTGTGCGTCTGGCGCAGGTGGACGAAACGGGCGTTGTCCGCTACCTCGCGCGCCGCCAGCGGCGCGGCAATGGCGAAGTGGCCGGACTGGCGGTCGCGGCGGACTTCCCACGTGTTGAGGCGCGCGGCGAAATCGGTCTCGAGCCCGAATTCGCGCAGGTGGCGGACCAGACAATTGTGTTCGACGACGTCCGCGAGGACGTCTTCGGGGGCGGGATTGCCGAGGAGTTGCACCAGCGCCCGCAGGTCGCGGACCCGGAGACTCCGGAGGATCGTGGCGCGCGCGATGGCGGCGGCCATCCAGGTCAAAGGGGCCGGAAGCTGTTCCATGATGAACGTCGTGCCGGTCGAGAGCAGGATCTGGTCTTGCTGGTCGGCCGGGAGCGTTTCCCAATCCGAGACCCGGGCGGCGACATACGCCTTGAGCAGGTGCCAGACCTCGGAGAAGAGCAGGCGCCGCTCTTCGAGCTGGGTTCGCACCAGCGGCAGGGCATCGTGCAAATGGGGAAACGCGCGCCACACGTCCTTGATCTGCGAGTCGCGAAACAGGTAGATCGACGGCATCCCCAGCATCTCGTCCGCGGTGCCCGGATCCAGGGCGAGCCTCGAGTCCCCTGTCGCCATCTCGAACAGGGCCACGCCCGCCGAGAAGATGTCCGACGCCGCCGTGAGCGGGACGCCGGCCTGAAGGTTCGAGGCATCGATGAGCACCTCGGCGTGGTCGGGCGTCGCGGCGTAGACGAATTTGCTCACCTCGCTCCGATGCCGCGTGGTGAAGAAGGCGCCCAAATCCACCAACTTCACGCTCCCGTCATCGAGCCGGATCACATTGTCCGGCTTAAAATCGATCATCAACAGATTGTGCTGATGAAACAGATCGAGGATCGCAAACACTTCGTGCGTCGCGCGACGAAGGTCGTCGAGCGCCTCCGGACCGTACCCGCGCTCGGCGACCTCTTCCGCCCACGACCGGAGATTCTGTCCTTGCAGATACTCCATCGCGATGAACGCGTACTTCGCATCGTAGTCGGTGTTCGCGCCGTAGTAGGCCGGCACGTACGCACGCAATCCCTCGAGACGATTCACCTCCTCGAAATTCGCCAGCTCCGCCTGAAAGTTCAGGTACGGCCCATAGCCGATCTCGTCCGGCCGCCCGCAGCTCAGATCGAACACCTTCACCACAATGCCGGAATGATCGGTCTGGTAGAGGGTCGTCTCGGGATTGTGCGCGAGCGCCTGCAACAAATGCACCGCGCCCAGCCCCGAGACATTCACGATCAGCCCGATATGCTTGGCCTGGGGCGCGACGGGACTGCTCATGGCGCGAGCCGCCACGCCACCTCGACGCCGGACTCCAATCCGGCAAGACAACGCGTGCTGGGCATGGCCAAACCCTAACGAATCCCCGCCCCCATGCAACGCGGAATTGGCGCCTCGCCACTCCCTGGGCACACCTCACACTGTTCACTCGGGTGTTCTCGTACTGGAATGCCCACCGGCACCCGTAAATCATTCGATGCGGCACGCCCCTCTGGTTCCGCACCAACGCCGACGGCGCAAGCTGGCACAACCTGCGCGCCGCGAAAACCAATACGGCGGTCGAAGTGGATATGACCGGCCCGGACTGACGACGCTTCTACCGCGTCATTGAGGTCGAATGAGGCTTTGAGCATGAGCGTTCGCTCTGTCCATCTTTGGCTGGTGCTGTAAACCTCTCACCATGCGTCGCTGCGGCCCTGGAGGTGGCCTGAAGGGCCACGACAAGCCAGCCCAGGGCAAGCGAGCCTCCGGGCGAGCGTCGCCCTGGGTCCACGGCCCCATGACACACCGGAGCCCTGCAGGGGCGAGACAGGCGATCGCCTGCTCACCGCGCGCCGACCGTCTCTCGGTTTGTCACGCCCTGTTGGCTTGGGGTGACTTCTTTGGGCGTTCTACCCAGGGCGACGCCCCTCGCGGACTCGGGGCTTGCCCTGGGCTGGCTTGTGTCGCCCCCTTGGGGCTGCGGGCACCGAACCAGTCGCTCCACCGACCCGCCGCCGAGCGGTTCCGTTTCGGATGCGCCGGTCTGTCGGACGCGCGATTCGCAGCCGGTGCTCGTGGTTGGCGGCGGTCGGTGAGCTTTGCGTTCGTTGCGTTCGGCGTTCGGTGTTCCCTTCCCTCACCCCTCAACTCGATCCAGAGGACTCCGCACCCCCAACCCCGGCTTGCGCATCACGTGCGTGTAGATCTGCGTCGTCTCGACGCTCTTGTGGCCCAGGAGTTCCTGCACCGTCCGGATGTCGTAGCCGCCTTCCAGCAAGGCGGTGGCAAACGAATGACGCAAGGAATGACACGACGCCGGTTTCGCGATCCCTGCCGCCCGCACGGCTTCCTTGACCGCCCGTTGCAGACCGAGTTCGTGGACGTGATGGCGGCGAACCTGTCCGCTGCGAGGGTCCCGCGAACGGTATGCCGACGGGAATACGTACTGCCAACCCCACTCCACCGCGGCGTTTGGGTATTTTCGTTCCAGCGCCAGCGGCAGCCACACCCGCCCGTAACCCTCCGCCAAGTCTTGCTCATGGAGGACGCGGACGCGCTTGAGGTGCTCCAGGAGCAAGGGCTTCACCCGTTCCGGCAACATCGTGACCCGATCCTTAAAACCCTTCCCGTCACGCACCACGATGTGGTCGAGTTCGAAGTCGACGTCCTTCACCCGCAGTCGGAGACACTCCATCAGCCGCATCCCCGTCCCGTAAAGCAACCGCGCCATCAGGCCATAGGTTCCCTCCAGACGGGCCAGCACCCGGCCGACCTCTTCGCCACTCAGCACCACAGGCAGCTTCCGGCTTGGCTTGGCACGGAGCGTCCCGCTCAAATCACCCAACTCCAGGTGCAGCACCTCTCGGTAGAGGAACAGCAGTGCGTTGAACGCCTGGTTCTGTGTCGAAGCGCTCACGTGTTGACGCACAGCCAGGTCCGTCAGAAACCCCAGGATCTCCGGCTCTCGCATTTCACGCGGATGCCGCTTCTGATGAAAGAAGATGAAGCGTTTGATCCATCCCACGTAGGTCTCTTCCGTGCGTAGCGAGTAATGCTTGAGCCGGAGAACCTCTCGGACCTGATCGAGCAGTTTGGCCTTGGGGTTGGGGACAATATGCTCGCTGCGGTATACTGAAGTATTTGCTGGTTCCATCATTTCCTCCTTGGCCACACAAATCGCTCTTGCCAAGCCCTTTGGCAAGCGTAACGTCACGACGTGATGCAAAACATTGCGTCATTTCGGATGTCCATTACTTGTT
>CAYPUR010000359.1:0-3391 GCA_964413865.1 uncultured Verrucomicrobiota bacterium
GCCCCGCCGCCGACCACGGGCTGCACGAACCACGACGTCCAATGAGCATACGAAGAAAAGAGGCGCACTGTACGGGTCAAAGCGACCGCGCCTCCGGTCCGTTGTTCGGACGTCCGAACAAGAGGCCAACCACGGCGGCTGGCGCCGCCGACCGGTCCCTCTATTCCCTCTCTTCCCCCTTGCCCTTCGGAATCTCCACAATCCGGCTGATGCACGTGGCGCCCTCCGACACGGCCGCGTACCGCGTGCCCTGCTCGATGACGCGCCAGACCACCTGGTGGGCCAGTTCGACATACAGCGAGTGCAACCCTCGCCCCTCGATCACGACCTCCGCCGACGCGAACGTGAGCGTCAGCTTCTCAGGCTCGCATCGCATGCCTTGGAGCAAATGATATGGTAGCCAGAAGCCGCTCTGGCCCCGATAGAATAGGATGCCGGGCGGCCGTTCGCCCGTCGCATACGGTTGTTCGATGCCGGGATGGTCCGTGCGCACTGCTGCGGCTGCGGCAGGTGCAGCCGGGGTCGCGCGTGGTTCGTCAGATTGGCCGCGGAGCATGGTCATACCGCCAGCCGCGTCCGGACGCGCTGGCGCTGTTCATGGTTCACCCGTTGTGCGACCTGCCCGGACTCCATCATTTCTGAGGCGGAAAGGCGCGCGGCGGACCGCCTCACGGCGCTCCGCAGGAACTCGAGGTCGTCGGTATACACCTGCACCTGCTCGCGCCCGCGCGAAGTGCTCACGTAGAACTGGTTCCGGTGCGTGGCCTGCCACGAAGTTGAGTTCATTGCCACGTAAACGTGATCGACCGTGCGACCTTGCGAGGCATGGCTGGTGACACAGTACCCGTGGGTGAAGGCCCGGAAATCCGCCGCCATGGTCCGGCCGTCTTTCAGTTCGATGCGGCCGTCAGGTTGCACCGACTTCACCGTCGCCAACTGGCCGTTGAAGAGTCCGTCGGCTTTGCGATTGCCCTGGATGAGAAGCCGCTCGCCCGTCGCTACAGACAACGGCTGCGGTTCCGCGACCTCGAAGCACTCCGCCTGTTTCTTGGTCACCTGAAACCTCCTGCCGTTCGGTTTCTGCACCTCGATCGCCTCCTGCCCTACCTGCACCACATTCGCCCATTCCCCGGCGGCAAAGCTCTGGGTGGAGCGATGGAAGGACAGCACGAGTCCCTTCCGATAGTTGCGCATGTCCCGCTTTTGTGCGCGCGTCCATTTCAATCCGCGGTGCACCGTCATCTTGGTCTCATCGCCTTCCAGCAGTCCCTCGGCCTTCAGCCGGTCGCGCACCTCGACCGTGACTGCCTCGATCTCGCGCCAGGTCGGGCTCACGATCAGCGCGGACTTATTCGCCTTCAACGACGCGACGTACTGCGTGGCGAGAACCGCGTAACGGTCTGGTTCCGGCATCTCCGTCACGGCTCCCAACCGCTCCAGGCGCGTGAGCCCTTCCAGGCCGTTGCCCTTGGCCAGTTCCGCGATGGCGTCGCGGTATTCGCGCTTTACCTGGCGCCGGATGGTGTGGACCCCGGCCACACGCAGAGCGCTGCGCTCTTCAAGCAATCGCAACGCGTCGCCGGCCTCGATGCCGGTGTGCTGGCGGGTGTCGCCCGAGAGCACCAACCGGCCACCCCTCTCAAGGTGCTCAACCAAGGCCACCAAGTCCTTGGTCGAGAGCAGCCCGGCCTCATCCACCAGCAACACCTGGCCGAGAGTCTCTTGTCGGAAGTCTTCGTCGGCCAGGAACCGCTGCACCGTGGCCGCGCGGCTCAGGCCGGCCTTCCGCAGCGACTCGACGCCCGCCGTCGTAGGCGCCAGCACAGTCACGGATTGGCGCTCTTCGATCCCACGGACCAACTCGCGCAGCAGCGTCGTCTTGCCCGTTCCGGCGCCGCCCCGCAGGCCGATCACGCGGTCTGGTGAAGACAGGATCATCCTCAACGCCGCCTGCTGTTCGCCCGTCAGCGAACCTGTTCCGAAAAAACCGGCGTTCAGGGGACGGCACCGATTCACGCCCCGGTTGACCAATCCGATCAAGTGCTGCTCCGACTGAAGCATCTCGGTCGTCGTCAACTCGTCCTCCACCCGCAGGAACTCGGGCCTATGGGCGAGCTCCGCCTCAAGCTCACCCAGCGTGGCCGAACCGCGGGAATAGGCCAGAGCCGTCTTCATCAAGTCGTGGACCTCGACCACGCTCTGCCGCTCGAAATGGTGATCCCGCGCATACGCGATCGCCTCGGCTGGCGAAATGGTCGGTGCTGGCATGGATTGGGCTGGCGGCTTCTCAGCAGACATCAGTCGGCATAACGCGGCGTGCTCTTCGTCGCTGAGTTGTGCACGCTGCAGCGCCAAGACCTCCTCAGCCGTCAGGCTGTCGGTCTTCGCGGCCCGAGTCGAGTGTGCCAGATTCGAACGCCCGGCGTTGGTCAGCCTGGTAATCGGCACGAAATCGCGCAAGGCCTGCTCGGCCGCTGCGCGCGCTTCCGCAGTGGTGCTCTGCTTCACTGCTTTCTTCAGTTTCTGACGCCGGCGCGCATTGATGTCAGCGATAGCCCCCGGTTCGGCCTCCAGGATCGCACGGCGCCGCTTGCTGAACTGTTCGATGATTTCCGCCGGCACGCCCGCGATCTCGAAGCCGTTGTCGGTGTGGCGCAATTCGTACCCCAGCGCCCGGATTCGCGTGGCCAGTTCGCTGCGGTAGACCTCGGTATAGAACGTCATACGGTCGAACATGTGGAAGGTCTGGAGCGCTTTCCAGCGCTCCTCGGCCGGATCCCACGTGGCATTGAACACGACGAAATGGGTATGCAACTGCGGGTCGAGCGCTCGGGACGTGTCGTGGCGGAACACCGCCGCGACGATCTCCCTGGTCGTTCGTTCCCCGTCCTGACCGCCCCGCCCGACGCGCGTGGCCGCTACATGCTCCATCTCTGACAAGGCCACCCGCGCGGCCTCGTCATGAGCAGCGATCAGCCGCTGGTCGCCTTCAACCAGTGCCATGACCGATACACTCTTGGGAGCTGACACCGCGAAGTCGTACAATACCCTGCGGTCCTTCTGGCGACGACGCACGGTGAGCTGTCCCCCTGTGACTGGATCCTGATTCTCGCAAAGCCGGCTGAACTGCTGCTCAGTGACTGGCGCGCCCGGATCCAAGCCGAGCCTTGCCGCCCCTTTGCCGAACCAGTGGCCTGTGGCCTTCCGACCTTCCGAGTAGTACTCGCCCTGGGCCAGATGCTGGCGATAGTATTCACGTGCGGTTTGCAGATTCTTCTGCGGACGTGATGTGATCATGATGGAGAAGTGTTGCCTGTTTCGAGTTGACCGAATTGCGAGACACCAACCCCGATCAAAGATCGGGGACTTCATCCAACGTCATTGCCTGAAA
>CAYPUR010000360.1:0-3368 GCA_964413865.1 uncultured Verrucomicrobiota bacterium
CTTCTGCCCATGCACTCGCTGGGCCATGACTTCATCCCGCCCCCGATTCACGCGGGCGGCCTGCGGTATCACGGCATCGCGCCTCTGGTGAGTCAGACCATCATCGAAGGGCTTGCCACACCTCGAGCCATCGACCAGATCGAGTGCTACGAGGCGGCCGTGCTCTTCGCGCGGGTCGAGGGGATCATCCCCGCGCCGGAGACCAGTCACGCCATCGCGGCTGCGATCCAGGAGGCGAAGAGGGCAAAGGAAGAGGGCAAGGAAAAGGTCATCCTCTTCAGCTTCTCGGGGCATGGCCTGATGGACCTGACGGGATACGACAAGTTCTTCCAGGGCAAGCTCACCAATTACGCGCTGCCGGCCAGCGAGATGGGGAATGCGATCAAGGAACTCAACGGGTTGCCGCGGCCCAAGGTCGTTCGCACCGGCAGGTGGTGAGCAGCCCCGGGGCGGTTGTCGGAAGACTCCGGTCGTTCTTTGTGAAAACCGTCGGAGGTTCCGCGCTCGGACGCGGGACCTCCGTCGAACCTTGATGGCTCCATGACGCTTCCGGCAGATCCCAACTCGGAGAATCACTGCCCGCGACTTGGCCATGCCGTGACGCTCGCCTACTGTGTCCGCGAGGGGATCGACCGTCCGTGCAGGCTTGTTTTCCAATGCTGGGAAGGCCGCCTGCCAATTCGCGAGCACCTTCTCACCCTGTACAAGGAATCGGAGCTCGAGATGATCGACGCGCCGGCCTCGAAGATCTCGTCGATACTTGACATTCTCGCGCGGGCGCAGCGCACTTCCGAGGGGCCGGATGCCGGCTCCGGGACATAACCTATGAAGCTGATGAACTGGAATGGTTGTTTCGCGGGCTGCCTGCTGGCTGCCGGCGCATTGGCTCAGGCCCCCGCGGCCTCGCGCGACACGGCCCGCTACAAGGAGTTCAACCTGCTCGAGCGCGAGATCCAGGAGGAGGATGCCAGGGACAGGACGCGCGCGGAACGCAAGGGTGTGGCGTTCAAGCCCTCCGAGCGGAAGCCGGAGAAGCGGCTGACGCTGGATTTCTCCCGGATCGAGAGGCCTCGGGCGAAGGAGGAGTTCGCTTTGCTGGGGCATTTGCCGCCGAAGCGGCAATGGTGGACGGGGAACTGCTGGTGTTTTGCGGCGACGTCCCTGATGGAATCGGAGGTGCTGCGGCAGAGCGGACGGGAAATCAAGCTCTCCGAGATGCACACCGTTTACTGGGAGTTTGTGGAGAAGGCGCGCGAGTTCGTGCGGACCAAGGGCGCGAGCCTGTTCGATGAGGGGTCGGAGTCCGAGGCGCTCCTTCTGCGCTGGAAACAGTATGGGGCGGTTCCCGAGTCGGCCTACACCGGTCTGCCTGGCGGAACGGCCGTGTTCGACCAGGGGCCGATGATGGAGGAGGCTCTCGGGTATCTGAACATGGTCAAAGAGGGGGGCCACTGGGACGAGTCGATCGTCACGGGCCACATCCGGACGATCCTCGACCGGCATCTGGGGGCGCCGCCGGCCACGGTGAAAGTCGATGGGAACGATCTCACGCCGCAGGAGTACGTGCGGGACGTGCTGCGGATCAACCCGGACGATTACGTCGAATTCATGTCGACGCTCGAAGCGCCGTTCTGGACCAAGGCCGAGTTCAATGTGCCGGACAACTATTGGCACAGCACCGAGTACCACAACGTGCCGGTGGAAGACTGGTGCGCGGGTTTGCGGCAGGCGATCGAAGCCGGCTTCTCGGCGGCGGTCGGCGGCGACACCTCCGAGTTGGGCTACGATGCGAGCGAGGATGTGGGGATTGTGCCGACGTTTGACATTCCCGGCGGATACATCGACCAGGCCGCGCGCGAGTTTCGTTTCGCCAACAAGACCACGGGGGACGATCATGGCGTCCACCTGGTCGGATACAAACGCATGGGGGACCGCGATTGGTACCTGGCGAAGGACTCCGGCCGCGGCGGACAGCGGGGCGTGCCCGGCTACTACTTCTACCGCGACGACTACGTGCGGCTCAAGATGCTCACGTTCCTGGTCCACAAGGACGGCGTGCGCGGTCTGTTGGAACGATATGCCGAGAAGGCGGCCGCGGTCGAGACGCTGGGGGCGGTGCAGGCGCATCAGGACGGCGTCGTGCCCGGGCGTCCGCAACTCGAGTAGTTTCGAGGCTCTCGAGACTCTCACGGCAATTCCCCCATTTGCCGCTTGTGGGCGTGCGGGGCCGGGCTTAGGATCGGGGACACACCGAAACAAAGAAACCGATTGAGGCTTATGAAGAAACCAATGTGCTGGGGAATCAATCGTCCGTTGTGCTGGCTAGCTCTGGGCATGCTCTGCGGCGTTTCTCTTTGGGCCCAGGCGCCGCGCGGGGCCGGGCCTTACGGCGAGTGGCTCGTGAAAGCCGAGTTCAACGGGCGGCAGATGGAATCAATCCTCGCCTTCACGCGGAATCCTCAGGGCGAGTTGACGGGTCAGTGGATCAGTTTGTGGGGTCTGAACGATCTCGAGGATGTGCGGTTCGAGGATGGGCAGCTCACATTCAAGCAGGTGGTGCGTCTGCCCAATGACGAAACCATGACCTCCCAGTTCAAGGGCGCCATCGCCAACCGGCAACTGACTGGCACCGTGTCGAGCGATCGCGGCGAGTACAGCCTGGCCGGCGAGCGCCGCCCGCGCATGTCGCGCGCCGTGGGCGATTGGGACATGACGGTCAAGATGGGCGAGCGCGAGTATACCGGAAAACTCATCATCCGGCCCGGCCCGGACAACACGCTCAAGGCGGAATGGAAGAGCGAACGGGGTGAGACGACGATTACGGACGCCGCGCTCGAGCGGAACACCCTCCGGTTCAAGCGGACGACCAAGATGCAGGATCGCGAGTGGTCCGCCACGTTCGAGGGAACTCTGCAGCGCGACACGCTGACAGGCACGTTCACATCCGAGCGCGGCGAGGCGGCGGCTGAAGGCAAGCGGGTGGGAGCCGCGCTGGTCGGCGATTGGATTCTCGAACTGACCACCGACCGCGGCACACGCAAGCAACGGCTGCGGGTCAATCCCGATTTCACCGGCCTCTACGGTGCGGCGCCGCTCGAGAAGATACGGTTTGGCGACCGTACGTTCGAGATGAAGTTCGCGGGCAAGCTGGCGGGATCGAAACTCGAGGGCGAGTTGAGTTCCGACCGCGGCGACACCAAAGTGACCGGCACGAAGGTTGTGCGGGCGATGGGCGCGCGCGAGGCCCGGTAAGTCCGGCGGCGTCGGCGCTAACCCGCACAGCAGTCATCCTGCGAGGTCTGACCGCCCTCTGTGCACTGACGGAGTGTGAAACATCCGGCTTAGGGTCTGTGCAAAAATGAATTCCG
>CAYPUR010000361.1:0-3304 GCA_964413865.1 uncultured Verrucomicrobiota bacterium
CTACTCGGAGTATCTCGCCGGGACGGATCCAGCCTCTGCCGGCTCGCTCTTCGTTGTCAGGGCCATGGCGGTGCCCGCTCAGAGCGGTGAACCCCTCGTCGCTCTCGATTGGGAAGGTCAACCCGGGCGCAACTACGAAGTCTTCTGGAGCCCCGGCCCTCTGGGTCCGGACGCTCTATGGCTGCCTGTCTATCACCCGGTCTATCGAATCGACGGCAATCGTCATCGCTGGATTGACGACGGGACGCGCACCGGCTGGTTTCCATTTGTCGACGGCGAGCGTTACTACCAGGTGCGCGTCGAGCTTCCCTGAATCAATCGCATCCATGCCGGGGCCGCTCAAAGCGCGGCGTGCTCGGGGCTTGCGTGGTGCCCGGCGGAATGGTCACTGGATCCGTTCCTGGATCGCATACGTGTCTGCGGCACACCTCATCGGTCAAGGATTCTGGTGTATTCTGCGCGTGACAGCCCGGTCAGCATCTGGCAGCGTCACCCTATGATAGGCGGAGCTGAAGGGCGATCTGGCCCTCATGCGGTTTGCGGGCTCGTGTCAATCCATCGGCACGGCGCCAAGCGCAGATCATCGAAGACGCAGCGGCGGTCCGTGGCCAGAGCCCGGCGCGCCTGTGTCGGTTGTGTCAGCAATTGACCCTCGACTGGCATGATCGCGTTTGTGACTGGACTGGTCTTGTTGGTGGGGGGCTATTTCTTTTACGGACGAATCGTGGCTGCCACAGTTCGTCCCGATCCCAATCGGTTGACGCCTGCGATCGCGCTCGCCGACGGGGTGGATTACGTGCCGATGCCCACATGGCGGGTCTACCTGATCCAACTGCTGAACATTGCCGGCTTGGGCCCTGTTTTTGGGCCGATCCTGGGGGCCTTGTGGGGGCCTCAAGTGTTTCTCTGGGTTGTGCTCGGATGCATTTTCGGGGGCGCGGTGCACGATCTGTTGACGGGCACGATGTCGATTCGGAACCGCGGCGCCGGGCTGCCCGACCTGATCGGCCACTACATGGGGAACGCGGCGAGGCAATTCTCGACCTTTTTCATCCTGCTGCTAATGGTGCTCGTGGGGACCGTGTTTGTGAAGGGGCCGGCGCTTCTGCTGGTCAGCGTGTTGCCGGCCGAGACCGTGGGCGGGTGGTTCGGGCAGGGCGCCAAGGAGTGGCTCGCCCAGAGTTACTGGGGGCACGGGATGTGGTTGTGGATCGTGATGGTGTCGATCTACGTGTATTACCTGGCGGCGACCCTCCTCCCGATCGACAAGATCATCGGTCGGTTGTACCCGTTCTTCGCGCTGGCATTGCTTGTGATGGTGGTCGGGTTGGGCATTGCGGTGTTGCGAGGACAGATTGTGGTGCCGCCGTTTACGCTCGAGAATCTGCATCCCGAGCACTTGCCGGCTTGGCCTTTGATCTTCATCACCGTCAGTTGTGGCGCGGTCAGCGGTTTTCACGCCACGCAAAGCCCGCTGATGGCCCGGTGTCTCAAGAGCGAGAGGCATCTGCGTCTGGTGTTTTACGGCGCGATGATCGCCGAGGGGTTGATTGCGCTGGTCTGGGCGTCGGTCGCACAGGGTTTCTACGGCAGCCACGAGGACCTGGCCGCGGTTCTTCTCAAGCCCGGCGGGGGCGGGCCCGGTGCGGTTGTCCACGACGCCTGCATCGCGACCATGGGGGTTTTCGGCGGTGTGCTGGCGATACTGGGCGTGGTCGTGTTGCCCATCACATCTGGCGACACGGCCTTCCGGGTCAGCCGCTTGATCCTGGCCGATTACTTCCATGTGCCCCAGGTGCGCATTCTCAACCGCTATTTGCTCATCACGCCTTTGTTTGTGATTTCTTTCGCCTTGAACTTCGTCGATTTCAGCGTGATTTGGCGTTACTTCGGCTGGGCCAATCAGGCCCTGGCGGCTGTCGCCTTGTGGAGCGGGACCATCTTCCTGGCAAGGCGCAGGACTCGATGGTGGCTGGCCTTCGTGCCCGCTGTGTTCATGACCGTGGTGACGGCGACTTACATTCTGGTCGAGGACGTCGGGTTTCGTCTGAACCCGACCTTGGGCACCTGCCTTGGGCTGCTGATCGGAGCCGCGGCGGCGGCATGGTTCTTGGTGAGATTGCCCAAGCTGCCGGCCGAGCCGGATGAACCGGCGTTAACAGCTCGACCGACGGCTGCCGAACGGTCGGCCGATTCGCTTGCCTGCTGACCCTGTGCACGCTGAGAAACACTCTTTCACTGGTCCACTCACTCAATTCATCACCTAGACTCAAATCAAATGAAAACATCACTCATCATCGGGACTGGATGTGCCATCCTCATGGCCCTCGGGGCTCAGGAAATCGTCTGCGCCGTGCACGCGCAAGGCGACGCCAAGACGCCGCCAAAACTGACGCCGGCAACGATCGAGCGGATTGAAGCAGCCGCTCCCGCCGAGGCTGTGGCCAAGCCCCGCACGGCGCGGCGAATCCTGGTGTTCTATCGGTGCGAGGGCTTTTTCCATGGCGATGGCATCGCCGGCGGCAATCATGCTCTGGCCCACATGGGGCGCCGCACGGGCGCGTACACGGCCGATTTCAGCGACGACTACAGCGTCTTCGATCCGGATCAATTGGCGAAGTACGACGCGGTTGTCTTGAACAACACGACGCAACTGAAGATGCCGGACGCGGCCAAGAAGCAGGCCCTGCTCGATTTCGTCCAAAAGGGCAAGGGAATTGTCGGCATCCATGCCGCGACGGATTGCTTCTACGATTGGCCGGAGGCCGCGGCGATGCTCGGCGGCCTCTTTGACGGACACCCCTGGGGAGCCGGCGGCACCTGGGCGTTCAAAATCGAGGAGCCGACGCACACCTTGAATCGGGCCTGGGGTGGCAAGGGATTCAAGCTGCAAGACGAGATCTACCAATTCAAGGCGCCCTACACCCGCGCCGACCGCCGCGTGCTGGTGAGTCTGGATCTGTCGGATCCAGCCACAGGCGCGGTGAAAAACGGCGTCAAACGGACGGATGGCGATTTCGCCGTCGCATGGATCAAGAAACACGGCCAGGGGCGGGTCTTTTTTTGCAGCCTCGGACATGCTGCCAACGTGTTTCAAGATGCCGGCGTTCTCCGCTTTTGTCTGGACGGCATCCAGTATGCGCTGGGCGACCTCGAAGCGGATGCGAGTCCACGCTAGCCCTGCATTTCTCCCCACTTGTTGCCACCGCCAAGCGGGAGTTCGCAAGAGAAGCCAACATGCAGGCTAGCAAAGCAAAACCGCGCCCGAGTGGAGGGATGCAACCGGGCAACAGAGTGTCGCCGC
>CAYPUR010000362.1:0-3260 GCA_964413865.1 uncultured Verrucomicrobiota bacterium
GACCAGCGGCGGCGCGCGGATGTACGAAGGGATGTTCAGCCTCATGCAGATGGCCAAGACCGCGGCCGCGCTGGCCTATCATGCCCAAAGCCACCTGCCCTACATCAGCGTCCTGACGCACCCCACGACGGCCGGAGTCATGGCCAGCTTCGCCACCCTCGGGGATCTCATCATTGCCGAGCCGGGCGCCATGATCGGCTTTGCCGGTCCGCGGGTCATCAAGGACACCACGCAGGCCGAACTCCCGCCGGGATTTCAGACGGCGGAGTTCCTTCAGGAACACGGCTTGATCGATTCGATCGTCTCGCGCAACGAGATGAAGGAAGGGCTGATTCAGTACCTCGGCTTTCTGCTGCACGGCCAGCGCCACAGCGCCGCAGCATCGTGAAAGCCTCTCCTGGGTGGAGAGGCTCGCCGAGCGATCGCCGCTTGCCTCCTGCAGCCCGTCCAGGCGCGGTCTTGCCAACGCGCGAGGCGCGCCTCATCTGCGTCGCGTCAGCGTAAATGGAGCCAAACTCACCGCAGGGGTGGAGAGTTTTTCTGTTTTTTTGCTTGAGAGATCGGCTCGATTGGGCGATATGAAGCTGCGTCAGGCGGCTGTGTGGAACGACCGCCGATCTTTGGCAAACCATGGACTCGACACTGGCTTTACCCTGCCATTGCTCGTGATTAGAAACTAAGTCCTTGAACCGTAGTCTAACCTAGACACGGAGTCCGGATACCGCTCGGTCGCCGACAGGCCTTGACTGGAAGTCGAAAGCCGCGGGGAGGGCTCCACCTGTTTCTCACAAGTTCAAAGGAACTGTTGCACACGGCATTGTGGCGGGGTTTTCTTTTGCCCCATCGACCGGTTGCGCAGCTTTTAGCCTTCGAGTCCGGGTTGCAGCGTGGCCGGATGCAACATCGAGGACCGGGAGCAAGCCCATCGGGATGCCTGGTCGTAGAAGGCGGGTTCACCGACGAGCGTGACGCCATCGGCATACTTCGCCGCGGCGCCCCGCATGAGATCGAACGTTTCGACCAGTTCGCGGAACCAATTCGGAAAGCGGTCGGTGAACTTCAGTTCGAGGATCACCTTTTCGCCGAACGGCTTGACTGGATTGCGCAACTGGGCGCTCAGTTGGGCGCTGAACTCGGGCGAACAATAGACGTCCCGGTCCATGGTCACGCGAATCGAGTTGCCGTGCGTGCTCATCCAGGCCTCGCGGGAATACGTGACGTGCATTTTTGGGCTTGCCCGGATGCCCAGCATGAGGTGACTGAACCTCTGGAGCGCGACCAACTCCTTGGGATTCTCGGAGAGGAGGTGCTGCGGTTCGGGCAGATGGCCTGCGAGGAGCCAATCCACCGCGTTGCGGTGCACACCGCCGCGCTGTTTGGCAATGGCGTCGTTCATGCGCCTCTTGATTTCGAAGAAGACGGGAGAGGAGGGTTGGTCGTCGTAGTACCGCAATCGCAGCTTGTACCGGTTCTTCAACCCGTTAATCGTGTCCCAATAGGTCTTGAGCCAGTCCGAGTCGATGTAGAGGCTGTGAATGCGGTACGAGTAATCCGGTTGGTCCTGCGAGTACTCGTCCAAGTCCAGATAGGAGCGGACATAATCCCGGATCGCGAGGGCCTTGTGCTCGCTGATGATGTACTTCAATTCCAGCCGTTGCTGTTGCAGCCGGTCTTGTTTCATGGCTGACCTTCGCGGCGATCGAAACTCACCGCGATCGGATTACCTGGTTCTCTGCTCCGCTGGTTTCTCTCGCCGACCATTTTACGCACCACGATCCTCGGACGGAACCCAGCCCTCTGGCATCCGCGGCTGTACACCTGCGTCCGGATTCCCAATGCTCTGAGGGGTGCCTCGCCTTGCGCACGGTCATGCGACATCCTGTTGATGACAGCAGGTTTGGTACCAAAAAACACGCGCTCCGACCGCTCTCTGCCGCGCCTCGGACAACCGCGCGGGCGGGCGATGACGACCGGCGGTCGTGTGGGGTGGCTGCTGGCCCAGGGCTCCGCAGGTCACAGCCGCTTCGTTTCGCGAGGCCTGACACATAGGCCAAGGTGGTCCGGCGCGCCGGCAAAGGAGAGGAGCCCGCGGTCAGCAGTCACCCCGTGGAACGGGTCGTTGGTGACCAGCAAGTTGCCATCGAGATCGAGGTAGTCGGTCAGGGCGGCAAGGTGAGCGGCCGCCGAGATCAGGACGCTCGACTCGATCATGCAGCCGAGCATCGTCTTCAGGCCGGCCTGCCGGGCGGCGCGCAAGGCCGCGAAACCTGGGGACACACCTCCGACCTTGACGAGTTTCACGTTCACGGAGTGAAACGCCGCGGCGCAGCGCTCGACGTCCTTGATGGAGACATACGACTCGTCTCCCATGAGGGGCAGGGGCGAGCGCGCCTTCAACCAGACCATGTCCTGGAGATCGGTCTTGGCGGGCATGGGCTGTTCGACAAACTGGATGGCTCCGTCGCGGGCCAGCCATTCCAGATTCCGCAGGGCAATCTCCTTGGTTTTCCAGGCTTCGTTGGCATCGACACGGACGGGTTTGCGCGGGGCCGCCGCCCGCAAGGCCGCCAGGTTGTCGCGATCGTGCGGGCTTCCCAGTTTGAGTTTCAACACCGGATAGGATTCCGCCGCGCGGGTTTTCTGCGTGATGATCTCGGGCGTGTCGATGCCGATGCTGAACGAAGTGACATGCCTGTTTTCGGCGAAGCCGAGGCCGAGGTGTGCGTGCAGCGGTTTGCCGCCGCGCCGCGCCGCGCCATCGAGCAAAGCGACGTCCAGCGCGCCTTTTGCGGCGAACTGACCCGGCGCGAGGCTTTGCACGTATTCGAGGCTCGATGCAAGGTCGGCGAAGGAGAGGCGATTGGCGTCCACCCGTTCGAGAAAATCGACGGCGGTATCGGTTGTCTCGCCGTAGCGGGATGAAGGCGCCGCCTCGCCGAGGCCGACGATCCCCTCGTTGTCCGTCAACTCGGCGAAGACCACCTGGCTGGTCGTCTTGCCGCCCGGGCCTCCGGGCTCGAGCCCGGAGGCGATTGTCCAACGATGGGCCAACTGCAGGTCGTAACGCCAGATCCGCAACTTCATGCCCGGTACAGAAGCGGAAATGGGGCGCCGATGCAACTCCAGAAGAGCCTCTCGCCGGGCTCGTCCCCGCATGCGAGTCCCGGGCTGGGCCGCAGCAGTTCTCATTTTGCGTGCACGGGCCTGACGCCGGGTGAGGGCACCCGGCCTACAGGGTCGAAGAATGCAGCGGTTGTAGG
>CAYPUR010000363.1:0-3252 GCA_964413865.1 uncultured Verrucomicrobiota bacterium
ACTCCATCCCCAACCCATGAACACATTCCTCGTCCATGTGGGGGACGAGAACTTCTCGCGCGTCCTGCCGCCGCACCTTGGTCCGTCGAAGTCCGACAGCGGTCGGATTCGGGTCATGGCGTTTCCGCCCCTGGGAATCCAGACGCTTGCCCCGGTCCTGCGCCGGCACGGACACCAGGTGCGGATGTTCGACACATGCCATCCGGACATGACAGAGCGGCACATTGCCGATGCGGTTTCCCGGGATCGCCCGGATGTGATCGGACTCTCGTTTCTCTCGACCACCACCTACCCGGCCGCCAAACGCATGGCCCGCCGGTTGAAAACCGCCGCCCCGTCCATCCCAATCATCGTCGGCGGCCCCTTCGCCACCATGAATGCGGACCGCATTCTCGAAAACTGCCCGGACATCGACTGCGTGGGCAGAGGCGAAGGCGAGGAACTCCTGCCCGATTACCTCGAACACCTCCGGCAGCCGGAATCCGTGGCCGGACTGGTCTGGCGGCGTGACGGAAAGACCGTTGTCAATGCTCCGCGGCCCCTGCTCAGCGACCTCGACCGATTCCCGTACCCGGACCGCACCAGTCTGCCGATCGATTACATCGAGTCCCTGCCGCTGGACGTTCCCGCGGTCCTGTCGCTCGACAAGTTCTGCACCGTGCAAACCTCGCGAGGCTGCCCGTATGCCTGCATCTACTGCGATATCCCCGCCCTCGGCGAGGGCCGGTGGCGCAGCCGGTCGCCGGAGCACGTGCTGGGCGAGTTGCAGGAGCTTGTCGATCAGGGGTACCGGTCGATCTACCTCACCGACGATCATTTTCTGATCAACCGCAAACGCATCGATGCCATCTGCCGGGGCATCATCGACCGCGGCCTCCGGTTCCACTGGGGCTGCGAGGGGCGCGTGGATGCCGCGGCCATCGATCAACTGCCGATCATGCGCCAGGCCGGATGCAACTTCCTCGCCTTTGGAGTCGAGGCGGGGACCCAAAAAGTGCTCGACCGCCTCAACAAGAAGCAGACGCCCGAACAGATCGAGCACGCTGTCCGGGAAGCCAAGCGCCACGGCATCGCCCGCATTCACGGCTTCTTCGTGGTCGGCTCCCCCGACGAGACGGCAGACGACATCCTCGAGAGCTTCCGGTTCGCCGCGCGGCTCGAGTTGGACACCTTCGGCTTCAATCGCCTCTGCGTTTACCGCGGCACGCCGCTCTGGCGCGAGTACGTGGCGCGCGAGATCATTGATGACGACCAGGACTGGGACATGTGGTTCAAGTGTTCCGACATCGACCCCACCACCCTGCCCAGCGCCGTTGTGAACCGGTTGCGGGCTAAAGGCTACGCACTCCTCTTCCGCCAGCGGCTTCTGGGGCGCCCAATTCAGACCTGGAGGCTCCTCCGCGCCTTCGGCCGGCACATGAAGACCTCCGACCTCCTCAAGCTGCTCAGCAGTCCATTCCGCCGCAGGACGCTGACCCGGAAACCGGAACTGCCGGCCCGGATGCTGCGGTTGGGGCTCGACGAGCCGGATCGGAGCGTGAGATTGCACCCGGGATTGCGCCCGGATCAGGGCTCAGCCTGAGTCCCTTCCCCGCGCCGCAGAACGCCCTCACCGGCATTCTCCTTAAAAAATGTCATTGCGTTTCGCCGAACTCCGCCTACGTTGACCCCTGCTAGACACTTGGCGATTTCAAGCCCTGGAAGATCCTCAGTTGAACGCGTTTCAATGATGATTTTGAGACCCGATCGTCGGGAACAGTCTGGAATGTGCAATTCGTCTAGAAACGAAAATCATCATGAGTACGAAACTGTATGTCGGCAATCTGTCATACGATGTGATCGAAAACGATCTTCAGGATCTTTTCGCCCAACATGGCCCTGTCACCGAGGTCAACCTCATGCAGGACCGCGTCACCGGCAAAGCCCGGGGCTTCGGGTTTGTCACCATGGAAACCAAGGAAGCCGCTGACGCCGCCATCACGGCCCTCAACGGCAAGGAGTGGAAAGGCCGCGCCCTCACCGTCAACGAGGCCAGGCCGCGCGAAGCCCGCACTGGCGGGGGCGGCGGCGGTGGCGGGTTTGGCGGTGGACGCGGTCGCAACCGCTACTAATGGAGCGTCCCGGAATCGCACCTCCGGGTGCGATTCCTCGACACACCTCTGTTTGCTTGTGGCCTGGCCTGGGCCGCCCTTGTTTGCTTTGTGCCGGAGATCTCAGCTCGGCAGCCGGCATGTGCGGCCTCATGCACCAGGCCTTCGTGTCTTTCGGCAATTCCAATCCGCGCGTCACACAGCGAGTCATAACCGCTTCATGATCCATCCCCAACCTGGGAGGGCGCATTGAGCCGCCCTTTCTTCAAACGTCCGTTTCCGTCACGGGAACCTCAGCACCGCCGAAACGGCAAGATCCGCGCCCGTGAGATTCGGGTGCTTGACGAGAACAAACAACAACTGGGAGTGATGGCGCTGGCCGACGCCCTGCGCCTGGCCCACAGCAAGGGCCTGGATCTCGTCGAGATCGCCCCCACCGCCACACCGCCGGTCTGCCGCATCGTCAATTACGGCAAACTCAAATACGAGGAAGCCAAGAACCAGAAAGACGCAAAGAACGCCGGCAGCAGGATGAAGGAAGTCCAGTTGAGCGCGAGCATCGACCCCCATGACTTCACCATCAAGTTGGCACGCGCCATCGAGTTCCTCTGCGACGACATGAAGGTCCGGGTGAAACTCCGCTTCAAAGGCCGCCAGAAAATCCACAAGGAATTCGGCATCGGCATCGTCAACCGATTCGTCCAGGAGCTTGCTCCCTACGCCCAGGCCGACGCCCCGCCCAAGATGCTCGGCGACCGCGACATGAATGTCATGCTCACCCCGCTCCCGCGAACCAAACGCGCCACCCCCCCTGTCCCACAGAACCTCAGCCAGAGCGAGGCCGCGGACTCTCAGACCTCAGAAGAAGCGGTCCATTAGACCCGAACGCAACGCCGGCCCAATTCCCTGCTTCTCCGTTTCCCAGCGGTTCTCGTTTTGAGAGCGCTCAGGGCGCCGGGTCGGGGGACCCGGCCTACAACCGCTGCATTCTTCGATGCTGTAGGCCGGGTGCCCTCACCCGGCGTCAAGCCCCTGCACGCAAAATGAGAACTGCTGTCCGTGCAAAAATTACTTCCGATTTTGGCGGGAGTGCCACCGGGCCAGATGCGAGGAACGAAGCAGATGGCCCGGTGCCGCCCCGCCCCGCAGGGCTGGGGGGCTT
>CAYPUR010000364.1:0-1516 GCA_964413865.1 uncultured Verrucomicrobiota bacterium
GTAGGCGAGCGTGACATCCCGGATCTCGATCTTGTCGATGCGTGCGGGCATGTTGGGAGGCGGTGTCACGGGACTCGACGCTTGTCCTTGGACAGATAAGCTCGCAAACGAACATATGGCTCAGGACCAGTGCTGAGCGAGCCACGGTTTGATCGCTGTTGTTTCATGACTTCCGAGTCGAAGCACTAGATGTTGAGGGCGCTGCAGACCACCGCAAACAGGCCGTCCGACACAACGATCGCCGTGATGCCGGTCACCACGGCCGCTGTGGTCGCCCGACCCACCGCGGCCGCATTGGTGCCGCACTGAATGCCGCGGTGGCATCCGGTCAACGCCACCAGCACGCCGAAAATCGTCCCCTTCCCAATCCCCAGCAGAAACGAGACGAGGGTGACGGCGTCGATTGTCCGACGCACGTAAACGGTCGGCGCCACGTCCAGCATCAGTGTCGACACCGCAAAGCCGCCGGCAATGGCAATCCCATTGGCGAACACGCACAGCAACGGCATCATCAGGATCAAAGCCATCAGCCGCGGCAGGACCAGAAACTCGATCGGCGAAATCCCGCAGGCCGCAAACGCGTCGATTTCCTGATTCACCCGCATGGTGCCCAACTGCACGGCGAAGGCCGCGCCGGTGCGCCCGCACATGATGACGCCGGTCATCAGGCATGCCATCTCCCGGACCGTCGCAATGGCCACGAGATCCGCGCTGTAGATCGTGGCGCCGAACCGCGCCAGTTGCAGAGTGCCGACGAACGCGAGGATCAGCCCGACGATGAAGTTGATCAGGGCGACAATGCCCAGGGCCTGGGGACCGCACTCCTGCATGACCAGGAACGTGTCCGCCCACCTGAACTGCGCCCGCCCCCGCAACAACCGAAACAAGGCAACCACGCATTCGCCCAGGAATGTCAGAAAACCACCCGCGCCTCCCGCGAATGCCACCACCCACCCGCCCACCCGCTCAAGCCAGGTCGGAGGGAGCGCCCCGGACGCAGACGCCTGTTTGTCGGCAGCCGTCCGGACCAACCGCAGCAGATTGGCCGCGCCCGGCGGCAAGCCCGACGTGCCCATCTCGACCCCGCGGTCCCGACACAGGTCCGCGCACTTCGACAGAAAGACCATCAATGCGCTGTTCCACCGCCCCAACGCGGACGCCTCGAACTCCAATCGCCGCGCCGAGCCCGCGCGGATCGACCGTTCGACTTCGGTGAAAGCCGGCACACCCGACCCCAGGAGCCAGTCGCCCGAAAGCCGGACCAACAGGCCCCCGTCCCCCGCGGCCTCGACGCCGAGACGCGCCGGGCTCGGCCCATCCGCGCGCAATCGGGAATGGCCCTGGGTTTTCATCGCCCCGCGCTCTCACGCCCCGCTGGGTCTGACAACGGCGATGACATGCCGATCCGGGGCGAGATGTCCCACGGCCGCCTCCCGCACCTGGTCTCGAGTCACGGCCTCGAACTGCGCGTCCTCCGTGTCGCCGTGGGCGTAACCCAGCCCGAACAACTCATCCA
>CAYPUR010000364.1:1526-3234 GCA_964413865.1 uncultured Verrucomicrobiota bacterium
GGGCAGCCGCCAGCGCGCACCCGCCCACATCCTGACGCGCAATCTTCTTCTGGCCGATAATCTTCGCCTTCGCCCGATCGAGTTCGGCCTCGGATACCCCTTCGGCGCGCAGCAGGGCCGCCTCGTCCAGGAGTTCGGCCTCGACCCGCGCCGCTGTGTCAGGCGCAGTGCCCGCATAGAACGCGAAGTAGCCCGGCGCCAGCCCGAGGAAGTTTTGGGCGCCCACATAGTAGGCCAGACCGAGCTTCTCGCGGATGCGCAGAAAAAGCCGCGATCCCAGATCGCTGCAGACCTCCTGCAACACTTCAAGCGCAAATCGGTCCGCATCAAACAGCGTCCCCCCGGGAAAGGCCGTCACCACCACGGCCTGCTTCTTGTCGCGGATCTCCTCGACGCGCGCCGGCGCCGCGCCCAGCGCCTCGGGCGCCCCCCGGGGCGCAATCGCACCCGGTCCTTCCGCGGTCCACGGGCCGAGCACCCCTTCAACCCGCGCCCGGACCTCCTCCGCACCGATGTCGCCGTAGACAGCCAACACCGCATTGCGGGGCGCCACCAAGCGCCGGTGAAAGTCCCGCAACTGCTCGGCACCCAGCCGCCCGACGCTCTCCTCTTCGCCGAGCAGGTCGAGGCCGTAGCCCTGCACGCCAAACATCGCCCGCCGCATCGCGCGAAACGCGCTCTGAAGCACGTGATCCCCCCGAGCCCGAATCGCGGCGATCTGGTTCTGCCTCTCCCGCTCCAGGGCATCGAGAGGCAGCGCCGGACGCAGCAGCACATCGGCCGTCAGTTCGAGTCCCAAGGCCAAATCCTCCCGCAGCACCTCCGCCGTGACCCCGAAACTGTTGTGGCCGCCGTACGTGTCGAGATGCCCGCCGACCGACTCGATTTCACTCGCCACGCGGACGGCGTCGCGCCGTTCGGTCCCTTGCATAAGCATGCGCGCAAACAATTGGGTGATGCCGTTCTGAGCCGGCGTCTCCGCCAACACCCCGCCGCCCAGAACCATGCGGATCTCGACAAACGGCAGGCGTCGATCCTCCTTGACCAGCAGACGCAGTCCGTTCCCGAGGGTGAAGGGCCGGACCGGCGCGGCTTCGCGCCGGACCATCGTGACCGCCGGCGCGTTCCGGGCGCAAACCGGCAGCAGGGCGTACTGGGAGCGGTTCTCGGTCGTGAGATAGGCGCGCGCCACCCGGCGCAGGTCGCCCGGGGTCGCCCCCTTCACCGCCCGCAGGTAGCGCTCCGAAAAACTCAAATCGCCCGTCGCAATCCAGTTCCCCCCCAGATCCTGGGCCTGGCCCTGCATCGTCTTGCGCGTCGCCAGAAACGCCGCGGTGAATTGCTTGACCGCCTTGGCCAGTTCGGCCTCGCTGAGCTCCTCCTCGCGCACCCGCTCGATCTCGCTCAGGACCGCCTCGCGCGCCGCCGCGAACTTGGCGCCTTGGACCATGGCGCTAACGCCGAGCAGCCCGGCCTGGCCCGGGCTGTAGGTCCAGGCGTCGACCGACGTGACCAGGCCCTGGCGCTCCCGCACCGCCTGGAACAACCGGGAACTGCGCCCGCTGCCCAGGAGAGTCGCCAGAACGTCCAGAAGCGGCACATCCGGATGGCGGACATCGGGGATGTGCCAGCTCCAATGCGCATGGCCCAGTTCGATCGGCGCCTCCTCGATCATCTCGCGCGGCGCCACCTGCCGCGGCTCGATCGG
>CAYPUR010000365.1:0-3206 GCA_964413865.1 uncultured Verrucomicrobiota bacterium
GAGTTGCAGCAGCCTTAGCGAGGCTTCGCCTCAAACCAAGGAGGCGTGTGAACACCTCGTGGCCACCGGGTGGCAACCACGATCGCCGGCGCCCGACGCCTCGCTAAGTGGCGCCGCTGCGCGGCGCCAAAACTTGACTCGTTTTCCACAGATCAACTCTGGCCCGCATGTTTCACACCCTGTCCGTGCACATGGCGGTCAGACTTCGCAAGATGACTGTCATCCAGGCGCGGTCTTGCCAACGAACTTGGGAAGTCTCATGCCGGGACGGGGAGACAGATTCTCGGCCTGTGGCATTCGCGCTTTCTTCCGACCGGGTTCTGTGTAGCATTCGGAAGAGACGCATGACTGCGACGCCGCCACATCGAGCCTGGATCGAGAGGCGCAACGGAGAGCGCCTGCCAATCGAGGCCCCATTTGGCATCGGACGCGCGACGGACAACCGCCTCGTGCTGCCGGACGAGCGCGTTTCCCGTCGACACGCTTTCATCCACGCCCAGGCCGACGGCGAGTGGTGGCTTGTCGATCTGGGCAGCAGCAACGGCACCTATGTCAATCGCGCGCGGGTCAGTCAGCCGATCCGATTGCGGGATGGCGACCAGCTCGAGTTCGGGTCGTCCCTGTTCGTTTTTCGACAGCCGGAGTCGCCTCTGGCCGGCGATCCGACACGGACAACTGAAGTCACGGTGCTGGATCTGCGGACGGCGGCCTGCTGGTTGTTGGTGGCCGATGTCGAGGGATCGACCCTGCTCAGCCAGCGCATGGCGGATCAGGACCTGGCGGTCATGATGGGGGGGTGGTTCTCGACCTGCCAGCAGCTTGTCGAGCGCCACCGCGGCGTCATCAACAAGTACCTCGGTGATGGCTTCCTTGCCTATTGGCCCGATACCGAGGCTGCACGGTCTGGCGTGCTCGAAGCCATCTTGCAGCTCAAGCATCTCCAGGAAGCCCGGTCCCCTGCCTTCCGTCTCGTCGTCCATCACGGCCAGGTCGTCCTGGGCGGACGCGGCTCGCTGGGTGAGGAGAGCCTCTCCGGAAGGGAAGTGAACTTCGTGTTTCGAATGGAGAAGCTCGCCGGGCAGCTCGGGCTCGCGCGACTCCTGAGCGAGTCGGCCCGTCGATGCCTGGGCGATGCGTTGGTTGCAATCGACGCGGGCATGCATGCGCTGCCCGGCTTTCCCGCTGCGTGCCGCTTCACCACGTTTTAGACGCGGACTTTGCATTGAACCCGCCTCTGGATTTCCGCATCATCCGGGCATGACATCGTCCGCGCCGCCCTCGAGTGCCGGTCTGCCCATGACGAGCAAGTGGGATCCGGAGAGGTTGGATCGCGAAGTGGCCGCTCTCGATGCGTTGGAAGGCCAGCCGCTGCTGACGCGTGCGGCCGGTTACCTCAAACGGACAGGACCGGGCTTGCTTCAAAGCGCGATGACCCTGGGCGCGGGCAGCGCGGTGGCGTCCGTGGTGGCCGGTGCGTCCTTCGGCTACCAACTGCTCTGGGTGCAGCCGGTGGCGATGTTCCTGGGCGTGTGCATGCTGGCGGCACTGGGCAATGTCGTTCTGACCAGCGGCGAACGGCCGTACCGCGCCTTCGGGCGCGAGTTGCATCCGCTCATCCCGCTGCTCTGGGCCATCGCCACCATCGTGGCGTCGGTGATCTGGCATTTCCCGCAGTACGGACTCGCCGCCGGCGCGGCGCGCGATCTCGCCGACATGGCGGGTGTGGCCGTGTATGCAACGGACGCTGACGGCCAGCGAAGCGGTTTTTCGGCGGCGGGATATGCGGTCAGTTTCGGCACCGGCTTCCTGCTGCTTGGCATCGGCATTTTCACAACCTGGAACTACGGGAGCCGCGCCAAAGGCATCCGGATCTACGAGTGGTTTTTGCGCGGCGTGATCGCCTTGGTCATTTTGGCCTTTGCCACTGTGGTGTTGTTTACGGGCATTCAATGGGGGGCGCTGCTGCGCGGGCTCTTCACGTTCCACTTGCCGCGCAGCCCGGAGGGGATTCAAACCGTGCTGGGCGCGATCGGCGCGGCGGTCGGCATCAACATGACTTTCCTCTACGGCTACTCGGTGCTGGCCAAGGGCTGGGGCCGGAGCCACAAGACCCTCTCGCGATGGGATCTCGCCATGTCGATGTTCCTGCCGTTCGTGCTGGTCACTTCCCTGATCATCATCGCCATGGCCAATACCATCTACGACCCCGCTTCGGGCGATGCTGTCCGCACCGGCCTGAAACCGGTGGATGCGGCGCGGGCGCTCGCGCCGCTGATGGGCGCGAATCTCGGACGCCTTGTCTTCGACCTGGGGTTCATCGCCATGACCTGCGGCGCGATCAGCGCGCACATGGTCGTGTGCGGGTTCACGATGTGCGAGATGCTCAAGCTCGATTACACCGTGAAGCGCTATCGCCTCTTCACGCTCGTGCCGGTCATCGGGTTGCTCGGGGTGGTGAGTTCAACGCCGTTTTGGCTGCCGGTGGTGGCATCGGCCGTCTGTTTCACGATGCTGCCAATTGCCTACCTGACATTCCTGGTCATGAACAACCGACGCAGTTACATCGGTGCCGCGGTGGGCGGCGGCTGGCGGCGCGTCGTCTTCAACACGATCCTCGCAATCGCCGTGGCGATGTCGGTGATCGGGGCCGGCATCCAGATTAAGACCCGGGTCATCGACAAGCTCCCGGAGTTGTTCGGCAAACCCGTGCCCGCCGCCGCGGCAGGCGTCTCCATCGAGTCTCGGTGGAACGGACCTCCGGCCAGTTGACCTGCGCAGGGAAGGGGGAATCGCGCTCGGAGGGGCCGTTGTCGGAGGGGCCGCTGTCGGAGGGACAAGCTTTTGCCTCCGCCTCCGTCGCTACCTTTGTCGTCAGGCGGCGTGGCGGCCGACAAAGCCGACAAAGCCGACAAAGGCGGTGTCGTTTCGAACCCCATTCTCATTTGAAGTCGTGTACCAGAATGGCACAGTCGATTCACGGCAAGCGACATTCAGAAGTTTACCGCCTAGTCGGTTGGATACACTCCACAGACCCCTCACCTCGGCCCTCTCCCATCCGATGGGACAGGGTGCCCGGAGGGCGGGTGAGGGTGATGATGGAGTGCATCCCGGTGGTTCCTCAGTAATGCACAAGGCGACCATGAAGCGGAATCGTTCAACGCTCAACGTTCAACGCTCAACGTTCAACGCTCAACGTTCAACGCTCA
>CAYPUR010000366.1:0-3158 GCA_964413865.1 uncultured Verrucomicrobiota bacterium
ATGGAAATGGCGAGAGATTTGTTGTTCATGGCGCGATGCTCCCGCATGGACTCCTCAGTTTCGACTCGACGCACTTGCCCGAGTCTGGCCCGTCAAGACTTTTTGGGCTTCGTCTCCGGCACCCAGAATGCCATCAGGATCCTCGCCAAGATCTGCTCGCCGTACTCATTGGCGTGGACGACGTCGCGGTAAAACCGGTCTCCCTTTTTGGCGAAGGTCGCCGGCGAATCAAGCATCATGTCCCCGGCATGCGTGGCCGTATTGACCGCGTTGCGATCCGGCGGTGTGGCATCTTGCGCAGACCCCGGTGACAGGAAGGACACGAGTCCGATGGCGACCAGCACGGCGAACAATCTTGGCGACAACGTTGTTGGAGGTTTCGCTTTCTTTTTCATGGTCGGCCTGGTCAGTCGGACAATGCTCTCGCGGAGGCACCCTGGCCCGCCAGCGCGCGCGCCGGGCTGTCCGGAGCCAATCGGTAGTCGTGCCGGGCCGCATCCAGAAACTTGGGGTCAGCCAACAGGGAGTGATGGTCGAGCCCGCGTGCGTGCATGAACCGGGCAAACTCCTCGGCGCTGACAGGCTGTCGGCCCCAGAGCAGCACCGGCCCGCGCGGCTGATACCAGCAGTTGTGATCCATCGCCAGCGCCGCGGTCCAATCGCGTCCGCTCAGCCGGAGAAGGCTGTCGGTCGCGCCGCAAAAGATGTTGTGGCGGATCACCACGTTCGTTGTGGCAGCCGCGTTGTCGTAGAACATCAGATGACGCCCGTTCGGGTCGGGGCGCTGCTCATGCCCCCAGCCGGCCCCGGCATCGACGCAGGTGTTGCGCTCAAACACGATGTTGCGCGTCACGCTGCCGGAGCCGCGATTCCAGTACTCGAACGAATACTCGCAGTTCCAGATGACGTTGCCGCGATAGGTGATGTTCTCCTGCACGTTGGTGCCATCACCTTGATTGGTCAGCGCGGCATCATAAATCTCCCAGAGGCGGCAGTCCTCAACCAGGCAATCGCGCGCGTCCGACCAGAACTCGATGCCGTTGCCGAAACGAACCGGCGTGCCGTCCTCGCGGGTGAATTGGTGCCCGCCGCCGATGAAGGAGATGTCGCAGCCACGAACCGTGATATGGCGGGTGTTGCCGCCGCCGATGCCGTGCGCCGCCCCATAACGCAGATCGAGATTCTTGTAGGTCACATAGGCGCGCCCGCTTTGGTCGATGATGTGACGGCGCAGGGCCAGTTCGATGCTGCGGAGGCACGTAGCAGGATTGTCGTCCGAGCGGAGTCGCACCTGTCTCGTTCGGGGATCATAGTAATAGTCACCTTCGCGGTGCAGATCCGCTTCGAACCACCGCTTGACCCCGGTGGACTGGCCGTGGTCGAAGATGATGTTGCCCACGTCCACCGACAACGCGTTGGCATGATCGTGCGGCGAGCCAGACGGCGGCGTGGCCCAGAGGTGCTCGCCGACCCGTTCCCAATCCGTGGCGCGGTTCGCAGGCGCGGAGCCCAGGAGAACGGGCTTGGGCCCCTCGCCGTAGGCACCGTACGTGACAACGCCTCCGGCGTTGCCGCTCCGGGGGATAAGTTGGCCGCGCCAGGCCTGGCCCCGCCTGAAGAGCACCCGGTCGCCCGGCGCCAGCGAGGCGCGGTTTACTGCCTCCAGCGATCGCCAGGCCCTCTCCGGTTTGAAACCATCCTGAGCGTCGTCGCCATCCACCGCGTCCACGTGATACGTGCGCCCTTGTCGGTGCTCCCGGATGGGAGCCGTGATCGCCGCGCGCATGGCTTCGTCCGCCCTGGCAGATACCATGTGCGTGCTGGGCGGGTCGTTGAAGATCTGCTTGGACATCGTCCATCGCACCTCCGTATCGTTCACGGGTTGCTCGTCGGACTGGAGGGTCATGGTGAACCGCACGGAAGTGCCTTGCGCGTAAGTGGCGTCGGAAATGGCCAAGTGGGACGAAGCGCGTGCAGGCTTCTCCGATGCAGCGCGGGAGGCTGCTGCATCGGTCAAAAACACCGCCACGGCCGCCACGAGCCAGGAAGAACGAGTTGTTTTCACAGGAACATCTCACGCCGTGTCGACAGCGGGATGAATACGTGGTTACTCACAGGGTGGGGAAGGGGATGGCCTGTTCTTCAAGTCCGCCAGGATCGTCAGGATCTGCTCTCGGAAGGCTTCCGGGGCTTCGACGTGGCCCCAGCCTCGTGATCCCTGGAAAAGCCCATCCAACGCCGTGTCGTGGTAGCACGCCATGACATGGGGGATGTTCTGGCCCGAGAGCAGGGCATCGAGGGCCTCCGCTTGGACTTCGTCGTCGAGCGTGGCAATTTTCTCAAAACGATCCATGCGCGAAGGGTATTCCAACGCTCCAATCTTGAGAAGCCTGGTCCGGAGAATTCGCAGTCTTCAGGCGCAAACATTCCAACCTGTTCCTGCCGAGTGTCCAACGACTGATCGACTCCTGGTTTGTTAGCGAAAACCAGAAAAACGCAAACATTGCATCTGCCTATGAGTGAGAGCCTAGAGGACTTCCCTCTCGGCGGCATCCAGGCAGGCCGCTCGCTGCTGGAAGTGTGTCCACCGCCCCGGGACTGGCGGGGCGCCCCCCCCCCCCAGCACCAGCCGGCCCCCCCGCCCAGGTTCTACGCCTGGCTCGTCCCCTTCCGGCCGGATCGCCCGAAGGCGGCCTAGAGTTTGTCCAGCAACGCCAACCCCGAGTGCGGATCACCTGCACACGATGTGGCCAGCAACACGCCCAGCCCCAGATTCCATAGTGCGCGCATGCGGCGATCGCAGCGCTCCCCTCACTCACTGTCAGGCCGGACGTGCGGCTTTGCACGGCTTGCAGGAACGGCACCGACCCGAGGGACAGGTGGCGGCCTCAAATACCGCTCGCATTGTCCTGCGACCGGCTGGTTTTGTGGGTTAGCGTGTGTGCCGAGACTCTCCACGTCTTCGTTGAACACCGACCGAGAATCGGCGGGAAAGGGGAACGGATTAGGCCCAGAAGACCGGTGGCCATGCCAATGGGGGCCGCCATGGGCGAGGCGCCGCCTCCGCGACGCACTGTGGAGCTCCCCCAGCACTCCCCCCTCCGCTCCCGGCCAAGCACCGTCCGCCGCCGCTGCCGCACGCCAGCTTGGTTCCACCA
>CAYPUR010000367.1:0-3116 GCA_964413865.1 uncultured Verrucomicrobiota bacterium
CAGGAATGCCACGACCGCCCCGCTGGTGAGATTTCCGGGTTAGAGACGCGTGTAAACCAGGATCGCGTCGCCCGGGAGGTCCGCGATCGCGACGGGCAGACCGACCTCGATCAACTCGCGCCCCGACACGGTCCGTGTATCGCCCGAATCGAGATTGCTGACCGCATAGCGGGCCTCGGGATCGAGCCCGGCCAGTTTGAAACGCGCGCTCTCGTACACGCTTCGGTCGCGCCGAAAGGCCTGGACCATCCCCCGCCCATCCTCGGGCAGATCGAACTGCCAGGCGATCCAGAGCGATCGATCCAGGCTGTACGGAGTCAGCGGGTAATAGTCGCCATAATAGCACTCGGCGTAGCGTCGCCACTGGCCGAGCACCCGGCGAATCATGTCGTAATCCAAATCCTTGCGGCGGACGTCGAAGCAAGCGGTGAAATGCGTGACCATCGTGCTTCGCAGCAGGTAGGGCGACAGGGCGCCGGAGCCGGTCCCGGTCCCCTGGAACGGCACCCAGAACGAGAGGCCGTAGGTGTGTCCCTGGTTGCCCACCGGTTCCATGATGTAATCGCTGCGCAGCAGCGGCACGGCGCGGCGCAGTGTCTCGAGGTCGTTCCGGCGCCCACCCGACGCGCACGAGTCAATCAGCATATTCGGGTGGCGGCGCCGCAATTCGTCCCAATACGCCAGGTACCCGGTGACGTGGTGATTCTCCGTGATGCCCTGGCGGTCTTCGGCATCGGTCCGCCGCCAGGAATCGAGCGGGTCCATGTTGAAATCCTGACGGTACAGGTCGATCCCCTGCTCGGTCAGAAGCCGGTCTACGTGGTCGGTCAGCCAACGGCGCGCCGCGGGGTCGCCGAGGTTGAGGAGACCGCCGTTCTTGCCGCCCAGGATCCACTCGGGATGATTCTCGGCGAGCCAGGTGCCGCCGTGCACCCGCTCGGGCTCGAACCAGACAATGGTCTTGACCCCTTGGGCGTGCGCGTGATCCGAAATGGGCCGCAAGCCGCCGGGAAAGCGGTTTGTGTCGACTTCCCACGTGCCGGTCTTGGGCCAACTGCCCTCGCACCAATACCAGCCGGCGTCCATCCACCAGTAGTCGAGGGGCAGCCGCTCTTCGAGATAGCGGTCCACGAACAGCTTCTGGTTCGCGGTGTTGGCGTTGATCATCTCCCCGAACTGGTGCGAGCTGCACGCGGCCATCTGCACGGGCGGAAGCTTGCCGCCCGGACGCGGCAGATTGTGCGCCAGCATCCAGCGGCGCCAGAGGTTCTGGGCGCGAATCCAATCGCCCCGCCAGAACTGAAGCGCCATGAGCGGCGTACGAACCTCCTCGCCCGGACGAAGCCTGAGGCGGGTCTTCTCCTGGCCGGCCGTGATTCGCAGGCCCGTGGCCTGGTCACGCGCGAACTGCGCAGCCCATTGTCCGGGCCACCCCACCACCACGATGACGCCGGCGTCCGGCCCTGCGACATTGAAATAGGGCATGTCACTGTTCGTCGGACGCCCCCCTGCCGCCGTGATGCGCTTGACGGTTCCGGGCTGCAGCACAGTCTGGAAGGGTTCGAAGTCACTGGCCAGGCACGGGCTGCCGGTGAAATGGTGCAGAACAAATTCGTCCCGACCGGGCCGCGCGATGTCCAAATCGAGCGCCACAATGTCGGAAAGAACGGGCGTCTCCGCCTGCCCCAGGTTCTTGAAGTGCACCGTCCATTCGAAGGTCGGGAAATCACGATACTCGATCGCCACGCACCGCACTGCGAGCCCGGTCGGCTTGTCGCTGTAAACGACCGTGTGCTCGATGCGCCTCTCATCGAGATCCCGACTCGACCGCACCACCGTCCAGGCAGGAAGGAGATCGGCGGACCTCTTGCCGTCGTATGTAAAGGCGAATGGCGGATCGGCGCTCAACGGCTTGCCGACGCCGCCTTCGACCAACGGCAGATCCGCAAGCCAAAGCTGCCGACCGTCCTCGAGCGTGACCCGCGCCTCGGCCCAATCCGCCTGATCGCAACTGATGCCATCGCCGCCGTCCTCCACCACCAGCGCGAACTCAATTGCGCCGTCCAGGGCGACACGGACCGGCACGCCAACCATGCCTTCCCGCAGGAGTGCGGACTTGAAGCGTTCCTGCCCACCCGCCTGAACCGCGAAATGCACGCTGCCCCGACCGCCGCTCGTCTGCTCGTTGCCATCCACACCGGCGACGGCGCTGAACTCGGCGCCTCGGCCCGGCAAACGCACGAGCAGACGGCTCGATGCGTGGCAATAGAGGCCGCGCGTGTAGGTGGCTTCCGCGATGCGCAGCGGTTTGCCGGCGCGCGAGTTCAGTTGCACCGGATCGTTGTTGGCCAGGACGTAGAGCCCCGGTGCGGGCTTGGCGGTCTCGGTCACCGCCCGGAACTTGGCCGCGGCCCAGCGGGCGGCTTGATCGCGCTCGATCTCAGTCGGGGCAACCGCCCGCGCGGCCAGAGAGCAGCCGAAGATCCCCGCAAGCGCGAGGGCAAGAAAGGTGATCGGACGTGTCTTCATGCGTCTGTACTGAGGCCGCACTCTCCCCCAACCGCACTTGCGCGTCAACTTAAGCGAGGGATGTTGCCGGGGCTTTTGCCCTTGACCCCTTGTGCTCTGGCACTGAGACTGAACATCGTTCGTATGATGTCAGCATGATGTGACCAGCAGAGTGGGGCCTCTTCGCAGGAGGTCTGCGCGAGCAGGCATGCGAAGGGGGACTCTGTGGGCACATCGTGAGAACCACTGCAGACAATGAAGAGAAAATGCTTAATTGGATCCCTCGCAGCGGTCGGGCTGGGATCCCTTGTGGCGCTGGCGGGCTCGGCGTCCTGGGATTTCACGGTCGACCCCACGGATCCCACGCAAGTTCCACACCCGATCACTCTCCTGGGCGGCACCGTCTCTGGTGGCGCCTCGGGCGGCGGCGAGTGGATTAATTGGGACTATGGCTCCGACGGCACCACGATCGGTTTCCTGTCCATCTCCGGCCCCGCCGCGGGAACATGGTCCAAGATCATTTTCCCGGACATCGACAATGGCGTGACGATTTCAGCGTTCACGTTCGAGTGCATGCTGCGCGTGGGCAACGGCACCGCCTCCCCGGC
>CAYPUR010000368.1:0-3108 GCA_964413865.1 uncultured Verrucomicrobiota bacterium
GTCAGGGGACCCGGCCTGCTACAAGCCTGTAGGCCGCGTGCCCTCACGCGGCGGACCTTCTGACTGGGTATAGTGAGGCGCGCCTCAGACCAATTCCGATGTGATTCATCGAGAGATTGCCTGGCCGGTCTCCGGCCTGCTACACTCCGCGGCATGAAATTGCTCCGTCTCGTTTGCCTCTCCGCCCTGGGCCTGCTTGGAACCGCAACGGCCGCCGATCTGCGCATCGGGCTGGTCGGGCTGGACACCTCGCACGTGATTGCGTTCACCAGCCTGATCAACGACACGGCGGACAAGAGCCACGTGCCGGGCGGCAAGGTGGTGGCGGCGTTCAAGGGCGGGAGCCCCGATCTTGAATCGAGCTGGTCGCGGGTCGAAGGCTACACCAAGCAGCTTCAGGACAAGTACGGGGTGAAGATCGTCGACTCGATCGAGGCCCTCTGCGCGGAGGTGGATGTCGTCATGCTCGAAAGCGTGGATGGGCGTCCGCACCTCGACCAGGTCAAGCCGGTCTTGCGCGCCAGGAAACCGGTGTTCATCGACAAACCCGTTGCGGGCTCGCTGCGCGATGCCATCGAGATCTACCGCCTCGCCAGGGAACACCAGGTCCCCTGCTTCAGCTCATCGTCCCTTCGCTATTACCCGGGCCTGGTGGAACTTAAGAAGGCGGATGTCGGGGTGGTCAAGGGCGCCGTCTCGACCGGCCCCTGCCACCTCGAGCCGCATCACCCCGATCTGTTCTGGTATGGGATCCACCCGGTCGAGGCGCTCTACGCGGTCCTGGGCACGGGCTGTGAGACGGTTGCGCGGACGGCAACTCCGGACACCGATGTCGTCACTGGCGTCTGGAAGGATGGCAAGGTCGGGACCCTCATCGGGATCCGCGAAGCCGCCGCCCCTTATCGCGTCACCCTGTTCGGCACCAAAGCTGTCGTGGATCAGAAACCGGGCGGGGACTATGCGCCGCTGGTGCGCGAGGTGATGAAGTTCTTTCAGACCGGTGTGGCTCCCGTTCCTGCCGAGGAGACCATCGAGCTGTTCGCGTTCATGGAAGCCGCCGACGAGAGCAAGCGGCAGGGGGGCAGACCGGTCCGTGTGGCGGATGTGCTGCGTCGGCACGGTGGCCAGTGAACAGCCCTCCCCGGACCGGCGAACCGGTGCGCCGCGGCGTTTGGTCGCCGTGCGCGCGCAGGCGCCGATGAGAGCGGTTGCCGGCGGCTGCGCCTGAGGTCCGGCTGTGCTTCTAAACGCACACTTCTCGTTGTGCCCGGCGCTGCTAAACTGAGGAATGGCGCGGGGCGTTCCCCGAGGCGGCCGGGCTGGGGCTGGCAGGCTGGGCGCATGTGAAATACCGTCATTGACGCGCGCGGTGGCTCGGGGCACAATTTGCACATAACCATAAGTAACAACGCCTGACTAAACGCCGACGATTATGAAAAAGGGACGCGCGAACACGAGATTTTCCCTCGTTCAAACCACGAGGGCGCGGTGTGGTTTCACGCTGATTGAACTTCTGGTGGTGATTGCGATCATCGCCATCCTGGCCAGCATGCTCTTGCCGGTGCTCGGGAAGGCCAAGGCGAAGGCCCAGGGGATCCTGTGCATGAGCAACACCAAGCAGTTGATGCTCGCCAATCACATGTACCAGGGCGACAACCGCGACATGCTCCCCATGTCGTATCACGGAGGTTTCGTGCCGGGCGTGAACGACGCCG
This sequence comes from uncultured Verrucomicrobiota bacterium, assembly GCA_964413865.1. Taxonomy (GTDB): domain Bacteria; phylum Verrucomicrobiota; class Verrucomicrobiia; order Limisphaerales; family J093; genus MWFF01. Next base: position 1,716 of record CAYPUR010000368.1, read on the forward strand.
CGAAACCATGGGTCACCGGCGTGTTGGATTGGACCACCGATTCGGACAACACCAACACCATCTACTTGCTCGATCCTCGCTATGCCTGTTTGGCTTCGTATTTCGGCAACGCGAAGAACATCTACAAATGCCCCGCCGACAAGTACCTCTCGCCGCCCCAGCGAGGCCGGGGCTGGTCCGAACGCGTCCGCAGCGTCTCCAGCAACATCTGGGTCGGCGATGGCAACGCGGAGACCCAGGGGGATGCCGGCAACGTCATTTACGACCACGTGAAAAAGGCATCCGATTTCAACAATCCGGGCCCGACAATGACGTGGGTCTACGTGGATGAGCATCCGGACAGCATCAACGACGCCGGTTGCTTCCCTCCCGCGGATGCGAAGTTCATCGATATCCCATCGAATTACCACAATGGCGCCTGTGGATTCTCGTTTGCCGATGGGCATTCGGAGATCCACAAATGGGTCGGACCGACGCTGAAGCGGCTCAAAATTAACGCCCGAGACGGGGCGTATCAGCTCAACATCGGCACCCCGAGGACCGATCCCGATTTGTATTGGTACTCCTACCGGAGCCCGCGCAAGAACGAGAAGGTCTGGGGGACGCCTTAACCGGAATTCTCAACGACGCCTCAGCCCGGAGCCGCCTGGCGGATCAGGGCAGACAGCTCCGGGTACGTCTCCACCGCGCGGAACTGGGGGAACGCCCGCCGCACGTTCTCCGGCGCGCGAAACAGAAAGCCGGCGTCCGCTTCGAGCAGCATCGCGGTGTCGTTGTAGGAGTCGCCGCCGGCAATGACGAAATAATTCAGACTCCGCAGGGCCGCGACCGCGGCCTTTTTCTGGTCCCGAATGCGCAGCGCGTAGCCGACGATCCGATCGTTTTCAACGACCAGGCGATGACAGAGCAGAGTGGGCCATTCGAGCTGCTTGAGCAGTGGCCGGGCAAATTGCTCGAACGTGTCCGACAGGATGACGACCTGGGTGAACCCGCGCAGGTCGCGGAGGAACTCGACAGCCCCATCCAGAGGGTGCAGCGTGGCAATGACGGCCTGGAGGTCCGACAGCGTGAGTCCGTGCTTCGCGATCAGATCGAGCCGGCCGCGCATCAGCACGTCGTAATCCGGGATGTCGCGCGTGGTCAGTCGCAGTCCTTCAATGCCGGTCCTCTCGGCCACGGCGATCCAGATCTCCGGCGTCAGCACGCCTTCCATGTCCAGGGCTACGATGGATTGCTTCACGGGGCGGGAAGATGCCAAGACCCTGGATCCATGTCCAGAAGACCATCAACCGTTCGGCCCCAGCCTGCATTTCTTTATCATCTTCCCGGTTGTGAGAAATCCGGGCTGGCCCGGTTACGGTTCCTCGCGAAGCGTGTGAAATAACCGGGCTAA
>CAYPUR010000369.1:0-2981 GCA_964413865.1 uncultured Verrucomicrobiota bacterium
TCTACAGGCCTCCCCATGCACTTTCCTCGCTCTAACTTGTAAACTGCCGCTAGCCCGGTTATTTCACACGCTTGGCGAGGAACCGTAACCGGGCTAGTTGGCAAAACCGCGCCCGGACGGGGAAATACGAGGTTCAGAGCGTTTCGGAAACCTCGCGAGTGCGGCGACACTCTGTTGCCCGGTTCCATCCTTCCACTCGGGCGCGGTTTTGCTTTCTAACCCGCATAGCAGTCATCTGGCGAGGTCCGACCGCCCTGTGCCCTATCGGGGTGTGAAATATGCGGGCCAGCCCGGAAGCGGCTTGATCGGACTCCGGGCTGATTCTAGGCTCCCGGGCACCTTGACCGCGGGAATCACATTGTTGCGCCGGGGATCCGTCTGTCTCGCATGAGCCAATCCTTCATGAATGCGGCGCGGGATTTCAAAGCGTCGTTCACAAACCTGGCCCGTCTGCCGCGCGCCTTCTGGATTGTCGTCGGGGCATTCGTCGTCGAATCGAGCGCGTACTTCGGAGTTCTGACTCTGATGGCGTCTTATGTCTCGATGGATCTTGGGTGGGGCGATGTGCGCGCGGGGTTCACGGTGAGCCTGTTCACAATGGCCGTCACGCTCTTCATGCTCGGCGCGGGCAGCTACGCCGAGGGATTCGGCCTGCGGCGGGCGATTCTGTTCGCCTTGTTGATTTGCACCGGGGGCCGCGCGCTCTACAGCCTGGCCCCGGGCTGGAACAGCGCAGTGGCGGGAGTTGCGGTGCTCGTGTCGCTGCTGTTGGTGGCGGTCGGGGCGGGCATTCTCCAACCGGTTTGCTACTCCGGTGTCAAGCAGTACACCGACGAGAAAACGAGTTCGATGGGCTACGCCCTGATCTATGCGATCATGAACCTGGGGATCGTGGGGATCGGAGCGGTTTCGGCCTGGATTCGCCCGGCTGTGCAGGACCTGAAGACGGGTGCGGGCGGCGACGTGTTCGGACGCCCCGTCATCGAGGTTTTGTCCGGTTTCTCGACAACGGGCGTGCAGGCGGTGAATTGGGCATGCGCGGGCATTACGGGCCTGACGGTCGTGCTGTTCTTTGCGCTCATGACCAAAAGGATCGAAGCGGCCAAAATCCGGCCGGATCCGGCGGAGGCGATGCGCATGGCGGAAAGACGACCCCTGGGACAACGCCTGCGGCATTACTTCGCCGAAGGTCCGTTCTGCAACACGCGGTTCCTCTTCTTCATCTTCATGTTGCTGCCGGTGCGGACTCTGTTTGCGCACCAGTGGCTGACCTTTCCCGAGTACATCCTGCGCGCGTATGACAAAGGAGTCGCCGATCACATGGAATGGCTGGTGAACTGGATCAACCCGATGATCATCTTCATTGGCGTGCCCGTGACCACGGCGCTCAGCCGACGCGCGGACGTGTACACCATGATGGTGGTCGGCTCGCTGGTCAGCGCCGTACCGACGTTCCTGCTCTGCGCGGGGCCGAATCTAACGCTTCTAATCACCTATTTCGTGGTGTTCTCGATCGGCGAAGCCCTGTGGTCGGCGCGTTTCCTCGAGTACGCGTCGGAACTGGCTCCGCCGGGACGCGTGGCGCAGTACATGGGACTGGCGCAGATTCCATGGCTGCTTGCCAAGGGCACCACCGGGTTCTACTCCGGCTACGTGTTGTCACGGTATTGCCCTGAAGGAGTTCCACCGGCGGAGCAGCAGACCGGCACAATGTGGCTGCTGTACGGGAGCATTGCGATGGCCTCGCCCGTCGGCCTTTGGTTGGCGCGAAAATGGGTCCGCGCAGGTTTGCACGCCCATCAAACCGGTGGTGTCTGAGCGAAGGAGCAACCAACACATGGTAAGAGAGAATTCTATTTCAAGAACGCATTGCGCCCTTGAACCGGCCTGGAAGGGAACGTTGTCGGAGGAGCAAGCTCCGCGAGCCCCCGGCTCGAGACAGTCACCGTCATCAATCAGGGCCTCTGCCGCGGCTGCGGGATCGGTCCTGCGAGGGCGGTGGCTCATGGCGTGGCCATGGCCGCACCTGGTGGCATGCATGCTGGCGGCTTGTGCGCTGACCGGTTGCTCCCATCACCCGCACCCCCAGGTCGTGGTCTACGCCGCCCAGGACCAGCTCTACTCCGAGCCCATCCTGCAGGAATTCGAGAGGCGGACGGGCATCCATGTGCGCGCCGTGTATGACAGCGAAGCGGTCAAGACCGTCGGCCTGGCCAACCGCCTCCTGGCCGAGAAGACGAGTCCCCAGGCAGATCTCTTCTGGGGCAACGAGGCACTCCGAACACGCCAGTTGGCGGCTCAGGGGGTGTTTCGGGAAACCAACGGCATGGCCACCTTCGGATATCGGACTCGGCGCATCGTGATCAACACCAACCGCCTGGCCCTGGCGGATGCGCCGCGGTCCTTGACGGAGCTGACCAACCCCGTCTGGCGCGGCAAGGTGGCGCTGGGCTACCCGCTGTTTGGAACGACGGCAACGCATTTCCTCGCGCTCCGTCAGCACTGGGGCGCCAGCCCGTGGGAGGCTTGGTGCCGCGCCCTGCAGGCGAACCAGGCGTTTGTTGTGGACGGCAACTCCGTGGTCGTCAAGTTTGTCGGGCGCGGCGAGGCTTGGATCGGGCTCACCGACTCGGACGACGTTGCCGCAGGCCAGCGCGAGGGCTTGCCGATTGCCGCGCTGCCAACAGGCCCCGACACATTGTTCATTCCCAATACAGCCGGGGTGATTCGAGGAGGGCCGCATCCGGCTGAAGCCGGGCGGCTTCTCGAGTATCTGCAAAGCCCCGAGGTCCTCACGCGATTGGTCGAGGTCAATGCCCTCGAAGGCACAGAGACCGAGCGGGGGACGGGCTTGGCCGTGGACTGGGATGCGTTGCTGGGGGAACTCGAAGCCGGGACTCACGCACTGCGCGGTCTTTTCCTTCGCTAGCCCGCATTTCTCACCAACTCTTGATGTCATCTGACCGGTCACCGTCCCATTT
>CAYPUR010000370.1:0-745 GCA_964413865.1 uncultured Verrucomicrobiota bacterium
AATGGTCCAATTCGACTCTCTGCCTCCAGACCGCCGAGCCGGACGCCCCCCCGACCGCATATCAGTTCGAACTCTTCGACGGACGCACCTTCCGCGAATGGACCGATGCGCCCGCCCCAGTCGATCTCGGGAGCGAGCTCTTCTTTCTCGCCGTGGCCCAGAACGGCGATCTGTGGCTGGGCGGCAGCAGCGGCGCCGCCCTCTGGCGCGACGGGCGCTGGCAGCGGTTCACGTCCGCCGACGGCTACGCCGCCGAGGGGGCGCTCTGCTGGACGGAGCTGAGCGACGGGCGCATCTGGTGCGCCGGCCTGGGCCGGATCGTCGAGTTCGATGGCAAGGTCTGGGCCACCGTGCTGAGCAGCCTCGACCGCGTCAACGCCATGATCCGCGCCCGCGACGGCACGGTCTGGGTCGCCACCGCCAGCAGCCTCTATCGGCAGTACAAGGAAAGCTGGGCCTGGTTGAGCCAGGATGATGGCCTGCCCGCCGATGCCTGCTTCACCCTGCTCGAAGATCGCTCGAGCCGCCTCTGGGTCGGAACCTCCCGCGGCATCGTCCAGTACTCCCCGCGCGCCGACATCGACCCGCCCCGAACTCTCTCGGTTGGCATCGAGCAATCGGGCAATGGACGGCCCGACAGCACTATCGAGGTCCAGATCCGGGGCCGCGACCGATGGCAGCAAACCCCCGACGAGCGCCTCCTCTTCTCCCACAGGCTCAATGGCGGCAACTGGTCGCCGTTCGC
>CAYPUR010000370.1:755-2822 GCA_964413865.1 uncultured Verrucomicrobiota bacterium
GCAACGTGCCGCCAGGCAAACATCGACTCGAAGTGCGAACCCTGGACCGGAACTGGAATTTCGAGCCCAAGCCCTTTCTCGCCGAGTTCCAGGTCGTCGTGCCCTGGTACCGGGAAGGGCGGATCCTCTTCGCCGTGGGTGTCGGGGCCGCCGTGGCGCTGTTCTTTGCCGCGCTCGCCGTCAACCGCCACCTCCAGCTCCGCCGCAGCTATGCCGAGGTGGAACTGAAGGTAGCGGAACGAACGCGCGAACTCGAGCAGGCCACCCAGGCCCTCGTCCATAGCCAGAAAATGAACGCCCTGGGCACCCTCGCCGCCGGGATCGCCCATGACTTCAACAACATCCTCTCGATCATTCGCGGCTCCGCCCAGATCATCGAGGTCAACCTCGACGACCGCGACAAGGTCCTCACCCGCGTCGCCCGCATCAAGACCATGGTCGATCAGGCCACCGGCATCGTCCGTACCATGCTCGGATTCGGACGCGTCGGCGACACCGGCCTCCACGCCTGCAAGCCCGCCGAAGTCATCGATCAAACCATCCGCCTCCTCAGTGACCGCCTCCGCCGCACCGTCCACATCGAACGCTCCGTCGCCTCAGACCTGCCCCCCATCCGCGCCGCGCGCGACCTGACGCAACAGATCCTCGTCAACCTGATCCTCAACGCTTCAGACGCCCTTCCGCCGGGCGGCGAAATCCGCATCCGCGCCCGGCGGCTGGACACGCTCCCCCACAACCCCATTCTGCCGCCCCAACCCGCCTCCGGCTACGTGGCGATCAGCGTCGAGGATAATGGCCAAGGAATCCCAGGCGAGGTCCTGCCCCGGATCTTCGAGCCGTTCTTCACCACCAAGGCCTTTTCATCACGCCGCGGTACAGGCCTGGGACTCTATATGGTCTACGAGTTCGCCAAGGAAATGGGGCACGGCCTCATCGTCACTTCCGAAGCCGGACGCGGCAGCCAGTTCACCATCATCGCCCCGATCGCCGAGAGTCCCGACCGGGATTGTCTTTGAGGCTGAGGGCCGCCCAGTGATTGGCCCGGACATTCCACACCGCTGTGGGGGCAGATGTGATGACCTCGGCGAACGGAAGAACTCTAAAATGGGGACTGCTGCGGGCTACACAGAGCGACATAGGCGATGCAGCGCCGGGTCGGGGGACCCGGCCTGCAAGCCTACAAGCCTGTGGGCCGCGTGCCCTCGCGCGGCCGAACCTCTGACGCTGTGCATGCAAAGCAGTGCAGTCAGGTTGCGAAGTGTGAGCGCCCTGACTGTCGTCGCTATGGCAAGGCCAAACCGGGAAGTGCCGCCTGCCACTCACTGCGGGTTGAGTTCGCGCCCCCGATCGCGTACACTCAGCCGGAAATCAGACCACAAAACCGACCACTGCATATGAGCTCTAACCCGACCTCCCCTGCCGGTGCGCCGCCCGTCAACGCAACTGCCGCATCCAGCCCCGCCGCCCCGGAGCTAGCCCTCGAACTCAGGCAGATCCTCGTGCCGCTCGATTTCTCGGCGCACGCGATGAAGGCCCTCCGTTATGCAGCCGGCTTTGCCCGGCTTTTCGGCGCCAAGATCATTCTGCTGCACGTCACCGAGCCGATCGTCTATCCATCCGACTTCGGTTACGTCCCGCTTCCTCCGAACACGCTCGAGGAGAACTTCCAGCGCGATGCGCGGGATCGCCTCGAGGCCGTGGCTGCCGAGCAAGCCAAGGCCGGTGTGACCTGCGAAGTCGCCCTGCGCCTGGGCAAACCTTACCATGAAATCGCCGCCGCGGCCCGCGAGCACCAGGTCGATCTAGTCGTGATCACCACCCACGGCTACGCCGGCCTGACCCATGTCCTCTTGGGCAGCACCGCCGAGCGGGTGGTGCGCCACGCCCCCTGCCCCGTCCTGGTCGTGCGCGATCAGGAAACCGAGTCCGCCCCCGCCAACGCCGAAAACGCCCCGGCGGCTGCATAGGCAAAACGCAAGCGAGATTGGTGCCGACTGAGGGGGTCGAACCCACACACTCTTTCGAGTACCAGATTTTGAGTCTAGCGCGTCTGCCGATTCCGCCACG
>CAYPUR010000371.1:0-2778 GCA_964413865.1 uncultured Verrucomicrobiota bacterium
CTTCTCTTGTGAGCTCCTGCTTCGCGGTGGCAAAAAGTGGTGAGAAATGCAGGCTGGAGCGCCGGAGAATCGAGCAGTTGTAGGCCGGGTCCCCGGACCCGGCGCTCCGAGCGTTGTGAAATTCAGAATTGCAGGTTCTTCCCGCTGAATGCCGGAACCGGGTCCGGGGCCGCCGGAGACATCAGTACGCCGCGATCGCTTCGATCTCGACGCGCGCGCCCCGCGGCAGCGCGGCAACCTGCACGGCCGAGCGCGCCGGGCAGTCGTTTCTGAAATGCCGTCCGTAAACCTCGTTCATCGCCGCGAAATCCGCCATGTCGAGCAGATACACGGTTGTCTTCACCACATTGGCCAGCGTCAGGTTCTCGCTGGCGAGGATGATCTTGATGTTGTCGATCGCCCGGTCGGTCTGCGCCTTCACGTCGCCCGGCACCAGGACGCCGCTGGCGGGTTCGAGCGGGATCTGGCCCGAGCAGAAGAGCAGGGGACCCACCCGGACAGCGTGGCTGTAGGGGCCGACGGGTGCCGGCGCGCCGGCAGGCTGAATGATCGTGTGGTTTTTCATGATCGGGGTGTGCGCGGATGAATCGACGAATTCGAGAGGCGGGCTTGCCGGGATGAGACCGCGGGCTTGCGCCGCGGCGAGGAAGCGGCGGATCGCTTCGCGGCCCGGGTCGCCATAATCGAGCGTCCAGTGGTTCACGTACATGCCGACGAACTGATCGGCGAGGTCGCGTCCCATGTCCCGCGCATACTGGAGGGCATGGCCGACGGCCTCCGCGCGGTGATCCAGACTGAACTGGATGCTGGTCCGAACGATGTCGGCGATGCGGCGGCGATCCTCGGCGGGGATGCGTTTATGGATGACGTTGCCGCCCAGAGGCAGGGGGAGGCCGGCGTTTTCGCGTTTCCACCATGCGCCCAGGTCCTGGCATACAACGAGCCCCTCCTTGTCCCAGGTCAGTTGGCCTTCGTGAATGACAAGGCCGACATCGGCCCGATCCTCCTTGACGGCGGCGAAGATGCGATCGAATGGGACGACGATGCACGAGAGTTGGTCGGCGCGTCGTTCCAGCCAGAGTTGCAGGGCGAGAAAAGCGCTGGTCATCGTGCCCGGCACCGCGATGCGGCACGCGGCAATGTCGTTCCGTTCGATGGGCCCTTTGGCCACCAGCATGGGGCCGTAGCCGTCGCCCATGCTCGCGCCGCTGGGCAACAGCGCGTAGGTGTGCGCCACATAGGCGTAGGCATGAATGCTGATGGCGGAGATGTCGAGTTCACCGCGCGTGGCCCGCTCGTTCAGGGTCTGGATGTCTTCCAGAATGTGCTCGAAGCGATAGCCCGGCGTCGGGATCAGGCCTTTCGCCAGACCGTAGAACATGAAGGCGTCGTCCGGATCGGGCGAGTGGCCGAGTGTGAACGTGCGTTCGCTCATGGCGGACAGACTAGCGGGTCCGCGCGCGACTGACCAACCAATAAGATCACGGGCCAAGGAGTTGGTTGAATCGCTGCGGCAACAGCCTGCGGCTTGGGCCATTCCGTGGCCGTGTCTCCACGAGTTTATCGCCATCGCCACGCACCCCGGCATCTACAAACCAGCATCCACTCTGGCACAAGCCCTGGGTTTTGCGGAATCCCTGTTGGCGGCGCCACAGCTGCATCGCCTTTCCGAAAGCCCGGGTTACTTCGAAAAGCTAAGCAACATCTCCACCGCGGCGCGCTTGAAAGGCCCGCGCATCCACGACGCGCGCATTGCTGCCTTGTGTCTGCACCACGGAGTGCGTGAATTGTGGTCGGCGTATCGCGACTTCTCGGCTTTTCCGCAACTCAAGGTGCGTAATCCGCTGGTGAAACTCAGAAAGTCACCAGGGCGATCACAGACCTGCTGAGGAATTGGCGCCAGTTCATGGAAGTCATGGCCGGAGACCTCCTTTCAAGCGACTCCCTCGACTCGACGGCGACCCAACGCGAGCCATCCCAGGAGACCTGCCCCAAGGAATCCGGCAGAGGCCGGCTCGGGGACGGGGGAGAAGAAACCGCGGATCTCTCCCCCGGGGAAAGCGGTCGAATGGATGTTGAAGTAGGCTTTGCCGTCAGCCAGAGCCGACGCCAACAACGCTTCAGCGCCTGCGGATGTTCCGCCACCCGCCGTGAGGAACGCGGCGCCGTAAGTATCAGGCAGGGTCAGGTCGTACACATGCACGAAAAGGCCAGCGGTCACCCCAATCGGAAATTCCGCCAAAGACGGCGGGGCAACCGCGACACCCACTGTGCCGGCGCCTGGTACCGCGGTAGGGGCGTGGATATGCGCGGCGGTGGTGGTCCCCAGAAGACCGGAGAAAGAGACACCGAACGCCAAGGTTTTGGCGTCCAAATCGTAGGTCACTGTGGCCGTCCCGATGCCGGGCGATGCGACGGGCGGCGCCTCAGAGGGGCCTTCCAGGAAGGCGATGTAACTGATGACGGCACCGTGCGCGATGCCGCACAGGGAAACGAGGGCGGCCAGGATGAGGTGTGTTTTCATGGTTCGAGGGGTCCGAGCCAGGAGGTGTTTAAGTTTCTTATCTACTAATGATGTGCATTTGCAAATCGTATCATGCCCAACTTAGTCATTTCCGACCGGGTGTCAAGTGGTGTCTCCTGGAGCGGGAATCCTCAGACGATCAGCGGCGAAAGCTCCGGCTTCGCGGTGGCAAAAAGTGGTGAGAAATGCAGGTTAGGGGCTGAGGCTCAGGACGAAGAGAACGTCTGTCGAGCGCCGGCGTCGCGCGTGAGGCG
>CAYPUR010000372.1:0-2772 GCA_964413865.1 uncultured Verrucomicrobiota bacterium
CACTTTTTGCCACCGCGAAGCCGGAGTTCACAAGAGAAGTCAGCATGCAGGCTAGTCAACTGAAACACCTCGCGCCGGCTCTGGCAGCCGTCTTCCTTTTCTGCCTTGCACCGTGCCGGCCTCTGCTGGCGCAGAACGCGGACCCACCGGGCCCGGTCCATCTGCGCGTCAACCTGCTCGGGTATCGCCCATCCGATCCGAAGATCGCGATCGCCTTTTCGGACCAGCCTCTCGCCCGGGACTTCGAGGTGCTGAATGCCGCGGATCGAACCGTGGTCTGGCGCGGGGCGGCGACGCCGGTCACCGATGCAGTCTGGGGGCGATGGCGCCACCATGCCGAACTCGATTTCAGCACCGTCCGCCACGAAGGCAGGTTCGTCGTCCGCCTCGGCCCGACAAACTCGGCCGCGTTCGAGATTGGGACGCGGGCGAGGGACGCCGTATGCGGGGCGCTGCTCGAATTCATGCGCCAGCAGCGTTGCGGCGACAATCCGTGGCTCGATGCCCAATGCCATCAACAGGACGGACGCACCGCCTACGGGCCGCGTCCGGACGGAACACCGATCGATGCGCGGGGCGGCTGGCACGATGCCGGCGATTTGCTCAAGTACCTGATGACCACCGCCAACGCCACCGCCCAGATGCTCCTGGCCTATCGGATCGCCCCGAAGGCTTTTGCGGATCTGGTCCGGGAAGATGGACGCCCCGGAACAAACGGCCTCCCCGATGTCCTGGATGAGGCGCGATGGGGTCTGGATTGGATGTTGCGGCTCCATCCTGCTCCGGAAGAACTCTACCATCAGGTGGCTGACGACCGCGACCACTGGGGATGGCGGCTGCCCGCGGACGAGAAGGCCGACTACGGATGGGGGCCGGGCGGACCGCGGGTTGTCTACGCGGCGGACGGGCGTCCGCAGGGGCTCGGGAAGCACCAAAGCGAATCGACCGGCCTGGGCAATCTCGCCGGGCGTTACGCCGCGGCCATGGCGATGGCCTATCAGATCTGGCGCGGCAACGCCGAGCACGCCACTTTCGCGCAGCGCTGCCTGCAGGCGGGTGTCGAGGTCTACGCCCTGGGACGTGCGCGCGAGGGTTTTCAGCAGGGCAACTCCTACGGCGCGCCCTATCGCTACCATGAGTCGACCTGGGCCGACGACATGGAGTGGGGTGCCGCCGAATTGTACCGGGCAACGGGCGACAGCCGCTACCTCGAGGATGCCCGCCGCTATGCCCGACAGGCCGGGACGGAATCGTGGATGGGGCGGACCGAGGCGCGGCATTACGATTTCTACCCGTTTGTGAACATCGGACATTTCGCGCTCCACGACCTCGCGGATGAGGAGACCGGCCGGAGGTTGATCGGGTACTACAGGGACGGGATCGAGCGGTGCGTCACTGCGGGGCGGCGGACGCCGTATCGGATTGGCGTGCCGTTCATTTGGTGCTCGAACAATCTGACGGTGGCGTTGGCCACTCAATGCCTCCTCTACGAACGAATGTCCGGCGACCCGCGCTACCGGGAGTTCGCAGCCGCGCAGTCGGATTGGCTCCTGGGACGCAATCCGTGGAGCTACTCGATGTTCACCGGCTTTCCGCCCGGGGCCGCCTCACCCAGGAATCCGCATCTGATGACCACCCGGCTCACCGGACGCACGGTCCGGGGCGGCCTGGTGGACGGTCCGGTGTACGAACAGGTGTTCCGGAGCCTGAAAGGCGTCAGCATCACCCAGCCCGATCCGCTTGCCGAATTCCAGTCCGAACTCGCGGTGTATCACGACGATCTCCATGATTACTCGACCAACGAGCCCACCATGGACGGCACGGCGTCGGCGATTCTGCTCTTCGCGCTGATGGCCAGGTAAAAGGGGGCGGACGCGGTCGTTGGCCGAAACCGTCGTCTGGCCAACCTGCATATTCCGCCCCCGCGTCAGTGCGTCTGGCAGTCAGACTCGACGAGATGACTGCGATCCGGGCTCGAAGAGAGTTCACCGGCAGACCGTTGCCGCCGTAACGTCCGCCAGCGTCTCGACCGCCCAATCCGCCCGGTGCGCCCGCAGTACGCCCACCTCAGCCCCGCCTGTCCCGACCGCCAGCACCCTGGCCCCGATCGCCCGCCCGCACTCGATGTCCAGCGGCGTGTCGCCCACCACGACAATCTCGTCGCCGCGCACCGGGCTTCCCAAGACCCTGCTGACGCGTTCGCGCGCGATGCCGGCCAGCTCGTTGCGGTCCTCATGGTCGTCCCCGAAGGCGCCGATGATGAAGCAATCCCACAGGCCGAAATGCCGCAGCTTGATTTCGGCGCCCAGGCGGATGTTCCCGGTCAACAGACCGAGCAGCGGGGGCTGGGCCAGGCCCCGAAGATCGCGGATGAAGTCGCCAACCCCCGGACAGACCTGTCCGTCCAATTCGCCGAGTAAATGATCCAGGACAAACACGTAATGATCGAGAAACCGATCGAAGTTGTCCGGCGTGGCCTCGATCCCGTGCCGACGGAAGAACTCGCGGACCAGGGATCGGTCGGTGCGTCCGGCAAACCGCATGTGACGCACGCCGTCGGGAACGTGAAAAACCGACTGACCAGTGCGTTCGAAGGCTCGCACGCCCGCCCCTCCAGTCCGGATGAGCGTGCCGTCGATGTCGAAGAGAACCGCGCGAACCACGGGCCAAGATTAGTGGCCGGGGGCTGCCTTGACAATGGCGGGCGCTGATTCAGACCTCTGGCGGGGCGCGATGGCGCGGACTGATCCCGCCATGCGCATACGCGTCAAC
>CAYPUR010000373.1:0-2729 GCA_964413865.1 uncultured Verrucomicrobiota bacterium
TGTGTTGCTTCGGCATGCGTGCGGAGCCGCTTCGACCGGGGTGCTGGCCGGGTGGAAAGGCGGCGGGCAACCCGCCTGGCGAGAAGCGAACGTAAGGGCTGTGGAGCGAGGGACCCGTCGACCTGGAGGCGGGCCTGGGGAGGGGCGTTCAGCCGCTATCGGCCGATGGCGGAGGAGTGAGCGGTGCCAGCGCGTCGCGGTAGTTCCAGGGCAACCACGCTCCGGGATTGGCCCTGACCTCGGTCGCGTGGCGGACCAAGGCCTGGAAGTAGTCGAACGGATTGGCTCGGTTCAGACGGCAGGTCTGGATCAGGCTCATGAAGGTATCCCCGACCTTCGCGCCCCGTTGGGTCTTGTAAGAAAGGCTGTTCTTGCGGTGAAGAATGGCCGTTTTCAACATCCTTTCGCAAAGATTGTTATCCAGGGGGGCCCCCGGTTCGTGGAGGAATCGGGTCAACTGGACCCAATGACCGAGCATGTACTCGATGGCCTCTCCCAGGCCGGAGTTGGGTTCGACCCGCTTGTCCCGCATCTGCTCTTCCAACCACGTATGCAGTTCTTCCATCACCGGTTGGCTCTGGCTCTGGTGGAGCCGAAGTCGCTCGACCGCGCTCAGCCCCCGGGCTTTGGTTTCGGCGTCCACGCCGTAGACCGTGCGCACCCTTTCCAGGACGTAGCGGCATTGCTCGGGGAAGTCCGCCGCCACCTCGACGAAACCCCTGCGTCCATGCGCCAGACAACACGCCAGCGTGGTGGTCCCCACTTTGGGTTCGTTCCGGGCCAGGCCATCGCACATCTGCAGCGGCGGCGCTCGCTCCTTGTCCCGATGCTGGAGCACATCGTCGAGGTTCTCGCCGGCGTGCTGACGACCGGTCACGAAGAGCGCGATCGGATGTTCGGGCGACTGGGCCACCAAGCCCGTGGTGAAAATGCCCGTGCGGGCCGGTTTCTCCTCGGCTTGGATCTGGCGGCGCAGTTGGCTCACCCGCATGGTGGTGTCATCGTTATGCAGGGTGGGTGCCTGGGCGGCGTGCTGGGCCAAAGCATCCACCACGGGCTCAACCTGCCGGGCGATCTCATCGACCAGTTCCCATTGTGTCGAGGCGGGCAAAGGCACGCCCAGACTGCGCTGCCATTGGGCCAGCCGGTAGAAGGGCATCCCGCTGCCGTAACGCAGCAACCCGACCATCACACCCACGCTGGGGTCGTGCTTCTGCGTCCCCGCCTCCGGTGGCGCCGGCGCGGTGAAAGTCTTCCCGCACAGGGCGCAACGCAGCACCTCCATCTCGTGCACAGTCGCCCTGATCGGCGGCTGCCCTTCCAACCGGATCGCCGTGGCCGGCTGGGGCTCGCGCCGCAGCTTGCCTCGCTGGCAGTCTGGGCAGACTTCGCCCGGCTGCAGCGTCGGGTGACTCACCCGCACCCGCCGCGCTCCGGTGTAAGCCTGGTGCCCGTGTCGTCCATGACCCCGGCGTCGACCTCGCGGGCGGGCGTCGCGAGCGGGCCCGTCCTGGCTGGGTGCACACACCCTGGCGGTCCTCTCGGTCGCAGCTCCGAAGAGGAGCTTGCGCAACCGGCTCACCGACAGATCGCGTCGATCCATCAGCGCCACAAGTTCAGGAAACGCCTCGGTCATCGCCGCAATCCGGGCGAACTGTTCGGGCGTGACCGCCGAGCGCACTCCCTCCAGAAACGCGTGACGTTCCCCTTCGGAGAGCACCAGCCAGGCGTAAGGCGCGGTGGCTTTCATGTCCGAGGATGGAGCCGTTGGCGGAAGTCGGCCCAGAGCGGATAAACCCACAACTCCTTGCGCGGTTGATCGCACCGACGGGTGCGTGCGTTATGCCCCCGGCCCGTGGTCAGGCCTAGGCAGATCCAGTTGGCCGCCCGATAACAATGCCCCTGAAAACGGGCCGGATCGATAAACGTCTCCAACAGGTGAATCGGATGGGCGTAGAGCGCCTGCCAGTCATCCGAGATCCGGCGCGCGATCCGGCCCAACAAATGACTGGCCAGCCCGGGCACCTGGATCCAGGGCAAGATCAGGAACCGGGTGTTGTAGGCGATCAGGTGCAAGTTCTCGCGCCGCACCGCCGCCGGCCAGCCAATATACCGATCCCGCGCCGCCAGGTGACGAGGCGCCGAAGACCACGCCATCGCGGCGATCGGCTCCGCCCCGGCGAAGATCAAGTACTTGAGATGCTCGCCCACCGGCTGGGTATAGCGCAGATAATGATGCGCCTGCAGCAGCCGGCCAAAGAGGGCCTCCTCAGGCCGGCGACGGACTTGGCGGATGTCCAGCGCACCCAACTGGGCCAACGTGCAGCGCCGGGGCGTTTCCCACAGGGGCAAGAGCGGTGCGGGGGCCGCCCGGTTCACCACGTTGTTGGGTGGCGCGCACCGTTTGGCCGGCAACGCGATCAGCCCGGCCCGGTGCAGCTGCAGCAGCAGGCTCCGAGCGACCATGTCGCGCAGTTGTCCATTAGGCTGGACCCAGTTCCAAGCCCGGCACAACTCGGCCGAAAGTCGCCGTCGACTCCAGTCCGGGTTCTGCGCGACCAACCCCTGGATGAAGGCCGTGTCCTGCGCACCGATCTCACGTCCGCGATAGCGCCAGAGCGTTGACACGCACGGCAGAATAGGGGGCGGGAACTGGAACGCAAGCCCGAAGTGAAGAAATCTTTCTCACTCGGGCAACGGGCGCCACAACGGCGCGGTCGCGGCTCGGG
>CAYPUR010000374.1:0-2664 GCA_964413865.1 uncultured Verrucomicrobiota bacterium
ACGCCCAGGCTGCCCTGGACGCCGCCCATGCCGCCCATGCCGCTCCTGCCGCCATAACCGATGACGTCGACGCGCGGGATCATGTAACCGCCCCCGCCGCCGTAGCCACCGCTCATGCCGCCGCCCATGCCGCCCATCGTTCCGCCGCCGGAGGATGTCCCCGTGCCGCTGGAATCCGAGCTGATGGAGGCCCCGACGAACTGCTCGCCGATCACGCCTTCGAGGCCCTGCACGAACGTGTTCGGGTTCACGCGGAACTGGCGGGTGAAGAGCTGTTCCTGCTCGGGGATCTTGCGCGTGAACACGATGGCGTAGTCTTCAACCGAGTATTTGATCTGCTTGTTCGCCACTTTGATGATCGTATCCAGCACGTCCATCAGCCGGACGTCCTTCAAGGGAGGCTCGATCTTGATCAACACATCCGAACCCAGGTCGAACTGCTCCTGCTGGGGGGCCGTGCCGATCGGTTGACCGGTCATGGGATCGATCTGGCCGGGCATCATCGGGAGTGCCGAAGCAGTCTGAACGTCCACGTACGGAGCCAGGATGAAGTTGAGGCCTTTCTTGTCCGGATCGCGCTGCTTCACCTCCTCATCCAGGTCCTTCACCACCACGCTCAACGGGACGCCCGGCATATCGCCGCTGACCGGGTATTGATTGAACCGGATCTTCTCGAGCTTGCTGAAGATGACGCGCCGACCCGCCCCGGTATAGATCGTGTTCGTGCGGGCGAAGGGGTTCGTTGTGTTTGTGATGTTGCCCCACTTCACCGGCGGATTCCATGCGCGCTCGACCTCGACCATCTTCCACTTCGCCATCGCCTCCCGCTTGCGCGCCTCGATTGAATACACAGCCTCCTCGACCAGCCGCGCGTAGTAGAACGCCCCCTGGTTCTGCGGATCGAGTTTCATGGCCTCCCGCAACTTGTCCGCAGCCTCTTGGAGCCTCCCCATTTCGTAGAGCAACTTGCCATCCTGCACCAGGGTGGCGGCGGTGGTCTTTTCCTGTTGCACTTCGGACATGAGCGCCACCGTCTCTTTGCTCGGGACGCGCCCTTCCTGCTCTCTGAGGGCCTTGTCAACGCTCGCGGCGAGGCTCAAGGCGTCGCGGTTCTTCGGATCGACCCGCAGCACGCGGGAGACCTGGCTCTTGGCTTCGTTATACTGACCGCGGGAGTGGGATTTTTTCGCGAGCTCGAGGTAGACGTGGCTGAAACCCTGGACCGTCTCGCGATGCTCCTTTTCGATGACCGTCTCGCCGATCTTCTGGACGTAGCCCCAGGCCTCCTCGTAAAGCTTGGCCGCGGTTCCGTAGTCGCCGAGCTTCTGCTCGGCCTGGGCGTCGGCCAGCGTCTTGCGGAGAATGATGCTCATTTCCTGCCTCCGCACCGCCTCCTCCGTGACGGGATCCGCCGGAGCGACTTGAGCGAACGCGGAAGGCGCGCTGCCAACCAGCAGCGCGAGGGTGAGGAGGGTGAAAGCTGAACGGATCATGGATTTGTCTTCAGTTGGGACAAGAAACATAAAGTCGCATTACCTACGGCGCCGCTGTAAGACTGATGGTTGTTTGCTTTTGAGTCCGGCTGTCTCGGAGTGTAACGTCGCCTTCGCTGATGGCAATAATATTGTAGGTTTCGCCGCCGAAGGAGATCCTCTGTCCCTGGCGCTGTCTGAGGAAGACCTTGTTCTCGGTCTTGTGCCACAAATCGGCAGTGTGTCCCTGCACCTCGGTGTAGGGTTTGTCGCGAGTCACGACCACCGGTTGCCGCGAGTCGGCCAGTTCGAGAATGAGCCCCTGCGGATTCTCCTTCGGCCCATCCACGTCCTTGACGGTAAAGAGGTCGGTCCTGGCGCCCACGGCCAGCGTGTTGGGCAGTGGGCCGCGCGCTGCGCTGTTGGTGGCGGCCTCGCGTGTGATCATGAAGTCGTAGCGGACGTCGCTGCCGTAATCGCGCACGCCCCGGAACTGGGCTTTCAGTTAGTGGGGCGCGATGTTCGTAACCACGAGGGCGCTTAATCCGAATTGTTCGCTGGGCACTGGGGTGCCGTCCGGCTTCTTCTTCCACTGGATCGGGTTGAACAGGTTGTGGCCGGGGAGATCGAGGGTCAGCCGCCCCGGGGTCCGGACCCGCCGCAAGAGGGCGTTGTTGGTGGAGAGGTCCAACTCCGGGAGAGGCTTAATGCGGGCGCGTTCGATATTGAGGGTCGCCTGCTGGAGTTCCTGTCGGACCTGGCTGACCTTGAGAGGCAGGAGCGCGGCGGCGATGGCCATTCCCAGCAACACCACGCTGAGAATCAGCTTCTCGTAATGCTTCTTAAGAAACTCCATGGCGGAATGCGGCTAGGGAACGGGGGGAGCGTCCGGAGCGGGTTCGGCGGGGGCCTCGCCCCCAGTTGCGGTCGGATCTGCGCCCGGCTCTCCCCCTTCGGGAGTCACGGTGCGGACGGGCCGGCTCGCGCGCACGGCCGCCTTTGCTGCCTTCATTTCCTCGGGATCCAAAAGACGAACCGACTCAACCCACAGCACGGCGCGAAACGGCTTCTCGTCGAGCAGGGGAGTCAAACCGCCGCGGGCTGCGGGCGAGGGCATCTCCTGAGGTGGCGGAGTGGCATAGCGCATGCCACCGCGCCCCCCGTAGCGCAACATCATCTGCAGTTGCGCCAT
>CAYPUR010000375.1:0-2631 GCA_964413865.1 uncultured Verrucomicrobiota bacterium
CGGATGGGAGAGGGCCGGGGTGAGGGGTCTGTGTAGCGCATCCAACCGACCAGGCAGTATGCATCAGAAATCCGACGGAATGAACTACGCTCCCCAAGGGCAGGCCAAAGCCGTGTGTGCGTCCGGCGAGTTCCGTTTTGCGGCCATCGGGCTCGACCACGGGCACATCTATGGCCAGTGCAATGGCCTGATCGAAGCCGGCGGTGAATTGACTTGGGTCTTCGATCCCGACCCGAAGAAGGTCGAGCAGTTTTGCCGGACGTATCCGGGGGTGAGACCCGCGAGAACCGAGCAGGAAATCCTCGATGATGCCGGGGTCCAGCTTGTCTGCAGCGCGTGCGTTCCCTGCGCGCGGGGTCCGCTGGGGGTGCGCGTGATGGATCACGGCAAGGATTACTTCACAGACAAGCCGCCGTTCACGTCGATCGAGGCGCTCGAAGCGGCCCGGCGCAGGAGCGCCGAGACGGGGCGGATTTTCGCCGTGTACTATGCCGAGCGTCTCCACGTCGAGGCCGCGGTGTATGCCGGACGGCTCATCGCGGATGGGGCCATTGGGCGTGTGGTGCAGGTGCTTGGCCTGGGGCCGCATCGCCTGAACGCCTCGAGCCGCCCGCCGTGGTTCTGGGATCCGGCCAGGTACGGCGGGATTCTGGTTGATCTGGGCAGCCATCAGATCGAGCAGTTCCTCCACTACGCCTCCGCGCAAGAGGCCAGTGTGCTCCACAGCAAGGTCGGCAACTACAACTGCCCGGAGCACCCCGCGTTCGAGGACTTCGGCGACGCCACGCTGCTGGCCGACACCGGCGCCACGTTCTATTTCCGGGTGGATTGGTTTACTCCCGCCGGTCTCGGTTCATGGGGCGACGGCCGGACCATCATCGTCGGCACCGACGGCTACATCGAGTTGCGGAAGTACCTCGACATCGCGCGAGATCCCGAAGGCGATCATGTCTACCTTGTGGACCAGCGGGGCGAACACCACCTGGCTGTCCATGGCAAGGTCGGCTTTCCCTACTTCGGCCGGTTGATTCGCGATTGTCTGGATCGCACCCAGACGGCCATGACACAGCGCCACACATTTCTCGCCGCGGAACTGGCCTTGACGGCCCAGGTGGAGGCCCGGCGTATCGGGCCGCTTTAAGGCTTCAGCTTGCGGACAGCGAGCGCGATATCCTCCTCGAAGGCTGGGGTTGGCAGCCGGGTCGTACCGCCGCCGGCCTTGACCTCGATTCTCTTTGAGTCGCGTTTGTTCGTTTTTGGATCGAGCCACTCGACCGAATAGGCGCCCGGCGGCAGTGTGAGCGCGAGCGTTGGGGTCTGCGGGCCGGTTGGCGCCTGTTTGTCCTTGGTGTCGCGCGCGAGGTAGACCGCCCAGGCTTCGTTCGGCTGGCCCAGGGCATACGCGCGGTGACGAGCCGGCACGCCTCCGGCGATGACCGCTGTGTCCGGTTTCATCCGGATGAAGTCGAAGCTGCGCAGGAAATCGCCGAGAATCTTCATCTGCCTGCGAAAGATCGGGTTGCCACCGCCCGGCTGCTTCGCTCCGTAGACGAACGTCCCGTCCTCGTGCCCGACTACGAACGAGTAATCCAGGTGGTTGAAGAGCCCGCCGCCCGCCATGAGGAAACTCCAGGCCTCGACCCGATAGGGCAGGTCGTTCGTGCCGCGGAAACCGGTTTCGTTGTCCCCGATGACTCGGTTAAGGCCGAAGTTGAGGGCGACGGTGTCGGGCGGATAGGCGTAATGGAAGTTGAAGACCGAGACGGCGGGGTGCGGTTGTTCCACCTTGGCCTGGCCGTTGGCGATGTTCATCGAGATCAGGTGGCGGGTCTTCAGGTCCCGCTCGGCCGCGTGGATGACGTCGGCGATGTGGTGTTGCCAGGCCATGGTCACGCCGCCGAAGTACGGCTCGTTGCAGATTTCGAAATAGAGGTTGTCGTGTTTTTGAACGGCTTGGACAATCCTCCGGACCATGGCTTCCTGAACGCCCAAGAGCCCGCCGTGGCGGTCGAGGGTGTACACATTGGTGCGCGCGACCGCCCCGACGCCGTTGACGTTGTTGCGGGCGTTCATCGGGCTGAGCGCCCACATCGTTTCCTCGTAGAACGGACAGAACAGGTTCAGTTCCACCACAACGCCCCGGCTCGATGCGTATTCGAGGAACTGGTCGAGCCGCGCGAAATAGGCGTCGTCCCACCGGGCCAGGTCGAATTTGTTGCCGCCGTTGGCGTAGCCTGGCTCGCTGCTGCGCGCCCAGGGACAGAGCAGGACGCCCGCCCCCGGCGCGAGAGTGTTGCGGGCGATGTTGAACGCGCCCGGGGGCTCGCAGTAAGCGCCGCTGAAGGTGCGCGTGTTGTTGAGACCGTCCTTCGCCAGCGTGTCAAAGTACGTCCAGAAATTGAAGTCCCGGTTCAAGAGCGCGCCGTAATGCTCGCCGGATGTGAGGAGAACGGTTGGCTGGCCGCGCCAGAGAAAGTAGTGGGGGTTTTCCGGATGCAGCGCGATGGGAGCGGCGGCCCGGACGGCGCCGGCGCCGGCGGCCAGAACAAGCAGGAATACGGCGGGAAAGCGCATGGCAAGCCCGGAAATCGGATGCCGGGACGAGGACACAGATTTCCGGGCTGTGGCAGA
>CAYPUR010000376.1:0-2626 GCA_964413865.1 uncultured Verrucomicrobiota bacterium
ACCTTACCCCGCAGCCCCGCTCCGCGTCCACCCGATTCCTTCCTCTCCAGGTCGCACGGGCCTCCCCGTGGAGCTTGACTTCTCTGGCCAGCGGATCAATCCTCGCGGCCAAGCACCATGGGAATGACAGGCACAGTCGACGCGCTTCTCAAGGCGAAGGGCCACGTTGTGTGGTCGATCTCACCCGATGCGATGGTCTACGATGCTATCAGCATGCTGGCTGAGAAGAACGTCGGCGCCCTGATGGTCATGGAGGACGAGATGTTGGTCGGGATCTTCTCCGAGCGCGACTACACGCGCAAGGTGGCGCTGCTGGGCAAGAACTCGAGGACGACCCGGGTGCGGGAAGTGCTCTCGAGTGGAATCGTGCCCGTCTCGCTCCAGGCCACAGTCGAGGACTGCATGCGCTTGATGACCGAGCACCGCATCCGGCATCTGCCGGTCGTCGAAAAGAACCAGGTGCTGGGCGTCCTCTCGATCGGCGACCTGGTCAACTGGATCATCACGGCCCAGCAGGCGAAGATCGATCAACTCGAGAATTATATCGCCGGGTCCTATCCCAGCACGACGGAGTAGATCGGGCCACCCGATCCTCCGCGCGGCGCAGATGGTCCGGTGCCGCCCCGCCCCGCCCCGCAGGACTGCGGGGCTTTGGCTCGCTGCGCCGTGTGACCGCCGTGTCCACCGACAGGGTGTAAGACATGCGGGTCAGCCGTGGATGACCAACTGAATGCTCTCGGGCAGGTTCCGCGCCACCTCCGTCACCACGTTCCCCTTGAGCAACTGGACCAGCCGGCGCCTTTGCGGGGAACCAAGCATGAGAATGTCCACGCCCAGCGTGGCCGCCAGATCCAGAATGGAATTGGCCGGATCGTCGCTCACCGTGTAAAGCGGAATCACCTGAACGTTGTGACGAGCCCCGAGGTGCAGCATCGAGCTCATGATCGCGGCTGCCGCCGGATCGTCCTGCCAGCGGGGGCGCTCGATGGTTTGGAGCAGGCCGGGCATCGCCACGGCCAACTCCTTGACGTAAAGCACATAAAGCGCCCCTTGACGCAACCGCGCCTCCTCCAGGGCGAATCGGAGCACCGGGGTGAGCCCACGCGCGGCGACCAGGATGGTCTGGCCCGTCGCAAGCTGAAGCTCGAACTCAGGCGCGGTCTCGGGCGCGACCCGGGCGGCGATCTCCCGGCGCAAAGTCACCGTGCGCAGCCCGGCCCGCCGCTGCGTGATGGTCCGAAGGCTCAGGCCCACGCCCAACAGGCAGATGGCGAAGAAGAGGGCGCCGTGATTCACCTTCGCAATGGTGATCTCGTCGGCGAACAGAACGAGGAAGGTCGCCCCCATGACGGCCCGTTCGTACCAAGCCAGGCGCAGCGCGCGATTGAAGGTGCAGGAGCCCAGATTCACCGTGATCGCCCCCACCACGCCGATGGCATAGAGATTGGCAAGCGATTCGATGTCGGCCCCGGTGATCAGAACGACCAGGGCGGGCAGCACTGTCGCCAGTGCCCATGGCCACCATGGCACGCCGTGAGCGTTCAACCGGATAAGGAAACGCGGCATCTCCCCGTCGCGCGCCAGCATGTAGATGAGGCCAATCTGGGCTGCGATCGCCGTGTTCACGGCGCTCAACAGCAGCAGGCCCACCACAAGACCCACAACCGCGCCAATCGCTTTCCCGACCGCCGCGTTGAACATCAGCGTCCCGTACTCCTGCCCGAGAAACCGCATCATGTGATCGCGATGTGCAACGGGGTCGGGCGCGTGCGCGCCGGACAACGAAAGCATTGCCCAGCCCAGCAGGGCCGTCCCCAGCACAACCTCGACCGCGACAGGCAGGATGGCTCTGCGGGCCGTCCTGGACACGCGCGGCTTGTCCATCGTGGCGCCCGGATCGAGCTTCATCACCCCGGTCAAGTTGGCGATCGCCTCGACACCGCTCAGCGCCAGAATCGTCGCCACAAAGAACTGCCAGTTGCGGGCGATCCCCCCACTGGGCGGTTCGAGGTGCGCCGTGTTGAGCCGGGGCAGGCTCAGCAGGATCAGCGCAACCATCACCACAACCATCGGAATCATCAGCCCCACCGCGAGGCTGCCGGTATGTTTCGGGCCAAAGAAGTTGATCCCGCCGACGATCACGATGACCAGGATCGTCGCCGCCGCGACGTGCCCCTTCGATACCCCAAAATAGTGCATCGCCGAGTTGCAGCTCAACGCGGCCGTGACCAGGAAATTGGCGACCAGCAGCAGGGCCCCAATCACCGCCAACAGCCGGCTCTGATCCCGCGCTGCTGAATACACGCCCCCCCCGTCCGGGAAATGCCGGCAGACGAGGATGTAGTTGTATCCAACCAGGGCCGTCAGCACGCACACCGCGCCGATGATGGGCAGGGAGGCATAGCCGGCGGCGGCGAAGGCCAGGCCGATAACGTAGGCCTTGCTCGTGCCCCAGTCCCCGTAAAGCAGGGCCGCCGCGCGCTTCCAATCGAGATTCCGTGGGCGGTGGATGGGTTGGCTATCCATTGAATGAATGAAGCCACTGCGAGACTGGTGCCAGAGGAGGGAATTGAACCCCCGACCAAGGGCTTATGAGTCCCCTGCTCTACCGCTGAGCTACTCTGGC
>CAYPUR010000377.1:0-2002 GCA_964413865.1 uncultured Verrucomicrobiota bacterium
CATCGCACACTTCATCGCACACTTCATCGATCCGTGGCGAGCAGCACCAAGAGGCAAGGATGTTCTCCCTGGATGAATCGGAGCCGTGGCTGCCGGCGAGTTGTTGCGCGCCCGGCCTTGGCTCTGTGCTCGCGTTCTCTCGGCGCATGCGCTATACAGAGCGACATAAATGATGCAGCGCCGGGTCAGGGGACCCGGCCTGCTACAAGCCTGTAGGCCGCGTGCCCTCACGCGGCGGAGATTCTGACGCTGTGGATAGAGAGGGTGGAACGGACATGAACGCGAGCGATTTCCTTCGGCTGGGCGTGCCCCTGGGTGAGGCCACCCGGCGCGCGACGGACTTCGCCTGCAAGTTCATTCTCGGGGGAGGGGACAAGTCGCGGCTGGCGGACGAAGTGAAGGCAATTGTCGAGGATCCGGCGTCGTTTTTGACCGATCCGGTGCGGGCGGGGTTTGCCCAAGCGCTGCTCGACGCCGCGCCTCCCCCGCGTGCCGAGCCGATCTCTTACCGGCAATGGGGTTCGGGGCTGGAATCGGAAGCCGTCCTGCAGATGGAGAAGGCGTGTTTGTTGCCGGTGGCGGTGGCTGGGGCTCTGATGCCCGACGCGCACGTCGGCTACGGGCTGCCGATTGGGGGCGTTCTGGCTACGGAGAACGCGGTCATTCCCTATGCCGTGGGGGTGGACATTGCCTGTCGGATGAAGATGACCGTGCTGGATCTGCCAGTCGAGGACCTCGATCGGAGGCAGGACCGGCTCACGCGGGCCATCGAGGCGGAGACGCGGTTTGGCGTCGGCGCCGCTTTCAAAGAGAGGCGCGGGCACGAGGTGATGGATGCGGATTGGTCGGTGAGTCCTGTCACGAACCAGTTCAAAGACAGGGCGTGGGCGCAGCTTGGCACCAGCGGCAGCGGGAATCATTTCGTCGAGTTTGGCGTGTTCGCGGCGCACGGGCCCATTCGAGCGCCGGGTCAGTCTCAGCAACTGCCTGCGGGGAGCTACGTGGCGTTGCTGTCGCACAGCGGAAGCCGGGGGACGGGGGCCGCGGTGTGCGATTATTACAGCCAGCGGGCCTTCAGCCAGTTTGCGGATATGCCCAAGGAACTGAAGCGTCTCGCCTGGTTGTCCCTCGATTCGCAGGAAGGCCATGAGTATTGGAACGCGATGGAGCTGATGGGGCGCTACGCGGCAGCGAACCATGCGTGCATCCACGCCCACATCGCGGCGCACCTCGGCGCTCAAGTCCTGCTCGATCTCGAGAACCACCACAACTACGCGTGGAAGGAACGGCACGTGATCGGGGGCGTCGAGCGCGAGGTGATCGTCCATCGCAAGGGCGCCACGCCAGCCGGCGCGGGCGTGCTGGGGATCATCCCTGGATCGATGGCCTCGCCGGGTTTCGTCGTGTGCGGCAAAGGCAACCCGGAATCTCTGAACTCCGCCTCCCATGGCGCCGGGCGCGTGATGAGTCGCGCGCAGGCGAACAAGACGATCCAGTGGAAGGCGGTCAAGGCGGTCCTGCGGGAGCGGGGTGTGACTTTGATCTCGGCGGGATTGGACGAAGCGCCGATGGTGTACAAGAACATCCGCGAGGTCATGGCCGCTCAGAGCGATCTGGTGACGATTCTCGGGCAGTTCGACCCGAGGCTGGTGAAGATGGCGCCGCCGGGCGAACGCGCGGAGGATTGAGACGATGGCTCGCTTAGGATGCTTGATGGCCGGATGCGCCTTGGTCGTGTCGCTTGCGGCCGGGGCGAAGGCTCAGGGACTCGATGTCACGGTCAAAACGATACCGATGAACTACTCGGGACGTTACATGGCCGAGAATGACCGCGGCGACGGCCTGCTGACCATCGTGGTGGACAACAAATGGAACAAGCTCGTCGGCGTGCACATGATCACCCCATATGCTTCGGAGATCATCTATGGCGCGGGGCTGATGATCGAAAAAGAAATGACGATTGATGAAATAAAACGTAAGAATTTAATAAGGTTATGCGGTG
>CAYPUR010000377.1:2012-2590 GCA_964413865.1 uncultured Verrucomicrobiota bacterium
GGACTCGAGATCAGCGAGTTTCTCGCGATCAACGAGGGCGGTCTGGCGGACGAGGACGGCTCGCATCCCGACTGGATCGAGATTCACAATGGGGGGCCTGCGGCGGTTGATTTGGGGGGCTGGCATCTTACGGACGACGCGCTCGACTTGTCGAAATGGACCTTTCCTTCGACCCTCCTTGCGCCAGGCGGGTATCTGGTTG
Organism: uncultured Verrucomicrobiota bacterium; assembly: GCA_964413865.1. Taxonomy (GTDB): domain Bacteria; phylum Verrucomicrobiota; class Verrucomicrobiia; order Limisphaerales; family J093; genus MWFF01. The sequence continues at coordinate 2,215 of CAYPUR010000377.1, forward strand.
TATTCGCGTCCGACAAGGACCGCGCCAGATCGGGCCAGCCGCTGCATGCCAACTTCAAGCTTGCGGGCGAGGGAGACTACCTCGCCCTGGTGGCCCCGGATGGCGCAACGGTGGCCTGGCAGATTGCCCCGGCCTATCCGCCGCAGCGTGCCAACGTCTCCGCCGGGCCGGCAGGCCTCGTGGACACAACCGAACCGCTTCCCGCCCACAGCACGGTTCGGTGGCATGTGCCCACCGATGATGCGTTCGGGACCGCATGGATCCAGCCGGGCTTTGCCGACGCCGGTTGGGCGGAGGGTCGGACGGGATTGGGCCACGACGTGGCCGGCTCTTCACTGCCGGTGCTGAGCCTCGATTTCAATGATCGCAGCAAGGA
>CAYPUR010000378.1:0-1229 GCA_964413865.1 uncultured Verrucomicrobiota bacterium
CCACTCCATCCCCTGCGCACTTGCCACAGTCACGGATACGCCAACTCCAAAGATATGTCAATAATTATGAACCTGTCACTCTATACTTATAAGCGCACTTTTGGCGTGCGTTTGGGCTGGGCGGTCGCTAGTCTGGTTCTCAGGTATGCCTGAGGTGAAACCCTTCGCGGCACTGAGACCGCGGGCGGATGTCGCGCATCGCGTCTGCGAGTTGCCCTATGACGTCATTTCGACTGAAGAGGCCCGGACGCAGGCGGCCGGGAACCCGCTGAGCTTCCTGCATGTGAGCAAGCCGGAGATCAACCTCTCCGCCGACACGGATCCTTATTCGGCGGCGGTGTACGGTCGGGGCCGGGAGAATCTGGCGCGTTTGATTGCCGATGGGGTTCTGGTGCGGGATCCGGCGCCTAGGTTCTACTTGTACCGCCAGAGCATGGGGGCGCACACGCAAACTGGGATTGTGGGGGTGGCGAGTTGCGCCGATTACGAGGCCAGCCTGATCAGGAAGCACGAATTGACCCGGATCGAGAAGGAAAACGATCGCATGCGCCACATCGAGACACTGGGCGCCCAGACCGGTCCGGCGTTTCTTGTCTCCCGCGCGGACGATGCGCTGGATCACTTGGTCGCGCGCCACACGGAAGCGCCTCCATCGGTCGATTGGACCGCACGGGACGGTGTGCGCCACGCCGCGTGGATCATCGAGGAGAGGCGTGACCTCGAGTTCATCGAACGGGCCTTCGCGCGCACGCCGCGTTTGTACATCGCCGACGGCCATCATCGGACCGCCGCGGCCGCCCGCGTCTGTCGCGCCCGGGGCGGACGGGCGGGAAGCGGCCATTTCTTGGCGGTGATTTTCCCGCACAACCAGCTCCGCATCCTGGCCTATCATCGCGTTGTGAAAGATCTCAACGGCCATACGCCCGCGACGCTGTCGACCCGGCTCGAGTCGGTTTTCGAGCCGGCGCCCGGCTTGCCGGACCAGCCGGGCGCGGGGCACGAGGTGAGCCTCTACATGGCCGGGCATTGGCGCAAGTTGCGGTTCCGTCAGCACCTCATCGGGGGTGCGGACCCGATGGATCGTCTGGACGTGACGTTGTTGCAGCGGCATGTACTGGGGCCGGTGTTGGGCATTGGCGACCCGCGGACAAGCGATCGGATCGGATTCGTGGGGGGGGGGCGGGGGACGGCGGAGTTGGAGCGATTGGTCGACTGCGGTTCGAGCGCGT
>CAYPUR010000378.1:1239-2589 GCA_964413865.1 uncultured Verrucomicrobiota bacterium
GAGCGCGTGTGCCTTCGCCCTGTTTCCGACCGTGATTGAGGACCTGATGGTCATTGCGGATCGGGGTGAGACGATGCCGCCCAAGAGCACATGGTTTGAGCCGAAGCTGCGGGACGGCCTTTTCATCCATCTGCTCGGACAGGATGGTGTATGATGCGTGGTTTGATGGCGGGTGGCGCGTGGCGCGACCTCGAAGACAAGGTCGAGGCCGGCGCGAGGCTGAGCGACGAGGACGCGGAACGCCTATTTGCCAGCAGCGATTTGAACAGCCTGGGCGTGTTGGCGAACCGTGCAGCCGAGCGGAAAGTCGGCCGGCGCGCCAGTTACATACTCAACCGGTACATCAACTACTCGAACTACTGCATCCTGAGTTGCCAGTTCTGCGCGTTTGCCCGGAAGAAGCGGGATGCGGACGGTTTTGAGTTGTCGATCGAGCAGATGGTCGAGAAGGCTCGGAAAGCGCTGGCGCTTGGCATCACGGAGCTGCACATCGTGGGGGGGCTGCATCCCTCGTTGTCGTTCGACTACTACACGGGCCTGCTGCGGGCGTTGAAGGCGCTCGATTCCCGGCTGCAGCTCAAGTGCTTCACGGCGATCGAAGTCCTGCACCTGAGCTGGCTCTCAGGGCAATCGGTGCGGGACACGCTGGTGGCCCTGAAGGAGGCCGGCCTGGATTCGCTCACGGGCGGCGGCGCCGAGATCTTCAATCCGGCCGTGCGGCAAGCCATTGCGCGCGGCAAGGAGACGGCGGAGGAATGGGCGGAGGTGCATCGCACCTGGCATGGGCTTGGCGGGCGCAGCACCTGCACGATGTTATTCGGGCATGTCGAGTCCGCGTCCGACCGGGTGGATCATCTGCGGCGCCTGCGGGCATTGCAGGATGAAACCCACGGCTTCACCGGCTTCATTCCCCTGCCGTATCAGCCCGAGAACAACGCCATTCCCGTGCGCCACGCGCCGACCGGATTCGATGCGTTGCGGACGATTGCCGTGAGCCGGCTGTATCTGGACAACATGGATCACATCACGGCGTACTGGGTTGGGATGGGGCTGAAGCTGGCGCAAGTTGCGCTGAACCATGGGGCTGACGACCTGCACGGGACCATTGTCGAAGAGCACATTTTCCACATGGCCGGCGCGCGGTCGCCGCAGGTGCAGACGGAGGCGGACATGGTGAAGGCCATTCGCGAGGCAGGGCGGATTCCGGTGCGCCGCGACACCTTTTACGAGCCGATCAGGGTTTGGGAAGAGGAGGGGGAATCGGCGCTGCGGGGCTAACCCGCATATTCTACACCCCGTTAGTGCGCGTCAATAAATAACGTATACAACATTTGTTAGTTCTGATAGAAG
>CAYPUR010000379.1:0-2575 GCA_964413865.1 uncultured Verrucomicrobiota bacterium
GCAAGCGTTTATTGTCGGCGTTTATTGTCAGCAGTTCTCGTTTTGAGAACGCTCAGAGCGCGCGGGTCGGGGGACCCGGCCTACAACCCGCTGCATTCTTCGATGCTGATCGGGCCGGGTGCCCTCACCCGGCGTCAAGGCCCTCCACGCAAAGTGAGAACTGCCGGCTCCACATTGACGCCCCGGCGCCGTTCCGCCACAGTCACCCCCCACATGGCATGCATCCATGACTCACCCCGGACACCCGTCCGGTCCGGCTCCGCCCGCACGTGTCCGCGGCCATTGGGCTGCGGCGCCGCTCCTCGGACGCGGCCGCATCGCGAGCCTCGAGCAGGCCGCACCCCGGCGCTTGCGTCCTGAGTCCTTGAGTCTGACGCTGTCCGCCCCGCCCTGACTACGCTTCCGCATGTTCTCGCCCCGCGTTAAATCCGGCACCCTGGTCCTCGAAGGCTTGAACGCCCTCGCCACGACGATCTACTTCAGCTACCTGTATTTTTACATGCGGGACCGGTTCGGCTTCACGAACCTCGAAAACCTCTCTCTCGCCGCGCTCAACGGCCTGGTCTACTCGATCGCGGTCTGGTTCGCCGGCAAGTTTGCACAGAATCGCGGATACTTCTTTGCCCTGCGGCTCGGGTTCGGAACGATGGCGGTCGCCACGGGCATTGCCGGCCTTGCCCAGAGTGTGCCTGGGCATATCGGCGCCGCTCTGCTGTGCAGTCTGGGCATGAGCCTGACGTGGCCGACCCTCGAAGCCATCGTCAGCGAACACGAGTCGCCCGCACGGCTCAAGCATCTGCTTGGCATTTACAACGTGGTCTGGGCCGTGTGCGGCGCCGCAGCCTATTTCATGGGCGGCGCAATGATCGAGCAATGGGGCCACTCGAGCATCTTCCTCGTGCCCTCGACAATCCACTTCGCCCAGGTCCTCCTCGCGATCCGGATTGCGCCCGCAGTCAATCCGTCCCGCCCGATTCCCGTCATCCCCGCGCCGCCTCCGCCCCACGGCGAAGGCCTGGCCAGCGAGGCCGAACGCGACCGGTCGCCCCTGCCGCCGCGGCGGTTCCTTCTGATGGCATGGGTGGCCAACCCGTTTTGCTACATCGCCATCAACGCCATGTTGCCGGTCATCCCCAAGATCGCCGAGCGCTTTTCGCTGGGGCCGATGCTGGCCGGGTTCTTCTGCTCGACCTGGTTCTTCGCGCGCACCCTGGGTTTCGTCGGCCTTTGGCACTGGGACGGTTGGCACTATCGCTTTCGCTGGTTGTTGAGCGCCTATGTCCTGATGGTTCTGGGCTTCCTGGGGGTCCTGATCGGACGCCAACTCTGGCTGCTTCTCGCCGCGCAGGTTGTGTTTGGCCTGGCTGTCGCCCTGGCCTACTACTCATCCCTGTTCTACTCGATGGATGTCGGCGAAACCAAGGGCGAGCACGGCGGATTCCACGAAGCCGCCCTGGGCGCCGGCATCTGCACCGGGCCGGCCGTCGGCGCGCTCTCGCTCCGCTTTTTCCCCCAGCACACGGACATGCACGCTTGGGCCGTGGCCGGTCTCCTCGTGGCCGGGATGATCTGGCTGCTGGCGCTGCGCTATGCCCATCCGCCAAGATCTGCTTGAACACCACGGCGTTCTCACGCATTTTCACACGCAGAAGGCCCCATAACGCATGATATAGGACACGTTCCCGGAACGCACCAGGCTGATCTGATCCCGCGCCACATTATGACAACACAGTCCTCGAACCTGAATCGCCGCCGGTTCCTCGCGCGCGCCGCCGCGCTCGCCACCGTGCCGTTTCTCCCCCGACCCCTGCCCGCCGCTGAGAACACGCCCGCCGCAAAAAAACGCGTCCTCCTGGTCACCGGCGTCGATTACCCCGGCCATCCGTGGCGCGAAACCGCGCCCGCCCTGGTCACAATGCTGCATCAGGACCCGCGCCTGGCCGTCACGGTGATCGAGGACCCGCATCTGCTCGATTCGCCGTCCGTGCACACCTACGACACCGTGCTGCTGCACTTCATGAATTGGGAGGTGCCCGCTCCAGGCCAGGCGGCCCGAACCAACCTCCGCAACTTCGTCGAGGCCGGCAAAGGACTCATGCTCGTCCACTTCGCGTGCGGCGCCTGGCTCGATTGGCCCGAGTTCAGGAACCTGGCCGGGCGGGCCTGGGATCCAAAGCTCCGCGCCCACGACCCGCGCGGCCCATTCACCGTCCGCATCAAGGGCACCGAACACCCGATCACCGCCGGACTCGAAGACTTCGAGATCGACGACGAGCTTTACACCTGCCTGGCCGGCGACGCGCCGATCCGGATCCTCGCGACCGCCAAATCCAAGGTGGACACCATCGACTACCCAATAGCATTCGTCCTGAACTACGGAAAGGGACGCGTCTTCCACAGCGTGCTCGGACACGACGCCAAAGCGCTCGCCGCCCCGGGCGTCGGCGGCCTCTTCCGCCGCGGATGCGCGTGGACGGCGGGCCTCAATCCTTAGACAGCACAACTCTGAATCCGAAGTTGCTGTACCCCGACTCCGGGAAGTACGAGTTGCGGTAGGCCGATCGGCAGTGCGCCG
>CAYPUR010000380.1:0-2539 GCA_964413865.1 uncultured Verrucomicrobiota bacterium
TCTCTTGTGAGCTCCTGCTTCGCGGTGGCAAAAAGTGGTGAGAAATGCAGGCTAGAACCCTTCGTGTTCGGTTCTCTCGATGATCTCCCCCTGCAACTCGGGCGAGAGATCGCAGAAATAGTCGCTGTACCCTGCCACGCGGACGATGAGGTCGCGGTGCTCGTCCGGATGTTCCTGGGCCTCGCGGAGGGTGTCGGCGCGGACGACATTGAACTGGACATGATGTCCGTCCATCTTGAAGTAACTCCGCACCAGGTGCCCCCATTTGCCCAGGGCGTCCTCGGTGGCCACCAACGACGGCGCGAATTTCATGTTGAGAAGCGTGCCGCCCGCCTTGATATGGTCCATCTTGGCGGCGCTCCGGATCACCGCCGTCGGGCCGTTGCGGTCTGCGCCCTGGACCGGCGAGATCCCCTCGCTCAGGGGACGCCCGGCCTTTCGTCCGTCCGGGGAGGCGCCGGTCACGCTGCCGAAGTAGACGTGACAGGTCGTAGGCAACATCTCGACCCGGTAGCGGCCCCCTTTGGTGTCAGGACGCCCGTCGAGTTCCTCGACGCACGTGTTAAAAACCCGGGTCATGATGGCATCCGCGCGGTCGTCGTCGTTCCCGTACCTGGGCATCTTGTGCAGCAAATGCTGACGCAACTCCTCCTCCCCCGCGAAATCGGCATCGAGAATGCCCACAAGCCGGCACAGGTCGAGCCGGGGGCCACGCTTCGTGCCCGAGGGCGGATCCGCGGCTCGAGGGGGGGAGAAACAGACCTGGTTGACGGCGCTGAGGCTGTCGGTGAGGCTGCCCAGGCCGACGAACTGGATGTAGGTATTGTTGTAGCGCGCCCCGCCGGCATTGTAGTCGAGCCCGCGCTCGATGCAGTCATCGGTCAGCACGCTCAGGAACGGGGCCGGCATGCGCGTGGCGTACATGCGCTGTATGATCTGGTTTCCGCGCAGCTTGATCTCGAGGATGTGGCGGAACTGGGCCCGATACGCAGCGAACAGGTCGTCGAATGTTCGAAAGGAATCCGGGGCGCCGGTTTCGGGGCCAAGCCGACTGCCGGTCTTGGGGTCCACCCCGTCGTGCAGCGCCAGCTCGAAGACCTTCGGCATATTGAAATAGCCGGTCAGGATGTAGGCTTCCTTGCCAAATGCGCCCACCTCGACGCATCCGCTGCACCCGCCCGCCCGCGCGTCTTCGAGCGTCTTGCCCTGACGCAATTGCTCCTGGACCACCGCATCGGCGTTGAAGAGGCTCGGGAATCCGTATCCCTTGCGCAGAACGCGCAGCGCGTGTTCGAGCAAGGCGTCGGGGCTCTTGCGGGAGAGCTGGATGTTGGTGCTCGGCTGAAGCAGGTGCATCTCGTCGACTATATCGAGCAGGATGTGGGACACTTCGTTCGCGCCATCGGAACCATCCGGCAGGAGTCCGCCGATGTTGATATTGGCGAAGTCGGTGTACGTGCCGCTCTCCGCCGCCGTGACGCCCACCTTGGGCGGAGCGGGGTGGTTGTTGAACTTGACGAACAAGCACTCGAGCAACTCGCGCGCGCTCGCGCGCGTCAGCGTCCCGTCCGCAAGGCCGCGCTCGAGAAAAGGCTGCAGGTGTTGATCGAGATGCCCCGGGTTGAACGAGTCCCAGCCGTTGAGCTCCGTGATGACAGCCAGGTGGCAGAACCAGTAGTACTGAAGGGCCTCGTGGAAATCCCGGGGCGCATGCGCCGGCACGCGCGAACAGACAGCCGCGATCTTCTCCAGCTCGGCCCGGCGCCCCGGATCACTCTCTTGCCCCGCCAGTGCCCGGGCCCGCACCGCGTGGCGCCGCGCATAGAGCATCACGGCGTCGCACGCGATGTCGAACGACTTGAGCGCCTCGAGTCGGTCGAGCGCAAGCGGATCGGCCAGGAAGTCCAGCCGCCCGATCGCCTGGGCGATCTCATTCTTGAAATCCAACATGCCCTTCGCGTAGATCTTCCCATCGAGCACCGTGTGTCCGGGCGCGCGCTGCTCCATGAACTCCGTGAACAGCCCGGCGCCATATGCCTCGTGCCAATCCGCCGGCAGCTCCGCGAAAACCCTGTCGCGCATCGACCGCCCGTGCCAATAGGGAATCACCTCCGCCTCGTAGGCCCGCAGACATTCCTCCGGCACCCGGTACCAGGTCTTGGCCCTCGAGTTGAGGATCCGCAGGTCCTCGAGACTGTGGCAGGTCAGTTCGGGAAAGGTCGGCACCGCCTTCGGCGCTGGCCCGCGCTCGCCGACGATCAGTTCGTCCTCGCCAATCCAGACCGCCTTGTGCTCGCAAAGGTGGTGGAAGGCCTTGGCCCGCATCACGGGCACGGAGTGCCGGCCCTCATGGGCCCGGTAGAACGCGGTGACCAACACGGCCCGCTCGGCAGTCAGACTGGGCGGCGTCTCGAGACTCCGCCGACGCAGTCGTTCCGTTCGCGATGTCATGGCCGCGACCCTAGCAGCCCCCAGCCGCCGCCGAAAGGCAAGAATCGGCCCCTAACCTGCATTTCTCACCACTTTTTGCCACCGCGAA
>CAYPUR010000381.1:0-2148 GCA_964413865.1 uncultured Verrucomicrobiota bacterium
CCGGGTCCCCCGACCCGGCGCCCTGAGCGCTCTCAAAACGAGAACCGCTGCGGATCCGCCGGCAATCCTCGCTTTCACATTGTTCAGAACGCCGGGCGAGCCTGACCCGGCGTCACTTGCGCAGGAGCGCGTATTCCATGCTGTCGACCAGGGCCTGGAGGGACGCGGTGATGATGTTCTCGCTGACGCCGACGGTCCCCCATTCGTGCGAACCATCGCTGCTCTGGATCAGCACGCGGGTCTTGGCGGCGGTGCCGGTGCCCGTGTCGATGATCCGGACCTTGTAATCGGTCAGCCGCACCTTGCCGACGCGCGGGAAGAACTTGGCCAGGCCCTCGCGCAAGGCCCCGTCGAGCGCGTTCACCGGCCCCTCGCCCTCGGCCACCGTGTGGGCCTGGCGCGCGCCCACGCGGACCTTGACGGCGGCCTCGCAGACCGAATTGGCGCCGTCGCGTCGAATCGAGGCGTGGTAGCCCTCGACGGTGAAGAGCAGCTCGGGATTATGTTCGAGGATGCCCCGGATCAGGAGGGCCAGCGAGGCCTCGGCCGCCTCGAACTCGTATCCCTGGTTCTCGAGTTCCTTCACCCGCCCAAGAATGGCCCGCACCTCGGGCGCATCGGGCGCAAGATGAAAACCGAGCTCGCGTGCCTTGGCCAGGAGGTTGCTCCGACCCGACATGTCGCTGACCAGGACGCGCCGCGTGTTGCCAACCGCCTCGGGCTGGATGTGTTCGTAGCTGCGCACCACCCGCTCGACGGCGTGCACGTGCATGCCGCCCTTGTGCGCGAAGGCGGCGGCCCCCACCCACGGCTGGCGTCCGTCCGGCTTCACGTTGGCGATCTCGTCGACGAACACGGACAAGTCGCGCAGCTTCGGCAAGGAGCCCGCCAGGACGGTGCGTTTCCCGAGCTTGAAATGCAGGGTTGGGATCGCGCTGGTAAGATTGCAGTTGCCCGTGCGTTCTCCGTACCCGTTAATCGTTCCCTGGACCTGGGTGGCTCCGGCCTCGACCGCCGCAATGGCGTTGGCGACGCCCAACCCGCAGTCGTCGTGCGTGTGGATGCCGATCGGAACCGCGAGCTTGCGGCAGGCCAACGCGGTGATTTCCGCGATTTCGCGCGGCAGGCGCCCGCCATTGGTGTCGCACAGCACCACGCGATCCGCTCCCGCCCGCTCCGCGGCCCGCCAGGTGGCCAGGGCATACTCGGGCTCGTCGGCATAGCCGTCGAACGAATGCTCGGCATCGTAGATCACGGTCCGTCCGTGCGCCTTGAAGAACGCGATCGTGTCGCTGATCATGCCGAGGTTTTCATCCGGCTTGACGCGCAACACCTCGCGCACATGGAGCAGCCATGTCTTGCCCACGATGGTGATGACGGGCGTCTCGGCTTCGAGCAACTGCTGCAGGGACGGATCACGCTCGACCGCGATCCCCTTGCGCCGGGTCATGCTGAACGCGGCGAGCCTGGCGCGTCGGAACCTGCGCCGCTTGGCCAAGGCGAAGAACTCGATGTCTTTGGGATTGCTGCCCGGCCAGCCGCCCTCGATGTAGTGGACGCCGAATTGATCGAGCCGTTCCGCGATGCGGAGCTTGTCGGCGACGGAGAAGTTGATCCCCTCGCCCTGACTGCCGTCGCGCAAGGTTGTGTCGTAGATCTCGATGGCCGGTTTCATAGGCGTCCGACGGGGCGGACGCGTGGTTTGTAGGCCAAAGCGACCGGGCATGCAAACGGATTGACAACGAGCTACTTCGTGCCGCGCTTGGCGAGCACGGCGCCGCCGGTGATGCCGGCATCGTCGCCGAGTTGGGAGGCGACGATCGTAATGCCCTTGTCGGTGCCCTGCATCGCGTAATCGTGGGCGGTTTCGACGATGACGGCCAGCATCTCGTCTTCGAGGGCGTCGATGACCCCGCCCCCAAGAACGACGACTTCGGGGTTGATGAGATTGATGATGTTGGCCACGGCGATGCCTGTGTACTCTGCCGCCTCCTCGACGATCTTCTCGATGAATTTGTCGCCGCGGCGAAGGGCCTTGCGGAGATCGCCGCTGCGCATGTCCTCGAGATCGCCGCCGAGCATGTCCGTGAGCACCGTCTTCTGGCCGTCTTTGACGCCCGCCTGGATGCGGCGGAAGATGGCGGTCCG
>CAYPUR010000381.1:2158-2521 GCA_964413865.1 uncultured Verrucomicrobiota bacterium
GGCCTCGAAGCAACCGCGGTTGCCGCAGCCGCACCTGGGGCCGCCCACTTCGAGCACCATGTGGCCGATCTCTCCCGCGGTGCGATTGAAACCGGAGAACAGCTTCCCATCGAGAATCAAGCCGGCGCCGATGCCCGTGCCCAGGAAGATGCCGATCATGTGGCGGGGCTTGCCCTTCAGTTCGCGTTCGTACACGCCCAGAGTCTGCACGTTGCAGTCATTCTCGACGAACACCGGGATCTGAATCAGCTTCTCGAGGTTCTTTTTCAGCGGAACGTCCTCCCAGACGAGGTTGGGCGCGAAGATGACGCGTCCCGTCTCGGGGTCGGAGGCGCCGGGCGCGCCAATGCCGACGCCACGGAT
>CAYPUR010000382.1:0-2482 GCA_964413865.1 uncultured Verrucomicrobiota bacterium
CAACGATCAGCGAGGAGCGGCGCGTTCGTTTGAGGGCGACCAGGAACGTGTAGATGATCAGCATGACCACCGCGATATCGACAAAGCCGGTCACGCTGATCTGAGTCAGGGCGCGGAACAGGTATTCCAGCCAGTCCATCGGTGTTCAGCTCGAAAAGGGTTTGCGGGGTTCCGTCGTGCCCCGGATGCGCAGCCGGCCCCTCAATCGTTCGGTCAGCGCGCGTTCGCGGTCGTTCCATTTCTCTTCCGGGGCGTCGAGCCCGACGCGGCAACTGCCGCCGGCGGTTGGGCCGTGGCCGCCGGCCTGGGTCCGCTGAACGAAGACGTCGCGCAAGACCTCGCCCGCCTGGGCGTCCTGATGGACGCTGCGCAGCGAGACGTGCAGGCGCCCCTTGTAGCGCCCGGAGACAAAACACCACTGGGCGCGTTCGTACGTGAGCAGGAACTCCGCCACCTGGGACACGCGATCGGGAGTGTCGACCGGCCCGAGATGCGACACCACCAGGCGGCGGTACTGAACGGCTTCGCGGATGCCGCGGCCGAGCACGCTGAAGAACTTGCGGGGGCGCAGCGGGTTTTGAATGCGCGCCAGGGCTCGCATGTCGGCATGGCGCAGCACCTCGAGATACGTCTGGGTGACATCGCTGCGGCGCGCCCGGTACAGGTCGAGGGTGTCCGTGAGAATGCCGTACGCCAGGGCGGTCGCGACGCGCGCCGGGATATCGGCGGCGGTTTGGAGCAGGGCCTGGGCGACCAGGACGCACGTGGCGCCGCACCCGGGGTCGACGATGGCCAGGCCGGCCGAGGGCGGGGTGTCGCCAGGATGCTGATCGAGCACGAGGGTGGCCTTGCGGTTGCCCGGGAATGGGTTGTTGCCGAAGGCCGGCTGGGTGTCCACCAACGCGACGTTCGCGAAGCGCTTGAGCAACACCGGGTGGAACCGATGCATCCGGATGCGGAGGGTCCGGACCATCGCCTGGTTCTCCACGCGGCCCACGATCCCGCCGTAGGCGATCCGGGCTTCGATGCCAAAGGCCGATTGCACCAGGTGCTGAAGGCCATACATCGAGCCGATCGCGTCCGGATCCGGGAAGTCATGGCTCATGACCAGGAGGGGCGACAGGCTCGAGCGATGCTCGGCAAGGAACGCGAGCAGGGTGCGGGCGTGATCCGCGGAGTTGGGAGGGGGACCGTTTTCGGGCGTCGTCATCGCGGGAGTTTCAAATCGTCAGATGGGTTCGCCCAACAGGCGCAAGATGCCGCGCAGCGGGACATCGAGCCGCAGTGGGCGGCGGTTCAATTGGAAGCGGATCTCCTGGATCGTCTTGCCGCGGGAGAATCCGGCGTTCTTGTCCGAGCCCCATTGCATGGGCGTGCGTACGCCGTTCCGATTGCCCAGAAAGGTGTTGTCGCCCACGCCGCCTTCGCCCCTGCCTTCGGCGCGTTCTCGAGACCGACCGCGGTGAGGACCGGGATCAGCCATCCCACACGTCTGGTGTCCGCCTAGCACGCGCGGATACTCGGATGAGCGATCGGCGGGATGCAACAGGTTTTTGCGGGGCAGGCGCAGCCCGCAGGGCCAATTCATGAGTTGGCCGTCTGCAGCCAGCGGTTCTCGTTTTGAGATCGCTCAGGGCGCCGGGTCGGGGGACCCGGCCTACAACCGCTGCATTCTTCGATGCTGTAGGCCGGGTGCCCTCACCCGGCGTCAAGCCCCTGCACCCAAAATGAGAACTGCTGGTGTGCAGCCCGCTCGATTGACGTCCGATCCAGTGCGGGCTAGCCTGCCCTCATGAATGACGCACGGGACAGCAGATCGAGCGGCCTCGCTCGGTGCGCGGGGGGCCAGTCCCCGGCGCCGGCTGCGGCCGAGTCGCTTGCGCTCGAGATCCGCGCGCTCAAGCAGCGCCTGAACGCCGTCATCCTCGCGCACAATTACCAGGTGCCCGAGATTCAGGACATTGCCGATTACGTCGGCGATTCGCTCGGCCTCTCGCAGCAGGCGGCGGCGACCCCGGCCGACGTCATCGTCTTCTGCGGCGTGCATTTCATGGCCGAGACGGCCAAGATCCTGAATCCCGACAAGATCGTCGTGCTGCCGGACAAAGACGCCGGATGCTCGCTCGAGGAAAGCTGTCCGCCCGACCAGTTGGCCGCATTGCAGCGGACCAATCCGAACTTCTATACCGTCACCTACATCAACTGCAGCGCGGCGGTGAAGGCGTTGAGCGACGTGATTTGCACCAGCGGCAACGCGGTCAAGATCGTGCAGGCGTGCCCGAAGGAGAAGGACCTGCTGTTTGTGCCGGACGAGAATCTGGGCGCCTGGGTCATGGAGCAGACCAAGCGGCCCATGACCCTGTGGAAGGGCAATTGCTACGCGCACGTCGAGTTCCGGCGCGACAGCCTGTTGCGGATGCGTGAGCGCTATCCGAACGCCAAAGTCGTGGTGCATCCGGAGAGCCTGCGCGAGGTGCGGGAT
>CAYPUR010000383.1:0-2473 GCA_964413865.1 uncultured Verrucomicrobiota bacterium
TCCTCAGGACGAGGTTCGCGGATTGCAGTTGGGACGCGACATGGTCTGGCCCCGGCGGGCTTCGCCCGAAGATGTGGCTGCCGCGGAATCGAAGTGGGCCAGGGCCGGAGTGAGGAAGAGGTGAAAGCCGGACGCTCACTCGAACTTCGAACTGAAAAGCTCAAGCACCCGCACTCCAGACGCTGTGCTCCTTCGCGCGCAGGCGGCATCTCGGTTTTGCCTTTCGCGTGAGCGCCCTGGCTGGTAGGGTCCGCCTCGATGTCAGCAACCGCTTCGATTGGGTTCATTGGCGCCGGGAAGATGGCGCTGGCTTTGGCGCAAGGCTGGGCGCGCGCCGGCCTGGTGACAGCGAAGGACCTCGTCGCGAGCGACGTGCGCGAGGAGGGGCGCCGGGATTTTGTCCGTGACACGGGGGGGCGCGCGGTGGCGGACAATCGGGAGGTGTTCGGAGCGGTCGATGTTGTTGTGCTGGCGGTGAAGCCCGACCAAGCGGTTGCGGTGCTCGAAGCGGTTCGGCCCGCGGTGGCCGAGCGGCATTTGATCGTGTCGATCGCCGCCGGGGTGCGGCTGGGGCGGCTCGAGGGCGCGCTCTTCGACGGGGCGCGCGTGGTGCGCGTGATGCCCAACACGGCGGCGCTGGTCGGCGCCTCGGCGTCGGGCCTCGCTCGAGGACGCTGGGCGACGGCCGAGGACTCGAATCTGACGCAGCGGTTGTTTTCGGCGGTGGGCGTAGCGGTCGAGGTGCCGGAGAAGCTGCTCGATGCGGTCACGGGCCTGAGCGGGAGCGGGCCGGCCTACGTGTACCAGGTGATCGAGGCCTTGAGCGATGGCGGCGTGGCGGCCGGTTTGCCGCGCGCGATTGCCATGCAGTTGGCGGCCCAGACCGTGTTTGGCGCGGCCAAGATGGCCATCGAGACCGGGCTGCATCCGGGGATCTTGAAGGACATGGTCACCAGCCCGGGCGGGACCACAATCGAAGGCCTGCACGAGCTCGAGAAGGGGGGGGTGCGGGGCGCTTTGATGAGCGCGGTGCGCGCGGCCGCGGACAAGGCGAGGCGGTTGGGGCAGGGGTGATGGGGCAACGCGACGCGTCGCGCGATGGACTTTCCACCTCCGACTCGGAAGCAGGCGCACATCATCTGGATGGCCGTCACGGGGTTGGCCGTCGCGCTGATCCTGGCGCTGCTGGTCGGTCTGGTGTGGGGGTTGGGGCGGATTCTGTCGGTCCTCTCGCCTGTTTTGTGGCCGTTGGCTGTCGCGGGCGTGATTGCGTATCTGCTCGATCCTTTGGTGGACCGAATTGAAGGCCGGGGCGTGCCGCGGGCGCGGGCCATCTTGTGCGTGTTCGCCCTGGCCCTGGTGATCCTGGCTGCGCTGGTGGGCAGCGTCGTGCCGCAGTTGGTGGTCGAGACGCGCGAATTGTTCCTTCGGATTCCGGCCTACACGACGCGTGTTCAGCATACGATCGAGAAGTTTATCAACCAGCCGCCCGAACTGGTGCGCAAGGTTCTGCGGGGGGCGCCCGACACCCTGACCCTTACGAATCTCCCGACATCAGGGATTGGCCCCGATGCGGTGACCAACACCCTGCCGGCGGAACTCGCGTATGATTCCCTTGCCAACCACGCGGTCGCATGGCCTGGTCCGGGCGCGATGGCGTCGACGAATGCGGTCCCCGGGGCGGCGCCCGCCGAGGACGCGGCGGCGTTCTGGGGCCAGTTTCTCGATCCGAGCCTGGTGCAATCGGCGACCGGCTGGCTGGCCAAAGTGGTGCCGAAAGTGGGGTCCTGGCTCTTCGGGCAGGTGGGAAAGGTCGCGTCCTGGTTCGGGGTGCTGGCCGGCCTGGCGCTCATCCCCGTGTACGCCTTCTACTTCCTGCTCGAGAAGCGGGGCATCGAGTCGAAGTGGACCGAGTATCTGCCGGTCGTCCGGTCCGAGTTCAGGGACGAACTGGTCTTTGTGATCCGCTCGATCAACGGCTATCTGATCGCGTTTTTCCGGGGGCAGGTCCTGGTGGCGATTTGCGACGGGATCATGTACACGGTGGGTTTCATTGCGATTGGACTGCCCTACGCGGTCTTGTTGGGCGTGATGGCGAGCGTGTTGACGTTGATCCCGTACCTGGGGGCCATTGTCACCTGCGTCGCCGCCCTGGTGGTGGCCTTCGTCCAGTTCGGCGATTGGCTCCATCCAATCCTGGTCCTGGGCGTGTTCGCGGTCGTTCAGACAATCGAGGGCCTGGTGATCTCGCCTCGAATCATGGGCGATCGCGTTGGCCTGCATCCCTTGACGATCATCATCGCGGTGATTGCCGGGACCACGCTGCTGGGCGGGCTCTTGGGAGGCATTCTGGCGATTCCGCTGACGGCCGCGCTGCGTGTGCTGATGTTCCGTTATGTCTGGAAGGCGCCGGGAAACTAAGGGTCTGTGCAAAAATTAATTCCGATTTTGCTGGAGGGGATTTGGCTCGCTG
>CAYPUR010000384.1:0-603 GCA_964413865.1 uncultured Verrucomicrobiota bacterium
TCTCTTGTGAACTCCGGCTTCGCGGTGGCAAACAGTGGTGAGAAATGCAGGCTAGCGCGCGTTTCGGGCCCGACCCACCGCCCATTCGCGCAACCGGTCCATCTGCTCGGCCATCGTGCGGGCAAGGGGCACGCTCTGTTCGAGGGTGGCCAGGATGTGGCCTGTCTCGAGCTGTTCCCGGGCATGGAAAGCGTCGAAAAGCGCGCTGACGACCGCCTCCTCGATCTCGGCACCGCTATAGCCCGCTGAGGCCCGCGTCAGGGCGTCGAGGTCGAACCCGGACGGATCCCGACTCCGCTTGCGCAGGTGAATGGAGAGGATCTCGAGCCGCTCGGCTGCATCGGGAAGATCGACAAAGAAGATCTCATCGAGACGGCCCTTGCGCAGCAGCTCGGGCGGGAGTTGCGAAATATCGTTGGCGGTGGCCAGGACGAAGACCGGGGAGGTCTTCTCGGAGAGCCAGGTGAGGAATGTGCCGAACACGCGCGCCGTCGTGCCGCCATCCGCCAGCGCGGACCCCTGGGAGCCGGCAAAGGCCTTGTCGATTTCGTCGACCCAGAGGACGGCGGGGGCGACCGATTCGGCGACCGCGATGGCGCGCCG
>CAYPUR010000384.1:613-2358 GCA_964413865.1 uncultured Verrucomicrobiota bacterium
AGGAGGGGCACCTGCCAGGCGTTGGAGACGGCCTTGGCGCAGAGGCTCTTGCCGCAGCCCTGGACGCCGAGCAGGAGCATGCCCTTGGGGGCGGGCAGGCCAAACTCGCGGGCGGCGTCGGAGAGGGCGCTCGCCCGTTTGGCGAGCCAGTTCTTGACCTCGGCAAGGCCGCCGACCGTGTCGAACGTCTCCTCGGTGGCGTAGTATTCGAGCAAGCCGCTCTTGCGGATGATTTGCTGCTTTTCCTCGAGGACTTCGGCCACGAGGTCCTCGCTGAGCCGCTCGTGTTTGACCAGGATCTTCGCAAACACGTTCTCGCCTTCGCTCAGGGTCAGCCCCAGCGTCGCCCGCAGCAGCCGCTCGCGTCCCGCCCCGTCCAGGTCGATCGCCACCCGGCCGGCCGGGGCCACCTCGGCCATGACCTGCTCGAGCAACCCGCCGAACTCGTCGCAGCCCGGCAACGGGAAGCACCGTGACCTCCTTGTCGATCTCGATCGGCACCTCGAGAACCGGCGAGATGAGTATAATGGTCTTGAGACTGTTCTTAAGGTGGAGCGCGATCTCCTTGAGCCGGCGGATAACGGCGTAGTTGGACCGGGCGAGGAACGGGTGGAGATCCTTGAAGATGAACAGCGCAGGCTCGACCTGATCGACCACCTGATCGAGCGCCGCCAGCGGGTCCTTTGTCGGGGAATGGCGCTGCTTTTGCGATTGCACCGACAGGCCGGCCGGGACCAGACCCGACGTGCAGCTCCATTGGTACACCTGCTTCTCCCAACGCCGGGCAATCCCGCAGATCACCGACTCGACGCGGGCCTCCTCGCTCGAAACCAGGTAGAGGATGGGGTAACGGGCCCGGATCAGGTACTCGATTTCGCGCGCAGTCTTCTGGGACGGGGTCAGCACGTGGAAGCACAGTCTGCCAGAAGCCGCCGCGCGGCGCAATCGCGCAGCCGACCCGCTGCGATTGAACATCCTGCCATGCGGAACGTCGTTTGTTTCATGAGTTCAGTTCGATCCGCAGTTCGGGCGTGCGCGGGCGGCGCGGGGATTGTCCTGGCCGTTTGGGCAGGCGCCCTGCCCGTTTGGTCGCCCGGCGCGTTGGGCGCCGAGTTCGACGTGCGCCGGGATCCTGCGGTCGAGGCGGTCGCCCAGGTCATGCCGGCGGTGGTCAACATCAGCACGGAAACCATCGTCGCCGTGCGGGACCCTTTCGAGGACTTGTTGCAGGAATTCTGGGCCCCTTACCACAGGCGGCGCCCGTTCACCACGACGCAATACAGCCTGGGCTCGGGGGTGATCATCGACGAGGCCGGATATCTGATCACCAACGACCATGTCGTGCGCCGGGCCACGCGGATTCGAGTCCGGATCGGCGACGAGGCGGGCTCCCGAGAATACGAAGCGAAGCTGGTTGGGGAGAGCAGCCGCAGCGACATCGCCATGCTCAAGATCGAGGCAAGGCCGGGCGAGAGATTCCGGGCGGTGCGATTCGCGGCGGACGACGATTTGCTCCTGGGCGAGACCGTGCTGGCCCTGGGCAATCCGTTTGGCCTGGGGGGCTCGGTCAGCCGCGGGATCCTGAGCTCGAAGAGCCGACGCCCCGCCCTCGAAAACGCGCCGATGGGGCTCGAAGACTGGCTGCAGACCGACGCCGCGATCAATCCGGGCAACAGCGGCGGACCCCTGAGCAACCTGCGCGGGGAACTGATCGGTCTGAGTATTGCGGTGTATCGCGAGGGCCA
>CAYPUR010000385.1:0-2261 GCA_964413865.1 uncultured Verrucomicrobiota bacterium
CGGCCGTTCGCTTCTGGTCGATGAACTCCTTGGGCGCGGCATGGCCGAGGTTCCAGTTCACCTTCCAGACGTGGACCTGGACGCCATGCTTGCGCGCCGCGGCCACGCACTCGGCGATCTGGTCGCCGCGTTCTGCGACCGACGGCGCAACGGGGAGAAGCGCGCTCTGGTAGAAGGCGGCGCCTCCCCAGAGCATGTTGGGGACAATCGCCGTAAAGCCATTCGTTGCGAGGCGGCGGATGGCCTCATCCCAGGCAATGCCATCGACGCCGAAGGCGCTGTGACACCAGAACGCCCGGAACTCGCCCGGCGATGGGCGCTGGGCCAGGCAATAGGCCCGTTCGAGTTTCTCCGAGGCCAGCATAACCGCATCCAAGGCTTCCGCATAACGCCCTTCGGCGGCGTGTTGGCGCGAGGCTTCGCGCGACTCCTCCGCCTCGGCCAAGGCTTCGACTGCGCGCGCATTCCCGCCGCCGAGGCGCTTGATGCCTTGAACCGCCTCGTCGTACGACTTAAATTCTCCGATTGTTCCAAGGCGTTCGCGCCCCGCTTCAACCGCCTGGCGCCAGAGCCCGGGGACCATGTGGCCCGCCATCGCCAACAGCATCCGGCGTTTGTTGGCCGCATCGTCGGGCAACAGGACATGGGTCATCACAAGCCCGTTGGCCGAGCCGACAACAGCGGCATGACCGGTCGGTTGATCCTGGTCGTCGATCCACTCGGCAAGGACCCCGCTCGAGCCCGAAATCGGTCTGGCAGCGCTGATGTTCCACGATCTCTGACCGACGACGGACGGCGCGCCGGGAAGGGCTCCGTCCGCAAACCGGATGGCCGAGAAATGGCCGGGGCGGGGCGCGCTGATGTGCTCGCCGCCTTCAACGCCCAGGACAGGCCGCAGCGGCGCTGGCACCACGTAGAAGACCAGAAGCTTGCCGCCGCCCCGGACATACGCGGTGAGTTCGTCCGCCGCGCGGTCCGGGAGCGAAGGGTTGTGCGGAAGGATCACGAGCTTGACCCGGCGCAACCGTTCGGCGGTGACATCGAGATCGCTCACAACGGCGCATCCGAGATCGGATCCCTGCAAGGCCTGTGCGACGGCTCCAGTGAACCGTTCGACACTGCGTGCCTCCTCCGACGATCGTCGTGCGAGCGATTCGCCGCGCACGACGGCGATGAGCGCGTCGTCTCCCAGCACGCCCGTTTCGCGCAGGTCGCTGAAGTAAAGTTCGGTGTTCCGATCCTGCCCGCGCCAGGCCGAGAATCGAATGGCGCTGATCCGGCCCCAGCCGGCGGGCTCTCCCTCGCTGGTCGTGGCGGATTTGTCGATTGTGATCACATTCCAGCCGTTGGTGGTCTCGGGAAAGAAAGCGGTGTGATACCACCCGCCGCCACTCTGGAAGTAGAGGCTGAAGTACGAGACCGGTGAGGGGTCGTTGCACCAGAGCTTGAATTGGACGCCCCGGCAGCCGCTGAGATCCAGGCTGACTTTCCGGTCCCAGGACGCACGCTCGTGGCTCGTGCCTTCAAAGTTGCAGGGGAAATGCAAGACCGTCCGGCCTTCGATGGCGGCGACTCGAGGCGGAGGCGACCCGGCCATGGGCAGCCACGCCGCCTGCGCGGCTGTGGCGTCGGCGTACTCGCCGGACTCGATGATCCCCGCATGCGCGAGGGACGCCACCACACCGACCAGTGCAGACAGTGATTTAAGATTCATAACTCGAAGAGTGTAATCGCCAGAGCTTGAGAGCGTCCAGCTTCGCCCTAGCGCGGGCGATGGAATGCCTCGCTTCCTGAATTCCGGGACTGACCCCTGGACGGTCGTCTGCCGCGACGCCCACTTCGAGGCGATGCGCAAGGTCCTTGGGACCCACCTTCAAGTCGAGCAGGTCTGAGGCGCGCCGCGTCCGGTGAAGCCCGGGTGTTCTGGATTTCGATTGCCTCCATTGTCTCTGCGCTTCGGCCGAGGCCTTCCCTCGCTCAGGCGAGCACCAGTCCGTGCGCCCGAAACGGAGCAACGTCGGCGGCATTGCCCGTGGCAACCTGGGCGCCGCAGCGCAACGCCACCGCCGCAATCTAACAGTCAGCCAAGGCATCCTGAGCAAACCCCATTGACTGTGGCCCTGACGATAACCTGACCAAGAGCCGCCCGCCGTTCACCCTGATATGCCAATATCAAGAACTGACCCGCTCCCTGAGCCGGCGCCACGGCGGCAAGACCAGCGACCGCACGGACCGGGCTGCCTTGCCTCTTCCGGAGCCTC
>CAYPUR010000386.1:0-2237 GCA_964413865.1 uncultured Verrucomicrobiota bacterium
GGGTTGAATCGTGTTTTCATAAGGCTTCTGGTCATTGCTATGGGCGACGTTGCTTGTTGCTAAACCGAGCCCGATCTTCTGTCAAACACTAGTTGACCCGGATCGCCCCAGGCAACTGTGCGTCTTCTCGCACAGCGCCTCCCATGAACCCGGCGGGGTCAGATTTGAGATCTTTGAGTTTGGTCCCCGTCCGCATTCAACCGTTGAATGTCAGCCGTCCCGTGCATCCCGCATCCCACTCCCGGATCCCGCTTCGACTCATGAAAGGGAGCTATCGGCTGTCGGCCGTTCCCAACCCCGCCCGCGCGGCCTCGAGCCACTTCCGGACGGCTTCAACCGCGGATTCAGCCTTGACCGGGGTGACGGCGCCGCCGCGCGGTTTGAGCTCGATTTCGCCGCGCGCCAGGGATTTCTCCCCCACAGCCACCCGGAGCGGAAAACCCACCAGATCGGCGTCTTTGAATTTCACCCCCGGACGATCGTCGCGGTCGTCAAGAATCACCTCGATCCCGGCCTCGATGAGGGCTGCATAGATCCGCTCCGCGCACTGCATGACCGGGCTGTCGGGCGCGACGCTGAGCGGGGTGATGCAGACCTCGAACGGGGCGACGGGGAGTGGCCAGATGATGCCGTCCTTATCGTGGGACTGTTCGATGACCGCCTGGAGGGTGCGTGTGACGCCGATGCCGTAACACCCCATCACGCACGGGTGCTGCGTGCCCGATTCGTCCAGGTACAGGGCGTTGAGTTTCTCGCTGTACTTGGTGCCCAGTTTGAAAACGTGCCCCACCTCGATGGCGCGCCGGACCTTGAGCGGCTGGCCGCTCGCGAGGCACAGTTCGCCCGCCTGCACGGTGCGCAGGTCCGCCCAGCGGGTCACGCGGATATCGCGCTCGATCCGGACGTGGCGGAAATGGTAACCGTCCTCGTTCGCGCCAGTGGTCATGCCGCCCGCGCCCCGCAATGCCTCGTCCGCGTACACAGGCAGGGAGGCGGCCTCGGCTTTGAGGGTGTCCGCGATCGCGCCCAGGCTGCCCGGATGCGCCCCCAGCACCGGCGCGATCTCGTCGGCGGTTGCCGGGCGGAGCTGGTTGGTGCCGAGTGCGCCGGCGAGTTTGGCCTCGTTGAGCTGATCGTCCCCGCGCAGAAGCACGAGCGCCAGCTTGCTCTCGACCACATAGACCAGCGTCTTGATCTGCTGGTGGGGCGCCACGTGGTGCGGCGCCCGGCTCAGCGCCTCGATCGTGACCACGCCCGGCGTCGGGAACTTCTCGAGCGCCGGTCCGCTGCTGCTTTGGGGCGTTGGAACCACCGGGCCGCGGCTGGCGGCCTTTTCGATGTTCGCGGCATACTGGCCCGATTCGCAGTAGACGACCTCGTTTTCGCCCGATTCGGCCGGGACCATGAACTCGTGCGAGAACTTGCCGCCGATCACCCCGGTGTCGGCCTCGACCGGCATGGCCCGGAGGCCGCAGCGGCGGAAGATGCGCGTGTAGGTGTCGTACATCTTCTGGTAACTGGCCTGCGCGGCTTCGTCGCTGACGTCGAAGCTGTAGGCGTCCTTCATGACGAACTCCTTGGCGCGCATCAGTCCGAAACGCGGGCGGATTTCATCGCGGAACTTGGTTTGGATCTGGTAGAAATTGCGCGGCAGTTGGCGGTAGGAGCTGATCTCGCCGGCCACGAGGGTGGTGATCACCTCCTCGTGCGTGGGGCCGAGCAGCCATTCCTTGTTGGCGCGATCCCGCACCTTGTAAAGAACCTCGCGCGCCGACACGTAGCGGCCGCTCTGCTGCCAGATGTCCGGGGGCTGCAGCGCAGGCATGAAGACCTCGATGGCCCCCGCCCGGTTCATCTCTTCGCGAACGATCTGCTCGATCTTGCGCAGCGCCCTCAGGCCCATCGGCAGGAACGTGTAGAGCCCCCCCGTGAGCTTGCGCACCAGACCGGCGCGAACCAGCAATTGATGGGAGACAATCTCGGCGTCAGCCGGGTTCTCCTTGAGGGTGGGAATGAAGGTGGACGTCCAGCGCATGGCCCTGCTCACTTGACGGTGTTGACCAGCGGGGCCAGGCCTTGAATGCGGACCTCGAGCCGGTCGCCCGACTCGATCGGGCCCACGCCGCTGGGCGTGCCGGTCAGGATCAAATCCCCGGGGAGCAGGGTCAGGTTGGTTGAGATCGAGCTGACGAGCCTGTAGCAGTTGAAGAGGAGCTGGCTGGTGTTCGAGTTCTACC
>CAYPUR010000387.1:0-2234 GCA_964413865.1 uncultured Verrucomicrobiota bacterium
GGTGTGAAATACGCGGGTCAGAAGACGGCGAGACCATCCAGCCAGACGGTGAACGGATCGCCGCCCCACGAGTCGACGGCCAAGCTCACAGCGTCGATCCGCGTCAGGTCGATCGCGCCGGTGACGCGGCGTTCCCAACGGGCGTCTCCCGCCAGCGGGATCACAATGGGCATCCATTGCCACCGGGCCTCACTGAAGGGAGGGTCGTTCAGGAGGTTGGCGTCCTTTGCGGGTTTGTATTCGATCGCGCCGGGGCCCCTCAGGAGCCGCACCACCGGCCCGGGGTTCTGCCAGCCGGGCACGTTCGGGTTCTGCGCCTTGATCCAGAAGCGCAACTCGCGCCTGCGGCTCCAATCCCATCCTGCGTCCCGGGAGGCGGGATAGACCACTGTGACATAGGCGCCGGGATACGGATTGGGCGAGAAGCGCAGCGCGCAACGTCCGATCAGGCCCGGGGCGTCTTCGGCAAACCGGACGCGGCCGCGTCCGTGGTCGTTGCCTTCGAGTTCGAAGTCCCAGAGGCTGGCGGGGCCTTCGGTGCCCAGTTCCTCCTCGACGGGGGCGACGACCAGCAGGTCGCGCCAAGCCAACGCGGCCAAGAGCCCGTTGTGGACCGTCAAACCGAGCCGCTGAAAGCCCGGCTGTGTGAACACGCGTTCGAACCGAGCCCCCTGGCCGGCGGCGCCAGCGAGCCACCAATGAAACTGGAGGGGGCGCCCGGTCGGATCGGCGCTCGCTGAGGCATCGAATCGAGCCAGTTGACCGGTCAACACAACGTCCGGCCCTGCGAGATCGGCTGTTGGCGCGAGGGCAGGGGAGGGCGGGAGCTGGATGAGGTCTGTGGTGTCCTGGATCAGATCGCCCTCGGCGTTATTGGTCAGCGTATTTCCGGCGAGCAGGATGGCATTGCCCCATCGGCCCCAGATCCCGAAGCGGTTGTTGGCGATGCGATTGCCCTGGACAACCCAGTGCTCGGTGCGCCATGCGGCGCCTTTCGAGGCGACGTCGCCACGAAACGCGATGGCCGCGCCATGGTTGTCGTGCAGATCATTGCCCTCGATCCGCGTGTGGCTCGAGGGTCCGCCGACGATCACGATTCCGCCATGACCGAACCCCGGTTCGGGGGCGTTGTGGAAGCCGTCGGGGCGTCCATTGAAGGCGGCTTCATTGCCGATCAAGGTGGTGTGATCGCTGCCTCCAAGCCAGAATCCGTAGCTCCCATGATTGGCCCGGTTGCGAATGAACGTGTTGCCGGGGCTCCAGGACTCGACGCAATTGTTGTTTGCGTAGGAGGTATCGTTTTCCACGAACAGGTTGCCGCGCGACACCCAGCGGTTGAGCGGACGGATAAAGACCCCATCGCCTCCGTGCGTGATGTCGTTGCGATACCAGAAGTTGTCGTCCGAGCCGGTCTCGATCAGAACGCCGGTCGAGTCGCGCGCATGGACCTCGCCCGCGGCCCGATCGATCCGGAGGCCGTAGGAGAGGTTGTTTTGCATAAACTTGTTCCGGCACGAGCGCCACAGTTTCGCGCACGTGTTCGAGCAGTGGGAGAAGTCATTGTCGGCGATCAGATTATCGTCCGACTGGATCAGGTGGAGGCCGTCCCAGACGCGATTGGCGCGATTGTGCCGCAGGACGCTCAGCCGGACGCCGTCGAGCAGAATGCCGCCGCGTGGCGGCAATTCGCCCCAACCGTGCCCCGGGTTATGATAGTTGTCGGAGAAATCGCAGTCCTCGACCACAGCCCCTTCGACCCGCCGCAGCACCAGGCCTGTGGCAAAGCCGTAGACTCTCAGGTTCTTGATCGTCACGCCGGCGGCGCCTTCGATCAGCACGCCGATTCCCGCCGACTCGAAGGACTCGATGTTTGCGGCCTGGCCGGGCCCCGCCAAGACGGCGCCCCGGCCATCGATGGTCACGTGACTCGCGCGGACCAGGAGGCGGGCAGCGTTCGAGGATCCGGGAGCGAAGACGAAGTCGTTTGTGATCACGAGCACACGCACATCGGGTTCGCCCGATCTGGCTGACAGGGGCAAGCCAGCCAGACAGCAGAGCGCCAGGAGCTTCAGCCGGATGCGCAGCGGTGATGTCATTGCGCGATTAACCGGGGGCGGGCGGATCCCGTCAAGCCTGCAGCCCCGACAGCCAGCAGCGCTCACCTAGCCTGCATTTCTCGCCACTTTTTGCCACCGCGAAGCAGGAGTTCACAAGAGAAGCCAACAATGCAGGCT
>CAYPUR010000388.1:0-2187 GCA_964413865.1 uncultured Verrucomicrobiota bacterium
TGCTTTTCTAACCCGCATAGCAGTCACCTTTGCGAAGTCTGACCGCGATGTGCACAGACGGGGTGTGAAATATGCGGGTTGGCCCGGTTCGATCCGATAGCGCAGCAGCAACTCGCTGCGGTCGGCGCCTCCGACCCCGCGGCCGAGAATCCGCAAGGCATGGCGGCCCGCTCGAAACTGGCCGTGCGGACTCTCGCGCGGCAGCGGTTCCAGCGCCCACGGCAACGGGTCGTCGTAATTCAACGGGCTGTTTCCCCAATCCGCCTCGACTCCGTGGAACCACAGGTCTCCGTCCAGATTCGGATCGAGCCACAGCGGGGCCTTCGAGACAGGCCGGGGACCGTCTCCTGCCCGGATGCCCTGGAATTCGGCCTCATAACCCTGCTCGTCCACGCCAAAACTCACCTTCAGTTCCGCGCCATTGAGTTCCTTTTGCACCGCGAGCGCTTCGAGCGACTCGAAGACCAACTGCATCGCATCCGATCGAGCGGGCGAGTGCCGTTGCACCGCTTCGTCGTACGGCCCGAGCGTTCCGGCGGCGAGATGGCCCGTCCAGACCTCGAACGTGCGCCCGTCCTCCGGACCCTCCTGCTGTTCCCGGGTGTTGTAGCAGAAGATCATCGTCGAGGCGCGCAACCGTCCAAACCCGCCGACGCCGTGGGGGAGGGTGGTGCGCCAGGTGCCGCTGTTGAGGTAAAACGCCTCGATACCCGGCGGCACAGCCCCGCCCGTCAGCGGGACCTGCTCGGGAGAGTGCGTGTGGCCGTTGATCACAAGCTGAAGGCCGGCGTTCTGGCGGAACTCATCGAGAGCGCGTTGCGCCGGGCTGTCCGTGTGTTTGTCTGCGGCCTTCGAGAGCGTGCGTACGATGTCTTCAAGCATCGGGGCGGAAAGGTTCTTCACCAGGCCCGGAAGCAGCTTGAGGAGCACCTGAGGCACGTGCTTCGAAGCCTCATCCACAAAGAACCGATCCGCCACAGCGGTCTCAACCACATCGCGCAGGACCGGTTTCAGGGCCTCGAACGTGTCTTCGCGGCCGGGCCCCATCTGCGCCGCCAGGTACTCGGTGAGCAGCGATGCCGGGCGCACGTCGTCAAACTCGGTCAAGGCCAGATAGAGCCGCCGCATCTGATCGGGCGCAGGCAGTCTGTCGTTCCGCTTCACCAGACCGCGCAGGGCCTGGGCGTAACGGGCCCGAAACGCGAGCGCCAGCCGCATGGCCACATCGACCGTGACGTAGTCGCCCAACGCCGGCCTGAGATAGTCCTGCCAGCCGCGGTCCAAAGCCGTCTGCGTTGGCGTGGACCAGGCGAAGTTGGGCGGATCGTATTCGTGGCCGTGACGGACCCGCACGCCGTAGCCCCCCAGCGCCGGGTCGGTGAAATCAAGGCGGACGGGAAAGGGCGCGCTCGATCTGTCGTCCATGCCTAGCATCCGACGCACCTGTTGCCGCACGGTGGGCCAGGCGTTGGCAAGACGATCGTGGTTGCCCGGCAGGTAATGGACGCAGACCTGCAGCCGACGGTTTGGGCGGTTCGAAGCGAACCTCCGCACTGCCTTCCAGAGGTGCCGATGATCCTCGTCGATCTCGAGCTGGGTGAGAATCTCCGAGACCTTCCGTCGAAGCGGATTCTCCGGGACATCCTCGCCGATCGGATCGGTCGGGCGCACATGGTTGTCCGATCCAAAGAACCAGGCGGGCGCCCGATGCAGCTCGAAAACGTCGCCCGCGAACACCAGATGCACCTCCGAGGACTTCCGCCGTCGGGCGGCCTCCCGTATCCGCGTGACGAGCCGTGTGAAGGCGGCCGCCTTGACATTGCGGCGCACGCCGATCTGCTTGAGCTGGCCGTTCGCCCGGTAGCGGACGCAGTCAAACCGCGTTTCCTGAACATGCAGGTCGCTGATAATCGCGAGCATAACTCGACTGCGCCAGCCGCTCGGGGCCTGCGCTCCGTCCGAACGCCACTCGATGCGCGGCCAGTCCGAATGCCTGCCCCCCGGCCGCTCACCTTGATTGGTGCCATGCGCATACGAGGTGCGTCGGTGGTGTATTATCGCCTGGCTGCTGCATGCCACGATTACCCCGCGGTGCGCCGTCTGTCAACGAACAGCCTGCCACTTTCAGTGCATCTGGAGGTTGTCGGTGGGAATCGAGTTTGCGCCGCGTGGGGGCACGCGGCCTAC
>CAYPUR010000389.1:0-2111 GCA_964413865.1 uncultured Verrucomicrobiota bacterium
GCCGCCGCGGCCGGGCCTGCGGCCTCCCCGGCCCAGGGAGTCACTTTGTACGTGTCCAAATTGGGCGACAACACGGACGGGCGCACCTGGTCCACAGCCTTCAAGACAATCCAGGCCGCTTTGAATGCAATCCCGGACGCCAACGGCGGGCATCGCGTCATCATCCGCCCCGACGCGTACGACGAGGCCAACCTTTATCCAGCCTACAGCGGGGCCGAGGGGGCATACAATGTGATCGAGGGTGATTGGGATGGGCGGCTCGGCTCGGGCACGAACGGCTGGGTCGTCATCGATTCCGGCGCGCCGCGGGTGATTGTGCGGACGAATCCCAAAGCGTCCACGGGCAACCCCACCTGGATGATCGTGGACGGAGGCGATCCCGACCAGGAGACCGGGCTCAAGAGCGTGGACTGGTGGGGGCCGTGGCGATGCGACCCCGCGTTTTCCGCCGTGATTTGGGATCGCTGGATTTACCGGCGTCTGTACTCGACCGGGTCCGAGGGCGGGATGGGCTGGGACCTGTCGAGCGCGAAAGGCGCGCCATTCTCGGCTGTAGTCGAGGATTGCGTCGGGATTGGGCGCTTCGCGGGTGCGTGTGCGATTGCCCATTCGCCGCGCCCGGGCGAGCCGGTGATGTTCCGGCGCTCGTACTTCCTGAATCTGGATTGGTGGGGCGATGCGGGGGGCGTGTATGTGCGCGGCGAGAGCCCATCGATGCCCGAGGCGCCTCATGCCGTCTTTGAAGATTGCACGATTGTGGGTCCGGACAACGCCCTCCAGGCCGGCTATCCCGGCGTGGACGACCTGTTCACCCGGGTGCGGTTCACGCGCTGCCGGCTGATTGTGCTGAACTTCTCGCAGCCCCATGGCACGCCCTCTTCAGGCATCGTCTGCTGCGGGTGCAAGGACGGGCGCCAGTTGCGCGTCGAGTTCGAAGACTGCGACCTGATGGGTTTCAAGGTGTTCGGGACGCGGCAAGGCGAGGTGTCCTATTCAACCAAGGGCCGCTGCACGGCTTACGTTCAGTACCGATCGCCTGTGCCGGACGGTTTCGAGCGGCTGCGGTTCTGGCCGGTCGAGGTTTTCAAAGACCTGATGCCACCGCGTTTTCAGGGACCCTTGGGCTCCGATGCCGCCTGGCCCCGTCTGGTCAAGCTGCCCTTCGCGATGGCCGACGCGATGGAGAACACGCCGGTCGTCTACCAGGGCCGCCCGCTGCTCGTTCATAACCGCCGCGACGACACCAAGAACAAGACCGACGACTACACTCGAAGCATGCATTTGTTCGTGCGCGACCTGGTGACCGGACGGGACGTTGCGGAGTTTGGCGAGGGGCATTCGTTCGCCAACGCCTTCGTGCGCGGGGAGGAGCTGAACGTCTTTGCCAGCGAGGGCACGAACCGCGACTGGTTCCAGAGCCTCTACCGATTCCGGTCCGATGATCTGACCAACTGGAGCCGGGCTTTGGCGATCCCGCAAGCCGAGGGCGAGCACCTGTTCAACGCGTCCGTGTGCCAGGGCGACCAGGGCTACGTGATGGCCTACGAGTCGGACAAGCCGGTGATGTTCTGTTTCAAGTTCGCCCGGTCGCCCGACCTGGCGCAGTGGACCAAAGTGGATGGACTCATCTTCACCGGCGCGAACCGCGAGTACAGCGCCTGTCCGGTGCTTCGTTACCATGCGCCGTACTACTACGTCATCTACCTGCACGCAGCCATTCCGGGCCACACCGGCTGGGTGTCGTTCCTGGCACGATCACGCGATCTCGAATCGTGGGATCTCAGCCCGTTCAACCCCATTCTCGAAGCCGGTCCGGGCGAAGGGATCAACAACTCAGATGTGGACCTCTTCGAATGGGATGGGCGAACCTATCTCTTCTACGCCACGGGCGATCAATCGACCTGGGGCGCGGTGCGCACCGCCCAGTACGACGGTCCGCTGAGCGAGTTCTTCGAGCGGTCGTTCCCGCCGGGCCTGCCGGCGCTGAGGGTGACCGCGCGGGAGTGATCGCAGCGGTTATCGCCATGAGAGAGCTCAGGGCGCCGGGGCGGAGGACCCGGCGTACAACCGCTGCATTCTTCAATGCGATACGCCGGGGGCCCCCACCCGGC
>CAYPUR010000390.1:0-2049 GCA_964413865.1 uncultured Verrucomicrobiota bacterium
GGTGTGGCTGGTTGCCAGTGATGCGGAGTGGGATCCACCGCTCTTCGAGGTCTGGGCCGACGGGCACAAGAAGCTCGACGTACGGATTCCTCGGGCTCGATTCGTCTTTCTGGAACCATTCCAGGCGCGCGCGAGCGCAGGGCGGCTGCTGATCGAGTTCAAGGGCCCGCACGGCTGGCTGCTCAACGGCCTGGTGATCGGCAAAGCGGGAACGGAACTGGAGGCGGCGATCGCCAAACTCGAACGGGACATCTTCTTTCTGACCGAGCCTGAGCTCGCTAACTGGAAGGAGGCCAGGGCCGAGTCAACCACGCCGCCGCTGGACTGGACCGCCATCGAGCAGGAGCAGGGCTATATGGTGTTTCCGGCAGACTACACGGAACCGATTGGCCCGACATTCGTACCGGCACGCGCAGCGATCGGGAAGCCTCTGACTGCCTTTGCCACGCCCGGCGAATTCGAGCCCGTGACATTCGGCCTCTTGGCCCACCGGGACCTAGGTGAAGTTGCTGTCGAGTTGTCGGATTTCGTCGCCGACGGCACGTCGCGGAGGATCCCGCGGCAGAACGTCAAGATCGGGATTGTCCGTTGCTGGCCCCAACGAGCGATCGATCGGGGCGGCAGAGGCGACTACCAGGTCGTGCCGGAGATGATCGAAGCCCCCGTAGGCCGTGCGTCCCGCGTGATGGCCGGCCAGATCAAGCAGTGGTGGTTGACCGTCCGCGTGCCCGACGACGCGGCCGCGGGTCGCTACCGGATGAAGCTGACGTTACGGCCGGAGAAGGCGCCCCCCACCTTCGTCGAATGGCGCCTGCTGGTCCTGCCGTTTTCACTGACGCGACCGGTAAACAAACACTGGGGCACGTGGTTGGAGAGTTTTCCGCCGGTGGGAGGACTGAGGGGACCGGAACGACGCGGCCGCAACACTCCGGCCGAGGAGGCGCGTCTGGTGCGCGCCGATCTGGCGGACTATCGCGACCACGGCTTTGACCTGGCGATCTTCAACTTCTACTTCGGCGCAAAGGAGAACCCCGATGGCAGCTTCACCTACGACATCTCGCCGTTAGCGCGCAACCTGGAATACTGGAAGACGCTGGGCACCGACACGCCGGTGGCGATCGGGTGCGAATACACGTTCCGAAACCTGGAGTACGGCTTCGCGGCCCCGGGCGGGCAGCATGTTCCCGGCACCTTCAGCCCCAAGGCGCGTCAGGCGATCGTTGGCCTGGTTCGACACATCCGCGACGAGGCTCAGCGCCGTGGTTGGCCCAAGCTGTACTTCTATCCCATCGACGAGCCGGGGAACAACAAGACCGAAAACCGGATGCGCTTTGCCGAGAACGTGCTGGACTTCGTCCACGAGGTGCCTGGGTGTCAGACCGCCACCACGGTCGGTGCGGGCGACATCCAGCGCTTGGGTGGCCGGGTGGACGTGCGCATCTACGCTTATGGCAGCTACAATCGTGCGAAGGTGCTCCGGGACGCACAGCAGGGGCATCCGTTCTGGTTCTACGAAAACGGGATGTTTTACGGCCACAGCACAATTGCCTCGCGCGGTTTGACCGGTTTCGAGTTCCTGCGGTCGGGCGCGGAAGTGGCTACCGCCTGGGGATTCGATTGCACGACCGCCAATCCTTACAACGACTTTGACGGGGGTCACAGAGATTGGAACGTGATGTTCCCGGGCGTCGATGGTCCGACGCCGACGATTTATTGGGAACTGTGCCGCGAGGGCGTGGATGATTGCCGTTATGTGGCCGCCCTTCAAAAGCAGATCGCCCAGGCCAAGGAGCGTGGCCAGAGCCAAGCCGCACGCCGGGCGGAGCGCGTGCTGGAACCGCTGCTCGATCCTGACGCGACGCCAATCGAGCATCCGCTTGTGTTCAACCGATACCGGTGGCGCGTCGCAAGAGAAGTGCTGGCCCTGCAAGGCGACCGCGCCCTGGCCCTGCCGTTCGCGGCCTTCGCGGAGAACCCCTCTCCGCCGGCTCGGACTGGCCCGAATCTGGTCCAGAACCCATCCTTTGAGGAACCGGCCCAGGCCGACGG
>CAYPUR010000391.1:0-2018 GCA_964413865.1 uncultured Verrucomicrobiota bacterium
GAGGGCACGCGGACCACATCGAGCGCATCGACCCCGCAGAACCATTGATAGAGGGATTGCCGGCCAGTTGAGGCCTCTCCCCATCGCCTCTCTCCCCGCGCCTCGCTCATTTGGAATCCTCGGTCTGGGAGTCAGCAACCTGCGCGAGCCAAGGGCGCAACAATTGGTCTTGTTTTCTTGATAAAGTGAATGCGCTGATGCTGGAGTTCAGTAAACGCTGATGGCTGACCACGCTGACGGTGTTCTGCTGCCCCCAGCCCCCGGTCATGGCTAAAGGCGCCCCTTGATGAGGTGATGGACCGCGCCCGAGCCCTCGACGGCAGAGCCGTGCAGCGGGCCAGAGACTCTTTCTCGCTTTCTGCGGTCTGAGGGTCCAATCTGCGTCATGGCATCGACATCCTGTTTGGTGAGCGCGCCAATACTGTTTGCGCTCTGCGCGTTGGCGGGACCAGGAGCACGATCCGCCACTTTGGTGACGCCCTGGGCTGCGCCGCCGGCCGAGACGCTCTGCGCGGACTACGTGCTGCGTGTCAACGATCAGCCCGTGCCGGTGTATTCCTGCCGGGTGTCGGCCGTGCCGTTCAACCAAGTGTGGCCGGGATATCAGCGCCCTCTGGACCAAACCGAACTCGCTGGGTTCGCCCACTGGGGGATGTCCGGCCCGGTCACGGTCCAGATCACGACACAGCGGTCGTTTACCAACGCCGTGGTCAGGCCCGGCTCACGCGCGATTCGCCCCGCCGTGAGCGCCCAAACGATCACGTTCTCGCTCACGAAACCCGGTCCGGTGATCGTCGAACTGGACGGACCACACCAGGCGCTGCACTTGTTCGCCGATCCGCCGGAAGGTGAGGCACCGAAGAGCGACACAGCCGGGGTCCGGTACTTCGGACCGGGGGTTCATCGCCCGGGCAAGATCCAGCTTCAGAGTGGCGAGACGCTCTATGTCGCCGGTGGCGCGGTGGTTTACACCGCGGTCGAAGCGCGCGGGGCGTCGGGGGTGCGGATTCTGGGTCGAGGCATCATCGACACAAGCGAGTACGAGCGGGACAAGGGTGGCGGCTGTATCCGACTGACGGATTGCTCGGATGTGAAGATCGAGGGCGTCATTCTGCGAGATCCGGACGTCTGGTGTTTAAGCGCGTTCGGATGCCGGGAGGTCGAGATCGCCAACGTCAAGCTGGTCGGCCTGTGGCGCTACAACGCCGACGGCATTGACATCTGCAACAGCCAGAACGTCGTGATCCGCGACTCCTTTGTCCGGGCGTTTGACGACGCCATCGTGCTCAAGGGACTCAACTGGGGACAGGGCGGCTTCCACGAGCGGCCGGTGCGCAACGTGCGCGTTCACGGCAACGTGATCTGGTGCGACTGGGGTCGCGCGCTCGAAATCGGGGTCGAGACCTCGGCGCCCGAGATGGCCGAGGTTCGGTTCCGAGACTGCGACATCATCCGCACGACGCATATTGCGATGGACATCCAGTGCGGTGACCGGGCGCTGGTGCACGACATTCGGTATGAGGACATCCGGGTCGAGATCGACGACGCCTGCCCGGTTCCGCGGATGCAGGGCAGCCGAGAGGAGCGGTATCGGGAAGATCCGCCGGGTGCGCACGTGCCGAATCTGCTCGTGATTGTGATCGCCAGGAATCCCTACTCGAAAGATGCGGAGCGCGGGAATGTGCGCGATGTGGTGTACTCGAACGTGTCTGTCTCGAGCAAACGCGTTGCCCGCTCGTTCTTCAACGGTCTGGACGGAGAGCACACGGTTGAGAACATCCTGATCGAAAACCTGCGGTTCAACGGCGAGCCTGTGGCCGGCGCCGCCGCCGGGAACCTGTCGGTTGGGCGGCACGTGAGCAACGTGCAGTTTCGCCAAGCTGACAAGTGATGGTATTCCTCAGCCAAAGGACGGGGGCAGAAGTTACGCTGATCGGTGCGGGCGCCTGAGCCGATCCCGTGGTAAGGGTCTGTGCAAAAATTACTTCCGGTTTTGGCGGGAGCGCCACCGGGCCAGA
>CAYPUR010000392.1:0-1818 GCA_964413865.1 uncultured Verrucomicrobiota bacterium
TCTCTTGAGAACTCCGGCTTCGCGGTGGCAAAAAGTGGTGAGAAATGCAGGCTAGCCCGCATTTCTCACCAACTTTTGATGTCATCTGACCGGTCCCCGTCACATTTCGCCTGAAATGCGGGCTCATCAGAAACCCGCGCCCCAAACCGATGGACCCAATCTCGACCACACTGTGTCCGCGTGCCCGCGTCACCCAAGCGGCTGGGGCGCGTCCCGGCGTTGCTGAACCGATGAGCCAATTCTCCTTGCTGGGCGCGGGTTTCATAGACCCGGAAATCTCACCCACCGACCGTCAGGAATGCCACGACCGCCCCACTGGTGAGATTTCCGGGCTGGCGCGCGATTTCCGGGCCAGGCGACGGCCTGAACGGCATCGCCCGGGCCGCCCTGGGCCCCCAACCCCGCGGCTTGCATTGGCGGCGTGTTCATCTCAATGTGCCGAGCATCCTATGGATAACACAACGAACCCTGCACACGACCAGACGCCCCAGATGCATCGAGACGGGCAGTCCGTCGCCGGCCTGACCGGGAATGCCCCGGCTGCTCCGCCTCCCGCCGCGCCGGCTTCGCATGACCGTCCCCAAGGGCAACCGGCCCCTCCGGTCCTGGGCGCGGCCCCCCCCAGACCGGCTTCGCCCCGGCCTCCCGCGGGCGGGTGGGGTTGGAAGGTGCTGTCGTTGGTGCTCCTGCTTGTTCTGCTGTCCATCGCCGTGGCAAGCGTGGGGGGATGGGCGATCGGACTGATCCGATCGACTGGCGGTCCGACGCGCGACACATCGGTCCGCCTCGATGAAGTTGTGATGGATGATCAAGGAGGGCGGGACAAGGTGGCGGTGATTGACATCGAGGGGATTATCTTCGGCAGCCTGCTCGGGGGAGGGGCCTCCGGACCCGTCGAGATGGTGCGCGAGCAACTCAAACGGGCTGAATACGACCAGGCCGTCAAGGCGGTCCTGCTCCGCATCGACTCGCCCGGAGGCGAGGTGCTCGCGTCGGACGAGATCAACCGGAGTCTCGCCGAGTTCCAGCAGCGTTCCGGCAAACCGGTCGTCGCCTCGATGGGGAGCGTGGCCGCCTCGGGGGGTTATTACGTGGCTGCGCCATGCCGCTGGATTGTGGCCAACCCCCTCACGATCACCGGCAGCATTGGCGTCATCATGCACGGTTACAATTACCGGGGCCTGATGAACAAAGTCGGCGTGCGGCCTGAGGTCTACAAGAGCGGGCGCTTCAAGGACATGCTCAGCGGCGACAAGGCTGAGGAGGAGATCCTGCCCGAGGAGCGGGAGATGGTTCAGTCGCTGGTGGACTCGACGTTTCGCAGGTTCAAGGAGGTGGTGGCCGATGGGCGCCAGAGCCCGTACCGCCTCCGCGAGGACGGGGGGCGCGCGCTGGCCGACAATTGGGAGGATTATGTGGACGGGCGGGTGTTTTCGGGCCGGCAGGCCCATGACTGGGGATTCGTGGATGAACTCGGCAACTTCAAGACGGCCCTGGACCGGGCCAAGACGCTGGCGCGGATCGACCGCGCCAGGATTATCCGCTACGAGCAGCCTTTCGAACTGGGCAATTTGTTTCGGCTCCTTGTCCGCACCGAGACGCCCGTTATCCAGGTCGATCTGGGGATCGAGGTCCCGCCTATCCAGGCCGGACGCTTGTACTTCCTTTTTCTTCCCGGAATCCCCTGACCCGCATAGTTCACACCGCGTCGGGGCACAGGACGGTCAAACCTCGCAGGATGACTGCGATGCGGGTTAGGGTCGGTGCAAAAATTAATTCCGGTTTTGCTGGAGGGGATTTGGCTCGCTGGCGAGGCGC
>CAYPUR010000393.1:0-1729 GCA_964413865.1 uncultured Verrucomicrobiota bacterium
CCAGATCGACGGCGCGCCCTGGATTGTGACCGACTTCGAGTTCAGCAAACCGGGCAAAGGGCAGGCCATTTACAACTGCAAGCTGAAAAACATGCTTTCCGGAACAACGATGAGCCGCAGCTTCCGGTCGAATGACAAGTTCGACAAGCCCGATCTGAGCCAGCGGATTGTCCACTTCTCCTATGCGAAGGACAACACCTACTATTTCACCGACGAAAACTACGAAGAACTCGTGATGACCGCCGAAGGGCTTGGCCAGAACCGCTTTTTCCTGACGGAGGACATGGAGTGCGAGGTGCTGTTTTTCGGCAACCAGCCAATCGATGTGACCCTCCCCAATTTCATCGAGCGCAAGATCGTGGTCTGCGACCCCGGCGCACGCGGCAACACCGCCTCGGGCAAGGTGACCAAACCCGCCACCATCGAAGGCGGCTACGAATTGATGGTCCCGATCTTCATCAACGAAGGCGATGTGATCCGGGTCGATACCCGCTCCGGCGAATATGTCGACCGCGTCCGCACCTGATCCCGGGAAAGCGCTGCTTCAGTCGCACGGCGCGCGCAAGGCCGCCGCCGCTTCCTTCAACTGCGCCCGGATCTTGATGTGCTGCGGGCACTTGCTTTCGCAGAGTCCGCACTCCGTGCAGGCGCCGGCGTTTCTATCCTTGTCCCATTCGGACGCGCCGATGGCGGCGTAGCCCTGCCGGGCGCTCCCCCAGAGATCATAGACCCGGCCGCGGTTGAAGCACTCGAAAATGCGGGGGATGGCGACGCCCTGCGGACACGGCATGCAGTAGTTGCAGCCGGTGCAGTAGAGGTCGGCCATCTTCTTCAGCCGCTCCAGATGCGACGTGATCGCCTTTTTGTCCGCCGCGCCGAGCGAAACGGCGTCGGCGCAGATTTGCACGTTCTCCTCGACCATCGGCAGCGTGCCCATGCCGGAGAGGGCCACGGTGACACCCGGGTTGGCCAGGACGAAACGCAACGCCAGTTCGGGCACGCGCCCGATGCCGGGAACGAGGCCGTTGAGCACGGCGCTGTTGTCGCCAAGCCGCCCGCCGGCGACGGGGCCCATGACCACCACGCCGATGCCCGCTTCGTGCGCCGCGGCGATTCCCTCCTCCAACTGCCGGTCGAGCAGGTTATACTGCAGCGTGATGACCGATGGGTAGCCGCTTTTCACCAGGTTCAACAACGCCTCGTTGGTGTCGTGGAACGAACAGCAGATGTGCTTGATCAAGCCCTGCCGCTGCGCCTTGAGCATCCACTGCGCAACCCGCGGCGCCACCTGTTCCGTGTAGGCCTTCCACGTGATGCCGTGGTGGTTGTAGATGTCGATCGCCGAGACCTGCAGCCGTTCGAGGCTCTGCTCCAGCAGACGCCACCACTCCTTCTCATCCTCGCCGTAGTAGTGGTTCTTGGTCGAGAGGACGATCCGGTCGCGCCATCCCTTGAGCGCCTCGCCCACGACCCGCTGGCTGTCCTGGTTGCAGTACCCCACCGCGGTGTCGATATAGGTGACTCCCCCTTCGAACGCCCGGCGGATCATGGGAATCGCCAGCCCGCGATCGACCCGCGCCTCGGCGCCCCTGCCCGTCATCGGCAGCCGCATGGCGCCGAACCCCAATTGCGAAACCCGCAGTCCCGTCTTGCCGAGTGTGCGATAGACCATGTTGTGCGTCTCTCCCGGGGCGGAATCACGCCCGCGACTTCTGGAAAAGATGGAAAA
>CAYPUR010000394.1:0-1645 GCA_964413865.1 uncultured Verrucomicrobiota bacterium
GACTTCTCTTGAGAACCCCGGCTTCGCGGTGGCAAAAAGTGGTGAGCAATGCAGGGCTAGTCCGGTCACAGATGCGCCGTGAGCGCAGCCCAGACTTCCTGGACATCGAGTTGTGCCAGGCGCGTTCCTGCATGAAGACATCGCATCGCCTCCTGATAGGGGCGCCAAACGCGAATGGGCGACTCGCCCCACAGGACCAGTCCCGACAGCCCGAGCGCCGCGGCCAGGTGCGTGATGCCCGAGTCGTGTCCCATGTAGAACCGACAGTCCGCCAAACGACGCGCCAGATCGACCAGTGGAAGACTGCGCGCGATTTCAAGGCGTTCCGCAGGCCAACGGAGGGCCAATCGCTCCAGGCGTTCGCCTTCGGCCTCGCCGCCCACCAGGACCAGGTCCCAGTCGACACGCGAAGCCAGCCGTGCCATGAGATCGGCCCAGCACGACTCCGGCCAGTTCTTGCGCTCGCTGCCGCTCCCGGGGTGAATCGCCAGCCGGCGCCGCCGGGCTGCCGCGGGTTCCGCTGGCGGCATGTGCATGCGCGGCTGTGCGGTCTTGGCAGGTCGAAGGTTCAGGCGCGGGGTGGGATCGGACGCCAGCACTCCGATCTCCGCGAGCGGTTGGAGAAAAACCTCGGTTGCGTGCTTATCGACAAACGGGTCCGGTCGATGCGGCCCGGCAATGAAGCGGGCCGGGGACACGGTGGAGATATTCTCCTGGAAGATCTGGCCCGGATCGTACAAGAACGACACGATCAAATCGAAGCCTGAGAAGTAGTCGGCCAGGTCATCGCAGAGAACGGCATCCGGGGCGAATGCCGCCGCCAGGTCCCGCGCCTCGATCGGCCGCACGGCGTCCACCAGGCCTCCTTCGAGGGCCAGTCGTGCGATGTGCGGATACCCGAGCACTTCAAGGCCGGCCTCGGGGTAGTGCTCGCGGAGGGCGGACAGGACGGGCAGGGTCAGGATGAAGTCGCCGATCGCGCCACCTCGGATCACGAGGATATTCTCGCATCGAGGAGACGGGCGAGGGGGAGGCTCAGCCAGCATAATCACGGCCGCATCGTGGCGCTGGTCCTGGCTGCCTCCCCAAAAACCGATCGGGCGAGGCCAGCCGGCCCCGCCCGAAACGGTGTCAGAAATCGGGAGGAAGCGTCAGGGCTTGGATGCGCCCTTTGGCTCGGCCTTCTTCCAGGTGCGCTTGGGGGCTTTGACAACAAGGCCTTTCTTCAACGCGCTGGCGGCGACGCGGATATATCGGACTTCGCCATTCACGACCGCCTTGACCCTCTGGAGGTTGGGGAGAAAGCGGCGTTTGGTGATGGCGGTGATGTGGGTGCCGATGCCGCCCAGCTTCTTCGCCTTGCCACTTCTCCAAATGATACTGCCCTTTCGCGGGCCCTTGCCGGTCAATGCACAACGTCTGGCCATAAAAAATCGCCTCGATTCAGTTCAAAGGGGGGTGAACCTAGCAACGAGGCCACGGGGCTAGCAAGAAGAAACTGACCTCGAATCATCAGACAACCGCGGCCTTGCACGTTTCCTGCTGACATTGAATGAGGACCGGCAGGCGGCCTGCCGCCCGGGAAGGATTTGCAGCAGTTCTCATTTTGGGTGCAGGGGCTTGACGCCGGGTGAGGGCACCCGGC
>CAYPUR010000395.1:0-1557 GCA_964413865.1 uncultured Verrucomicrobiota bacterium
CGGATGGGGGAAATCTCCATGTCCGGTTCGACGAGGGAGACCGAACCCAGAAAGCGACCGGCTGCGACCTCCGGAAACCCCCGCCTCGAAGGCCCGCAACCTCAGCTCGATCATCCTCGACGACACCCCCGCACCCCGTGCCATTTGTCAATAGTACGGACCTGACCGCATTGCCTTTCCACCAATGTCGCGGCGGAACTGGGCGCCTTCGAAATGAATCGCGTCGACGGCCGCGTAGGCGGCCGCGCGGGCCTGTTCGAGATCGGCCCCCACCGCCGTGACCCCCAGCACCCGCCCGCCATTTGTCACCACCTGGTCCGCTTCGCGCGCGGTGCCGGCATGGAAGACCTTTGTGTTCGGAAGGCGCCCCGCGGCGTCGAGTCCATGAATCGGCTTGTGCTTGAGATAGCTGCCCGGGTAACCGCCCGATGCCATCACGACGCAGACCGCCGATTCGGGGCGCCATGTGATGTCGATCCGGTCGAGCCCGCCTGAGACGCAGGCGTCGAGCACGTCCGCCAGATCGCTCTCGAGGCGCATGAGGTAGACCTGGGTTTCCGGATCGCCAAACCGCGCGTTGAACTCGAGCACCTTGGGACCGTCCTGGGTCAGCATCAGCCCCGGATACAGAATCCCGCGATAGTCGATCCCGTCCGCGGCGCAGCCGCGCAGCCACGGATCGAGAATGGTCCGGCGAACTGACGCCAGGTCGGCCTCGCTCAA
The DNA here is from genome assembly GCA_964413865.1 of uncultured Verrucomicrobiota bacterium. GTDB lineage: Bacteria > Verrucomicrobiota > Verrucomicrobiia > Limisphaerales > J093 > MWFF01. The sequence goes on from CAYPUR010000395.1 coordinate 724, forward strand.
AAAGGGGACGGGCGAGCATGTGCCCATGCCGCCGGTGTTCGGGCCCTGGTCGCCGTCGAGCGCCCGCTTGTGGTCCTGCGAGGTCGGGAAGAGCCTGGCCGTCTTCCCGTCGCACAGGGCATGGAGCGAGACTTCCGTTCCTTCGAGCAACTCCTGGATCACGATGCGGGCCCCGGCCGGGCCGAACGCCTTCTGGACGAGGATCTGCTCGATCGCCTGATCGGCTTGCTCCATGTTGCGGCAAATCAACACGCCCTTGCCAAGGGCCAGCCCGTCCGCCTTGACAGCGCAGCGCCCCCCCAGACCGGCCGCGAACCGGGAGGCGGGCGCGAACTCGCTGAAGGTCCCCGCACAGGCGGTGGGGATGCCGTGACGTTTCATGAACTCCTGGGCAAAGACCTTCGAGGACTCGAACCGGGCGGCGGAACGGTTCGGACCGAAAATGCGGAGACTGTTTTGCTCGAAGAGGTCCACGATTCCCGCGGCCAGCGGGTTGTCAGGGCCGACCACCGTCAGGTCCGGCCTGTGTTTGCGGGCAAACGCAAGCAACAGCTCGAGGTCCTCCGCCCCGATCGGGACGCACTCGACCAGGGCGTCGTTGGCGGCAAGGCATTCGGCAGCAATGCCCGCATTGCCAGGGGCGCACCAGATCTGGGTCGCGCGCGCGGATTGAGCGAGTTTCCAGACCAGGGCGTGCTCCCGTCCGCCGGAGCCAATCACAAGCAGCTTCATGCGGGCGCAAGTGAAACAGCAAGCAGCCCGCCACGAAAGCAAATCCGCACTAGCCTGCATTTCTCACCACTTTTTGCCACCGCGAAGCAGGAGTTCACAAGA